>DAPKRQ010000111.1:0-45287 GCA_031800475.1 Myxococcales bacterium LLY-WYZ-16_1
GGGCCCTGACCGCGCGACGGTTGGAGGTTCGAACCTACGCCATCCACCTGGCCGCGCGGGAGCGAATGGAGGATGCCCGCGAGCGGCTCCGGGCCTGGGCCACCCGCCCTGGACCGAGCCGAGGTCCGGCCTTGAAAGCCCTGGCGGCGTGGACCGAAGAGACCTTGCCCGCGCGGGCCCTCGAGGATCCGGACGAGGACGAAGGGGTGCGCCTCGAACTGCTCGAGGCCCGACCCTGGAACCTCGAAACCCTCCGCCGTCTGGCGGAAGACCCCTCCCCTTCGATTCGACGAGCGGCGCAGTTGCAGCTGGACGGAACCCTCGTTTCGAGCGAGGACCGCTGAAGGCCCCGCCTTTGCCCGGGGCGGAACGAGCACGCCCTCCAGGCGATCTTTTCAGGCCACGATATCCGAGAGAAGCCCCTGGGCGGAGCCGGAGGCACCGAAGTCGTCGAGGACCGGGCGGCCCGGGCTTCGAACTCCCACTGCTGTCCCCAGCGTGTTGAGAAGCTGGGTCAGGTTCGGGTCGCGGGTTCCGTTTTGGACGCGAAGATGCTGGCCCTGGCGAAGAAAGCCGCCCGCGCTGCCGGCCAGAACCCACGGCACGTTCCAGCGACCGTGGGGGGGCCCGTTCGCGTTGTCGTTATACCAGACCGCCACGCCGGCATCGAGGAGGGAGCCCCCGTCCGGGGTATCGTACGCCGCCAGCCGGTCCAGCAGGTGCCGGAAGGTCCGGGCAAACTGCACGTCCACGTAGTGGTGCAGCAAATCCGAGTCCGGAATCACTTCGCCGTCCGACCCGTGGCTGAGCCGCCGGTGAGACAAGTAGTGAAAGTTGGCCATGGGCTGCCCGGTCTCCGGATGGTGGTAGCGGGTGCTGCCATCGTTTCCGGATCCGACTTGGATCGCCACGCTGCGGTTGGCGGCGCAGGCCACCGCCAAGGCCGCCACGTCCATGTGCAGCCGCGCGGTGCGCAAGGTGTCCTCGCCGTCGGTGGAGTCGTAGCCGGGGCTTTGGTTCTCGAGCATCCGGGCCCGATCTTCGTCCAGCCGGCAGCTGAGCTGAACCTCCAGGTCCCGGACGCTGCTCAGGTGGAGGTCCAAACGCTGCCGGTCCCGGGTGGAAAGGCCCGGGCTCGAGCGCAGGCGATTCAGCTGGGTCCGAACCAGGTCGTTCACGCTCTCCCGCCGGCGAACCAGTCGATCCTGGGCTTCCGGGTCCAGACCCGTGGCCCCCCCCATCAGGTTCAGATAGGCGTCGAACGGGTTATTGACGGCACTTCGCCGCTGGCCAGGGCCGCGGTAGGAGATGCACGCTCCCCCGAGCCACCCCCGGTTTCGGCCCGCGTACAAAAACAGCGAGTCATCGCCGCCCGGATTGAGCTCTCGGCCGATTCGGTGGTCGATGGACTCGCCCGCCGCCTGGGAGCCACCGGCCGCGCCGGGTTCGGTGGGTCCTTGGCCGGTCAAGGCCTGAAGCGCTCCATTGGCGTGGCCGTCGCCGTAGTCGAAGCCCCGGTAGTTGATGCTCTGCAGGATCAGCAGACGGCTTCGGTGGGCCGCAAGCTCGCCCGTGGCCCGGCCCTGCATGGACGCTTCGGTCAGCGCGCCCAGCTCCCGAGGAAAGAAACGCTCCGGCTCGTCACCCCACGCTTGGGCCACGCCGTTCGCCTGCCGAAAGAAGATGGCGAATGGCTCGGCGCCGACCGCGGTCTGGGCCGAAGCCCGACGGGGCGACATTCCTTCCAAAAACGGAAGCCCCAGGGCCGCACCACCGAGACCCCGCAGAAACCGTCGTCTGTCTCGATTCATTGGTCGTCCTCCACCCGCGTGCGGAAGGGTCGGCTATCGATCAGCGCCAAAACCAGGTCACGCACGGGCGTCCCCTCGAGCGACGCCTGGGCCAGCCGCTCGATCAGGTTTCGATCTTCCGTCGAAGCGACCCGCCCGAAAGCGTACTCGACCCAGTGCTGGGTGTAGCATGCGTGAACCGCCGGATTCTCTGCCATCTGGTCCATCAGGTCCATGGCCCCGCTCACCTGAAGCAGGCGCCCGTCGATCACCGGCGTCCCGCTGGTGTCGACGGCAAAACCGTTGTCCTCGGTGCGGTACCCACCGACGGCGTCGTAGCTTTCGAACGCGAAACCGAAAGGGTTGATCAGCGCTCCGTGGCACCCGGCGCACTCCGGGGTGGACTCGGTGTGTTTTTCCACCAGCTCTCGGTTGGTTCGACCATCCGGATCGGGCAGGGGCGGAATGTCGCCTGGGGGCAAAGTGATGTGGTTGCAAGCCATGCGCTCGCTCAAGAACACCCCCCGATGGATCGGATCCGGGTCGGCGGGGGTGGCGTAGGTGGCGAGCCACCCCACGTGGGTGAACAGTCCCCGGCGCTCCGCGTCCGGAAGCTCCACCGGGACGAAGGTGTCGTCGAAGTCTCCCTGCAGGCCGTAGACATCGGCCAGGGCCGCATTCACGAAAGTTCGGTTGGAGGTGAGCAGGGTCTCGAAGCTCCCCTCCTGGACCACCATCTCGAGAAACAGCCGGTTCTCGGTGGCGGCAAACTCGGGCAAGCGTTCGGAAACGTCCGGAAAAAACGCGGCAGAGGGCCCGATGGTCGAGAACTTGGAGACGTCGAGAAGCTGCTCGTGGAAGTCGAGCAGAACGGCTGCGGCCCGCGGCGAAGCAAGCAGCCGGCGCGCTTGGCTTCGCAGCACCTCGGGCTCGAGGAGGCTTTCGTCGGCGGCAGCAGCCCGCAAAGCCGTGTCCGGGGGACTGTTCCACAGAAAGTAAGACAGCCGCGACGCCAGCTCCCAGGCCGACAGTTCCCGAACCCCGTCGCCGGCGGGCTCGCCCACTTCGATCCGGTACAGGAACAGGGGCGACTGCAACATCGCTTCGACCATCAGGCCGACGCCGGCCCGAAAGGGCGCCAGGTCCGGGCTCAATTCCCGACCGTCCCGGTACACGTCGACGAGCAGTTCCACGTCTTCGGAGGAAACCGGACGACGAAACAAGCCCTCGCCCAGCCGCTGGGCCAGCTGTCGGGCGCCTGCCTCGTCCCACGAAAGGTCTTCGGTCAGGGCCTCGAAGCGGGCACCGTCCTGCACCAGGCGGGTCGCGACCTCGGCGGCAGCCCGCTGGTAGGCCGCCCACAGAGGTCCGTCCACCGACAGGTCGGCCGGATTGTCGAAGATGAAGGCGGCCCCGAAGGAATCGGCACGAAACCCGTCGGCCAGTTCCTGGGCGCTGTCGTCTTTCAGGACATCCTCGACGGTCCGAGCCCACTGGTCGTGGGTGAGCCGAATGAACCGGGGACTGGGCCCCGGCGTCTCGTCCAGGGTTTGTCCGACTCCGGAGCTGCCGTTGCCATCCCCGGGGCCTCCGCTCGGCCCCGGCAGCAAACCGCCCTGGGGCTCGGAGATCTCTGCGGCGCAGGCCACCCACCCGACCGCACACAGCATGGTCCCGTACCGCATCGTCGTATTCACGCAGCCCTATCCGCCTGCAGGCAGCCCGAGCATGGCCCGGGCCAAGGCGGCCCCCGGAGGTTTCGGCCCCCATCGGGGGCTGCGGCCCCCAGGTCGGTGCCCCGGTTGGGGGCCCCAGCCTTCGGCGCGCGCCACCCACCCGAGCCGCCGCGGTGGCCCAAGCTCGCCCTTCCGCCTTCGATTGACGCCCTTCGGGCCCTTCTGCACCCTCCCGGCCCGTGCAGCGCTTTTTCGATACCCACGCCCACCTCGACGGGGAGCGGTTCGCCGGCGAAGTGGACGCGGTCTTGGGTCGGGCCGATGCCGCCGGCATCACCGACCTGGTCCTGATCGGCGCTTCGGACGGCTTCGAAAGCAATCCGGCGACCTTGGCCATCGTCGACGGGGAGCGGCCGGGCCCGAGCCCCACCCTCCACGCCACCGTGGGCATTCACCCGCACGACGCGGCCCAGGTCACACCCGACGTGCTGGATCGGATCGACAAACTGGCGGAGCACCCCAAGGTGATCGCCATCGGGGAAATGGGGCTCGACTACCATTACGACCATTCGCCTCGAGAGAAACAGCAAGCGGCTTTTCGCAGTTTCGTGCAGATCGCCAACGACCGGAGACTGCCCTGCGTGGTCCATACCCGAGATGCCGAGCCGGACACGCTGCAGATCTTGTCCGAGGAAAAGCCCGTTGCTGGAGCGATCATCCACTGCTTCAGCGGTACGGCCCATCTGGCCCGGGGCGCCGTGGACCTGGGCTGCTTCATCAGCTTTTCGGGCATCCTCACCTTCAAGAAGTCGCAAGAGCTTCGCCGGATCGCCCGGGAGTTGCCGCGAGAGCGGGTGCTCATCGAGACCGACTGCCCGTACCTGGCACCGGTGCCGTATCGAGGAAAGCGAAACGAGCCGTCCTACGTGGTGCACACGGCCCGAACCCTGGCGGAGGAGTGGGCAATGCCGGAGTCGGAAGTTCGCCGGATCACCGGCGAGAACGCAGTGCGCGCGTTCGGATTGAATTGAGGCGGGGCCGGAGCCCACCCGGGCTCCGGCTGACCGCCCCCAACCGATCAAAGTCCGAGCTCGCCTTTGAGCGCGTCGACCTTGTCGGTCTTTTCCCAGTTGAATTCGGGGTTTCCGAAATGCCCGTAGGCTGCGGTCCGGGCGTAGCCCGGCTTCAGCAGGTCCAGGGTCTCGGTGATCCCGCGGGGCGTGGTCCGAAACACCTTGTCGATGGCGCTCTCGATCTTGGTCTCGGCCACCTTTCCGGTTCCGAAGGTGTCCACGTGGATCGACACGGGCTTGGCCACACCGATGGCGTAGGCCAGCTGGACCTCGCAGCGGCTGGCGGCCCCGGAGGCCACCACGTTCTTGGCGATGTATCGGGCCATGTAGGCAGCCGACCGGTCGACCTTGGTCGGGTCTTTGCCGGAAAACGCTCCGCCCCCGTGCCGCCCCATGCCGCCGTAGGTGTCGACGATGATCTTCCGGCCGGTGAGGCCCGCGTCGCCGTGGGGTCCCCCGACGACGAAGCGCCCGGTGGGGTTGATGTGGTAGACCACATCGTCCGCCAGCATTTCGGCGGGAATCACCTTCTTGATCACCTCTTCGATCACGCCTTCGTGGATCTGCCGGTTTTCGGCTTCGTCGGTGTGCTGGGTCGACACGACCACGGTCGACACGCCGACGGGCTTTCCGTTCTCGTAGCGAACGGTGACCTGACCTTTTCCGTCGGGCCGCAGAAAGGGAAGGGTGCCGTCCTTGCGAACCTGGGTGAGCCGACGCATCAGCTGGTGGCTGTACTGGATGGGCATGGGCATCAGCTCGGGCGTTTCGTCCACGGCGAAGCCGAACATCATGCCCTGGTCACCGGCGCCCTGCTCGTCTTCGCTTTGGCCGTCCACGCCTTGGGCGATGTCGGGGCTCTGCTTGTTCAGGGCGTTCAGGACGGCGCAGGAGCGATAATCGAAGCCCATGGCCGAGTCGTCGTAGCCGATGCGCTTGATGGTATCCCGCACCAGTTCCTGCACATCGATCTGGGTCTTGGACGTGACCTCGCCCCCGACCATCACCAGGCCGGTCAGGCACATGGTCTCACACGCGACCCGGCTGTAGGGGTCGCCCTCCAGCAATGCGTCCAGGATGGTGTCGGAGACTTGGTCCGAAACCTTGTCAGGGTGGCCTTCGTTCACGGATTCCGAGGTGAACACGAAATTCTTCAAAGTCATGTTGTTCGTCTTTCTGGTGGATGTCCGGGGGAAGCCGGACGCCATCGGAGGGGGGCTAACAGGATGCTCACCGAACCGTCAAACGGATGCACCTTGCGTCAAGGAAACCCCAAGCGCATGATGTGCAAGGCGTGTCACAGGCTTCCAAAGAAGACCGAAAAAAGGCTTTGGTTCGCGGTCTGGCCGGGCTGCTGCGCGTCAGCCCGGTGTCGGCGGACGTGGACCCCAAGAACTTTTTCATGCTGGTCAATTCGAACTACGCGATCTTGGTGCACGAAGACCGGCTGGATTTGGGCCCCCTTTGGGATGCCTTGGCGGCCCGAGCCCGGCAGGAGGACTTGACCGCCCTGTTCCTCAAGTTCGAGGAAAAGTCTCGACAACTGGGTTTTCAGGTCGTTTTGCCGCCGGCCGTCGATTCCCTGGACGCAGGCGCCCGGGCGGCCAGCCTCGAGCACTTCGAGCGTACCCAAGGGGGCACGCCATTGCCCCAGCTGGAGCCGGTATTTCAGCAGACCGGCGACCTGCACCGACGGGTCCTGCGGAGCGTGGTGCACGGCTTTCGCGCCTCGCCGGTGGGACAGAAAATCGACTCCAGCCAGCTGAACTACTTCATCGGCGAGCGTCTGCCCGAGCTGTTCGACGGAAAGACCTTCGACGCCCAGCCGGTGGTCGAGGCCCTGCGGGAACAGGGCATCGAGGACCCGGACATCTACGTGGGGGTTGCCCTGGCACAAGAGCGTCTGGCCACCCTGGACGTGGTGTTGCCGGAGCCGGTTCTGAACGTCTCGCAGGACCTGAAAGCCGACCTGCTGCGCCGGGCCCAAAGCCAAGACGTCCCCGCCGCACCCCCGCCGCCGCGGGAGCGGGAAAAGCCGGCCAAAGCGGAGGAGCACCGAAAGAGCAAGGCCGACCAGCTCCGCAGCATGGGTCTCGGCGGGGGCAAGAAAGGCAGTTCGCGGGCCATCCGCCTGTCCATCATGGGCGTGCTCCTGGCCGGCGCCGTGGTCGCCTCGTACCTGAGCCGGCCGAACCGAAGTCTGACCGTGTCGCCCTACGAGGGCACCCTCCCCCTGAAGTCGGCGCAGCTGGTCGACGGAGCCTTCGTCGGGACGCTCGACGTGTCGGCCTGGGATGCACTCACGCCCGAAGAACGCCGGGAGCGGCTCGATTCCTTCAGCGACGTGGTGCGGGGCCGCGGCTTGGGCCAGGACCTTCAAGTGAGGGCGCCGACCGGCGAGCTTTTGATCGTGTCCACCGAAAAGGGGATCCGGGCGCCTCCGCGCTTCATCGAGCACGGAAGCGCCGCCGTTTTGCAGAACTGAGCGGGCCCGGCCCTGCCTTCGCCCCGACCCGTCGGTTCGCTTCGAGGGTTCCGTTCACCTCCCGTCTAACCCGGGTCGGCTGGGATCGCTTCGAACTCTCCTTCGGAACGACACGATCCGGGGCCGTCCCCTCGGAACGTGCCGCGCAACACGCCATCCGAATCGAGTTGCGCCTCGAAGCGGTACTCGATGGTGAAGCCGCCGAAGGTCTCCACCGTGTCGAAACGCAGGCATCGACCGGTCACGCGGCCGTTGCGCAGCTCGAACCCGTCGAGGTCCGGACCGAGTTTCACGTCGGTCCCGTTCTGCACCAGGCGGAGCGGATCCGATGAAAGGAGCAGGCGCTCCGTGTCGAGTGCATCGTCCGAGCATGAAGTGCGCTCGCCCTGCCCCTCGATGCGCCAGGTACCGGCCACCGCCGCGGTGCCCCCCGCACAGTTCGGCACGAAGTTCGACGGGTCGCCGAAGTCGAACAGGGAATCGCAAGCCGCCACGGGGACGACCGACGAGATCCCAACGATCAAAGCCAGGCTGCGCATCAAAAGTGCACCGTCAAGTCGACGCCGAGGGCCTGGGGGTTTTCGCGAGCGTTCAGCTCCATGAAGGTCACGTCGTACCGGACGCTGGCGGATAGCCGGACGTCGTAGGTGCGCAGGAACATCACCCCCGCCCTTCCGAACAGTCCGAACCCCCAGCCTCCGTCGTCGGTTTCCAGGACCGACTCGGACTTCACCACATTGCCGAGCACCTGGGTCGTCCGTCGCTTCTCCCACATGTACCGAATACCAACCCCCCCGCCGAAAAACGGCGCCACGTCTTTGGTCCCTGGAATGTAATATCCTCCGATGTCCAATGGAACCGCCACGAACGCCCGGTCACCTCCGGTGGTGCTGCTGAACCGCAGCCCGAGCGACGGCTCTATGGCGAAGTGCGTCGTCTCGTACCAATAGCTTCCGGCGATCGAAAACCCCCCGTCCAGGTCCGCGAACCCGTCGCGCAACGGGACCACCGCACCGAGACCGAACGCGAAGCCGCGGGCTCCGGTCCGGCGCCGGTCGGGCTCGGCCTCCAGATCGGTCACGCTCCCCAACTCCACCGTCTCATCGGCAGGCACATTTCGCACCAGGGCCTCCGCCACCCGGTCCGCTCCCAAATCCAGCTCGTCCAACGACCCGACGGGGATCTGGGCGGTGCCTCGAAGAGAGCGATCGGACAACGCGATCCGGTGCGCGGTGATCAGCACCCGGCGTCCGAACTTGCGAAGGCTTCCGACCACCGCATGCTCGCCGGAGCCGGCCGCACAGGCGGGTGCGTCGCAGGTTGGCGCCGTTTCGTCCTGGGCCACCCGCACTCCGCGCTCGCGCAGTGCCTGCACCAAAAGGACCCGAAAGGTGTCCGCATCTTCCCGCCATCGCTGTGGCGCCTCGAAGCCCATGACCGACCAGTTGGCGGCCCGAGCCTCGCTCGCGCCACCGACCCCGAGGGCCACCATCACCGAAAGGGCGCCGCGCCATCCCATGGCTTCCAGGTTGGTCGCTCGCGGACGGGAGCGCCAGCCCTGCTGCGCCCGTAGCGGCCATCACGGGGTTTCGGCAGGCTGCGCCCCACCGAACAGGTCCGGAACCCACACCCGCAGCCGCTCCGCGATGCGGGCTTCCACTTCGTCGGCGGTACGAAGGTTCCAGATGTCGTCGACCAGTTCTCGGCAGGCGCCGGCATCGAGGCGCCGAACCAGACGCTTGACCACCGGGATCGACGCGGCGGCCATGGACAGCTCGTCGTAGCCGAGACCGACCAACACCGGCGTCATGAACGGGTCCGCGGCCAGTTCCCCGCAGATGCAAACCGGCACCGAAGCGCGCTCACGGATCGTGCGCAGCACCCGCAGCACCGCCGGATGGGCTGGCCGATGAATGTGGGACGTGGCTTCGTCGTTTCGGTCTGCGGACATGACGAGAGAGACCAGGTCGTTGGTCCCGACCGAAAAAAAGTCACACTCTTCTTGCAGGTGTTCCAGACAAAAGACCGAGGCTGGCGTCTCGATCATGACCCCGACCGCGACGTCCGGGTCGAAGTCCGCGCCTTTGGCGGCCAGATCTCGACGGGCCCTCTCGAGGGCGCCTTTCGCTTCCCGGAGCTCGACCAGATCGGTCACGAAAGGCAAGAGAATGCGGATCGGTCCGCGGGCGCTCGCCTGCAGGATGCCTTGCAGCTGCACGCGAAACCCGGGGAGCTCCCTCAGGCTGATCCGGATGCCGCGAAGCCCCAGGGGCGACGCGCCGTGGTCGGCCTCCGGCTCCCAGTCCATCGCCAGCGAGGGCGCGCCTCGCTTGTCGCCCCCCAAGTCCAAGGTCCGAACCGTGACCGGTCGCCCCTCCATCTGGGCGAGCACGGAGCCGTAGGCTGCACCGTGTGCGTCCGGGTCTTCCAGGTCCACCTCGTCGATGTGAAGGAATTCGGTCCGGTACAGGCCGACGCCTTCGGCGCCGACCCGGCGCAAGACCTCGACCTCTTGTCGAACTTCGATGTTTCCAAACAAGCGAACGCGGTGGCCGTCGACAGTCTGGGCGGGCAGGTCCCGATCGGCCAGCAAGCTCGCTTCTTCTTTGGCGCGACGCTGGGCGATGCCCTGGTAGCGACTCACCTCCCCGTCGCTGGGCTCGATGACCACGGTCCCCGAGCCGCCGTCGACGATGATCGCCTGCTCGGCCTGGACGGCATCCAGGAGCCCACTCAAGCCCAACACACAAGGAACGCCCAGTGCGCGGGCCAGGATTGCGGTGTGGGACGTGCGCCCGCCCCCTTCGGTGACGAAGGCCGCCACGGCCGAACGGCCCAGCGCCAATGTGTCGGCCGGCGTCAGATCGTAGGCGGCGATCACCGCCCCGGGCGGCAGGTTCGCCAGGGGGTCCGATTCGATGCCCAACAGATTTCGGAGCACCCGATCTCCGACCACGTCGACGTCGGAACGCCGCTCCCGAAAGTAGGGATGGTCCACGTGATCGAAGAGCCGCTTCACCTCGCGGATCGTGGACCGGACCGCCCACTCGGCATTTTGCCCTTCCTCTTCGATCCGGTCGGCCGCCGCGTCGAAGAACGCCCCGTCCCGCAAGATCATGGCGTGGGCCCGCAGCAGATTGGACACCGGACCGAACCCCAGCTCCTCTTCGCTGCGGGACCGGAGGGCTTCGAGCTGGGCTTCGGATTCCCGAATGGCCCGCTCGAATCGGGCTTTCTCGGCGTTGCGCTGTTCGGGCGGCAGGCGAAATCGGGGCACCGTCACCCGGCGGCGGTCGACCGGATGCACCTGACCGAACGCCACGCCCGGACAGATCGGAATGCCGTGAAGCACCCTGACGCTCACGACGCGGAGCCCTCCCGGAAACCGGACGCGAACAGCTCGGCCAAGGTATCCAAAACCTGCTCGGCGTCCGGTCCGGTCACCTCCAGCACCAACTCTGTACCGCGGGCGGCACCCAAGGTGGTCAATCCCAAAAGACTCTTGGCGTTGACGAGCTGCCCATCGCGGCCGACCCGCACGTCGCAATCGAACCGAGCCGCCGCAGCAGCGAGCACATGGGCGGCCCGCAGGTGCAGTCCCTTGTCGTTGACGACCTGAACCGACCGGCGGACCAAGGTGGAGTCCACTTCCGGCGCCTCGGTTGCAGGTCGAGGCAGGGACGGGTTTCGCACGGCGCTGGAGCTGCGCCGGCCCGGCGGCCGGCGGACCGCCACCGGACGGGGGATCCCGACCGGCGCGATGGCGGGATCGTGGGGAAGCGGCTGCACGTACACCCGGACCCCCCGGGCCTGGAGCTCGATGAGCTGCTGCAGGTCTTCGGGTCCCAAGTATACGGCAGGATGCAGGGCCGACGAGCCGTCCCGAGCCGGAAGATGCCCCACGTTGAGCTCGTCCATCGCGAGCCCCGCATCGAGGGCCCGGCGGACGGAGGCCAAGGACGAAAAGAGCACCAAGGTGCGAGGAAGCAGCTCGGCCGGCAGACGGCATTCGTCGCAAAAGGCCACGTCCGCCTCGTCCATGGCGGACATGGACAAGATGTTCCGGCGGCGGGCGTCGTTGGCCACCTCGGCATCCGCCAAAAGCAAGGTGCGCACGCGAAGCTCCGGAACCCACGCGTTCATGACCGTGGCGTGAACCAAACGGGGGTCGACCCGAAAGTAGACCTCTTCGAGGGGTTCAGCCATCCTGCTCGCGCTCCTTCAGCAATTCACTTGCTACCAATACGTTCTTTTGACCGTAAAACTTGAGAAGCTGAGCGAGTGTAGACAGTTCGGTCGCAGTCTCGACGGCCGTGGACAACTTGAGCAGCATGGGCAGATTGAATCCGGTGACCACCTCCACCCGATGCTCTCCCACCAGTTGAAGGGCCACGTTGGCGGCGGTACCTCCGAACATGTCGGCGAGGATCAACACTCCGTCCCCTCCATCCACCCGGCGGATCGACTCGCGAATCCGAGCCTCCACGTCCTGCAGGCGCTCCGCGCGGGAGACCGCCAAGGACTCGGCGTGCTCGAACGGCCCCACGATCTCCGTGGCCGTCTCGAGCACGGCGTCGGCCAACCGGCCGTGGCTCACCAAGACGATTCCGATCACCGGTCGCTCCTCGGACCGACGCTAGCGACGGGAGGGGTCAGCGGTCCACATCCCGATGCCGCAGCTCCGAACGCAAACCCCGTTCCGCACACCAAGCGGCGATTTTTCGGGCCAGGGCCACCGAACGGTGCCGGCCGCCCGTGCACCCCACCGCCAGGGTCAGATACGCCTTCCCCTCCTGCTGGTACTGAGGGATCAGAAATTCCAGCAGGGGATAGAGCCGCTCCAAAAAGGCTCCCGCCTCCGGCAGCGCCCACACGTAGTCGGCCACCGGCGCGTCGTTCCCCGACAGCACCCGCAGCTCCGGGATGAAGTGGGGGTTCGGCAAAAACCGGACGTCGAACACCAGGTCCGCCTCGGGCGGCAGCCCGTGTTTGAAGCCGAAGGAGATGATGCTGATGGCCAGACCGGGCAAATGGCCGGGGTCCGGCGCGAACGCGAGCTGGACCGCTCGGCGCAGGTCGTGGACGGACATCTGGCTGGTGTCCAGATGGGTGTGGGCGTCCTGGCGGAGCGGCTCCAGGATGGCGCGCTCGGCCTCGATGCCGGACAGGACGCTCCCGTCCGAGGACAGGGGATGGCGCCGACGCGTCTCGGAATACCTCCGCTCCAGGATCTCGGTGGAGGCATCGAAAAACACCAGGTCGACCTGGCGCCCCCCGCGGCGCGCAGCCTCGAGCATGGGGGGAATCAGCTCGAGCTCGGCCCGGGCTCGGGCCTTGGTCGTGTTCTGCGGTCCATCTCGGGAGGACATCAGGGCCGTCCGGGCGTCCACCACCAGGGCGAGTTGTTCGGGCCGGGGGGCGTCTTCGGTCTCGAACTGCGCGATCAGCGGCTCGAGCAAGCGGATCGGGAGGTTGTCGATGGCGTAGTAACCCGCGTCTTCCAGGGCGCGCAGGGCGCTGGTCTTTCCGGAGCCGCTCAACCCCGTGAGGACCACGATCCGCATGGGGAACCGGTATCATCGCTGGACGCGCGAGTCACCGCGACCCGGTGGCGTTTCGCTTGGCCCCCGGATGGCCCGGCGGTAGGCGAAGGCATGGTTTCGGAGCTGTTCGACCCATCTCGATGGGAGGCCGTACCTGGATTCGAGTTTCGGGACATCACGTATCATCGGGCGAAGGACCAAGGCACGGTGCGGGTCGCCTTCGACCGTCCCGAAGTCCGAAATGCGTTTCGTCCTCAAACTGTCGACGAGCTCTACACTGCTCTCGAACACGCACGAACGACCTCGGACGTGGGCTGCGTCCTGGTCACGGGCAATGGTCCCTCCTCCAAGGACGGGGGCTGGGCCTTTTGCTCCGGCGGAGACCAGCGGATCCGCGGCGCAGACGGCTACCGCTACGAGGGGCAAGACGCTCCCGACCCGGCTCGGTTGGGGCGCCTGCACGTTCTCGAAGTGCAGCGCCTGATCCGCTTCATGCCGAAGGTTGTGATCGCGGTGGTGCCCGGTTGGGCGGTCGGCGGCGGTCACAGCCTGCACGTGGTCTGCGACCTGACCCTGGCCAGCCGAGAGCACGCACTCTTCAAACAGACCGATCCGGACGTGGCGAGCTTCGATTCCGGATACGGTTCGGCCCTGCTGGCCCGCCAAGTCGGGCAAAAGCGCGCCCGCGAGATCTTCTTTTTGGGTCGAAACTACGGCGCCGAAGAAGCGGTGGCCATGGGCATGGCGAACGCAGCGGTAGAGCACGCGCGCCTCGAGGAAGTGGCGCTCGAGTGGGGCGCCGAGATCAACTCCAAGAGCCCGACCGCCATGCGCATGTTGAAATTCGGATTCAATCTTCCGGACGATGGGCTCGTGGGCCAGCAGCTGTTTGCGGGTGAAGCAACCCGCCTGGCGTACGGCACCGACGAGGCTCGCGAAGGCCGGGACGCGTTCTTGGAAAAGCGCCCGCGGGACTTCGGCCGATTCCCCTGGCACTATTGAAGCGAACAGATCACTCGACCTCGTCTTCGATGTGGTCGGTCGGCGGGTCCAGACTGGCCGCGGCGAGGAGGGTGGTTTCGTCCTCCTCCGGCTCCGGAGGCGGGGGTCGAGACGGGCTCGCCGAGGCTTTGTGGGACCGGCGGATCCGCTCGTTGAGATCCCGCGCCGCGTGGTGGCCGCGCAGCTGAAGGAGCAGATTGCGGGCGGCTACCTCCACGATCCCGGCCACGTGCCGTCCAGGCGAGACCGGCACCCGCAGGCTCAGCACGGGGACCCCCAGGATGTCGATGTACTTCCGCTCGAGGCCCACTCGGTCATAGGCGCTGGTGGACCGCCACTCTTCGAGCTCGACGTGCAGCTCGATCCGCTTGTGCAAACGGGTGGCCGCCACGCCGAAGAGTTCCGCGATGTTCAGGATTCCGAGGCCACGGACCTCGATCAGGTGCTGGATCATCGCGGAAGCCTGCCCGACCAAGTCTTCACCCCGGCGTCGAATGTCGACCACGTCATCGGCCACCAAGCGGTGCCCCCTCTCCACCAGATCGAGCGCACACTCGCTTTTGCCGATCCCGGAGGCCCCGACGATCAGCACCCCCACGCCGTTCACGTCGACCAGGACGCCGTGCATGCTGCATCGAGGTGCAAGCAGGTCGTCGAGATATGTGAGGATCTTTCGAATGCACACCGATGACCGAACCGGACTGCGAATGAGCGGCGTGCGGTAGGCGTCGCAGGTCTCGACCAATTCGGGTGGTGGCTCGAGCCCCTTGGTGATCACGATGCAGGCTACATTGCATTCGAGAAACTGTCGAACGGACCGGGCTCGTGTTCGCTCGTCGAGCGTCTCGAGATAGCTCAGCTCGGTCTCTCCGAGGATCTGCAGCCGGTCGTGGTGGACGAAGCGGGTGTAGCCGGCCAGAGCGAGGCCGGGCTTTTGAATGCGGCTGCTCGCCAGAACCCGGTCCAGTCCACCGCTGCCCGCGAGCAAAGACAGTTCGAGAGGCTCTTTGGCGTGCTCGAGAAAGGTGCGGGCGGTGATCTGGGTTTCGGTCACGCCTCGAGGCTCGCTTCCCGGCCGACGAAGGCCTGCCAAATCGCCTCTCGGTCTTCGAGTTGCATCAGCTGGGCGCGAAACGCTCCGTCTTGCAGCAAGCGGGACGCTCGGGCCAGGGCCTGCAGGTGCAGCCCCGCATTGCCCTGGGGAGCCAGCAGGGTCAGGAGCAGGTGGGCCGGTTTGCCGTCCAGGGATCCGAACTCGACGCCCGGGGTGCTGCGACCGAAGCAGGCCACGATGCGGGGAAGACCGGCCAGTTTCGCGTGAGGGATGGCGATGCCTTGACCGATACCGGTGGACCCGGCCCGCTCCCGCTGCAGGATTTGGTTCAGCGCCCGATCTCGGTCCAGCGCCACCGAGTCCGCCATGCACCCGACCATTTCGGCCAGGGCCCCGTCTCGGGTCGTGGATGCGAGGCTCGGAATGATCCGGTCCTCGGCCAGAATGTCCACGAGGCGCATGGCCGGACCGTACCCGGCCCAGACCGGATGTCCAGCCCTTCCGCGGCCGAACCCCGGGCAGTGCTCGCTCAGCCCGAGGCGTGGGCTTCGATCAGTCCGTATTGGCCATCGGGGAGCCGATAGACCACGTTGACGGCCTGCGTTTCGGCGTTCGTGAAAACCAGGAAATCGGTGTCGAGCAGGTCGAGCTGCATGACCGCGGACTCGACGTCGAGCACCTTGGCGATGACCGTCTCTTGGCGAACGATCTGAGGCGTCTTGGGCTCCTCGTTGTCGTTCGTCGAGGCCGCGTAGACGCGGTAGGGCAGCTCGCGCCCCGGGTGGCTGAGTTCCCGGTGGCTGCGGATCTTGGAGCGATACCGCTTCACCTGCCGCACGATGCGCTCCACCGCTGCATCGATGGAGGCATACATGTCCGACGAGCGATCGGAGCCCCGTATGCGGAGCGATCCGTCGGTGATCAGTTCGATGTTCGCACAGTGGAGGTGGCGATCCACCGACAACACCACGTGGCAATCACAGGTTTCGTCGAGAAGCTTTACGAACTTATCGGCCTTCTCTTCGACGTAACGCCGAACTGCATCGCTCGCCTTCATGTGCCGAAACGTGACTTCGCACTTCATCGTCGGACCCTCACAGCAGCTTTCGCCGTTTCGAGGACGATAGGATACCCATGGCCTCGCGGTACTTGGCAACGGTACGGCGGGCGATCTTGATGTTCTCCTTCTTCAGCAGGTCCACGATCGCCTGGTCCGACAGAGGCTTTTTGGCGTCCTCGGCGTCGATCAGCTGCTTGATCCGATGCTTGACCGAGGTGCTCGCCATGTCGTCGCCATCGGCCCGGCCAATGGAACTGTTGAAGAAGTACTTGAGCTCGAAGATGCCCTGCGGGGTGTGGACGTACTTGTTGGAAGTGACTCGAGAGATCGTGGATTCGTGCATGCCGATGTCTTCGGCCACGTCTTTCAGGATCAACGGCTTCAGGTGGCCCACCCCCTTGTCGAAGAAGTCTTTTTGAAACTTCAAAATCGATTCGACCACCTTGTAGATCGTGCGCTGGCGCTGGTGAATCGACCGGATCAACCACTGGGCGGAACGCAACTTATCTTGCACGTAGGACTTGGCGTCGCCGTTCATACCGTCCGCGAGCGCGGCCCGATAGAACTTGGACACCCGCAACATGGGCATGCCGTCTTCGTTTTGAACGATGACGTATTCGTCACCAACCTTGTGCACGTAGATATCCGGGGTGATGTAGATGGAATCCTGACCCCCGAAGTTGCGAGCAGGCCGCGGATCGAGCTTTTGAATCAGCCCGAGTGCCTCGGCCACGTCTTCGATTTCGACTTCCTCCTTGCGCGCGATGGCCTGAAAATTTCGCTTTTCGAGTTCGGGAAGGTGAAAGCGAATCATGTTTTCGGCGAGCTTGTTCCGAAAACCCCGGTGCTTGAATTGGACCAGCAAACACTCTTCGAGAGAGCGCGTTGCGATCCCCACCGGATCGAAGGTCTGCAGGATCTTCAGGACCCGCTCCACGTGCTCGACCGACACGTCCAGTCGGATCGCGATCTCCTCGCAAGGGCGATCTCCTTGCAAAAAGCCCCGGTCGTCCAGGGCGCCGATCAGCTCGAGGGCGATCTGGTGGTCCGCGTCGACCAGCTGGCGCATCCCGAGCTGCGCTTCCAGGTGCTCGGCCAGGGTCTGCTCCCGGGTGAGGGTCTGCTCGAGCGTCGGAAGGTCCTCGGCCGGCTGCTGTCGGCTCGGTCCGGGGGCCGGCGTCGAGTTGTAGGACTCGAGCCACTGTTGCCAATCGATCTCGGACGCGGCGTCGCCGTCTCCCGAAACCTCCGACTGACGGTCGGTTTCGACGGTCTCCTTGGCCTTCGGGTCCTCGCCCTGGATCCGGGCCTCCGCCTCGAGCTGGTCGATCTCGGGGCGGAGCTCCTCTTCCAGGGCTGGATTTTGCTCGAGCTCCTGATTGATGGCGTCGAGCAGCTCCATCCGAGACAGCTGCAGCAGCCGAATCGCCTGCTGGAGCTGGGGCGTCATCACCAGCTGCTGCTGCAGCTTGAGATTCAGCGACTGCTTGAGCTCGAGCAGCATGATGGGGGTCGTAGCATGAGCGTTCTGGGCCAATCCAGCGCCGGGTTCAGACTTGGCCCGATCCGTGCAAAAAAGATTTTCTGGCCTGATCCATGCTTGACAGCCCGCTGGGACGGCCTCCACGGACTGCCGGTCCGAATGGACGGTCGGAATTGGCGGCCCACCACCCCGTCGGACTCAACTGGCCTCCGCTTCCGGGTCCTCCTCGTCTTCGCCCCAAAAGCAGAAGGTGAATTTCAGATACCGAGGGTTCACTTTGCCCCGCCCTGCGAGCTTTTCGACCCGCTGCAGCACCAAGTCTTGCAACCGCCGGACCCGCCCCTCGTCCACGTCCGGTGTCGCCCCCAGGCGGTAGACGTAGTTCTTGAGCAGCTGTCCGTGGCCTCGAGGAAGCCGCTGGGCGAGCTGCTGCACGAAGGTGGGTCGTTCCAGGCGAAGCGCCAGCGACAAGCGAGCTAGCCCCGCCTTTTGAAACAGCTCCCTTTGAAACGATTCGGTATCTTCCTCTGCCTTTTCGTTCTTGATGCCCAGCAGCAGGCGCGAAAGGAACTCGTTCGCTTCGGTGATGCTCATGGCATCCCGCTCCTCCGTTTCTCGCACCGCGCCAATCAGCTCTCGAGCCGCTTGCTCGTGCAGCCGAACGCACAGCTCGGCCAGCTTTCGACGTCCGGCCGGCAGGAACGCCGCCGCCAGATGGTCGATTCCCAGGGCTCGGATCAGCTGCACCAGATCCCTGGCTTCCAGCAGAGCAATATCTCGAAAATAGAAGTACGTGGGCTCGCCCGGGGGCGCCGGCATGGTCACGAACTTGCTCTCGAACTTCTGGCGCACGATCCGGATGACGTCCATGCGCACATGCTTCAGGTCTTCCTTGGGGGGGATCCGGGCCCGCACCTCGCTCGGCAGCTGCCCCAAGATCTTGCTGCGGGCCGTCGACGAAAGCTGAGACAAGATGATGCCGATGGTGACGGGCTGCTCCCCCCGAACCCCCGACAGAAGCCAGGTGGGATCGATGGCCTCGAGCCCAGCAAGCCCCGCGAACTGAAGCTGCCGCCGGATCTCCCGAGCGACGAGGGCAGCCCGCTTGTCGGAGTCCATCTCACCGAGCTTTTGCGCCCGTTCTTCGAGAGCCAGGGCGTCGTCGTCCGCCAGGTATTGGATCAGGTCCAGGTCCTCTTCCCCGTCGAACAAGAACAGGGTGCTGAGGAGCATCACCAACCGGGGCGGCAGCCCGTAGAAGATCTCTTCCCGCGGATCCACCCTCGGGTCACTTCTTCACGCGCTCGAACTGGGCGGTGAGCCGGGTCAGGTCGCGCCGATACTGCATGGCCCGGAGGACCATGAAGATCAAAAGCCCAGCCAGCACCATGGCCACGACGCCCGCTCCGAGGACCATGTTGTAAAAGCGTCTTCGATTGCCGACGCAGATCTCCAAGCCCAGGACCTGGTCTTTTTCGCAAGATATCTCCGGGTCCAAAGCGGGTGTGTTTGTCAGGACCGGCTCGTCGGTGGGCGCCGGCTGGGACTGAGAGTCCTGGGCCATCAGCAGCACGCTCACCTCCTTGGAGGTGATTTCTGGCAGCTTGGCTTGCACGAATTTCTGCACCTCTTCTCGGGAAATGGGCGGAAGGCGGCTTTCGTCCGGGCGGTAGACGACCAGGACCGAAGCTTTGGGCTTCGGGCGGGCTTCGGTCACGTCACGCAAGGGGTCGGGTTCGGGAACCGAGACCGCAGCTTCCACTTCGACCACCCGGGGCACTTTGCGCAGGGCGTTCACGATATCGCCTTCGATCCCGACGATCTGCTTGGCCCGCTCCTGCTGCGATGTGGGGATCATCCCGCCACTGCCGAAGACATCGCCGGTGGTGGTGCGCGGAGTCTCCGGCATGTTGTGCTCTTCGAGCACGTCGAGGGACCGGGCGAAGTCGGCGGCCGGAACCAACACCTTGAAGCGCAGGTCGCGGGAGGTTTCATCCGTGACCTTGGCCGCTTCGATGCCTTCTTCTCGAAGGATCACGAGGATGCGGTTCGCCTGCCGCTCCACCTGCTGGTGGGCGACGGTCTCTTGGGCGCAAGCGGCCGCGAGGAGAAGGACGGCGGAGGTCCAGCGACGCACAGCGGGGAGGTACCACGAGCCCTCCGCCGGCTGCAAAGCAGGGGGCGGGCTACCAGGAAGCCTTGGTCAGGCCGGCGATTTCGCCGCGATTGCCCAGATCACGCAGCGCGACGCGGGAGATTTCGAACTTTCGGTAAAAGCCCCGAGGGCGCCCGGTGACCCGGCAGCGGTTGCGCACCCGGGTACGGCTGGAGTCGCGGGGAAGCTGCTGAAGCTTGACCACCGCCTCCGCCTTCTTTTCCTCGGGCTGATTCGGGTCGGCCACGATGGCCTTCAGGGCCTTTCGTTTGGCCGCGTAGCGGTCCACCAGTTCTTTGCGCTGCAGGTTCCGCGCAATTTTGGACTTTTTCGCCATGGTTGAGACCGACGGGCTCTACTGAACCGGACAGGGGCTTGTCCAGTCGGAACTTCCCTTCTTCGCTGTGGGGGCCCATGCCCCATTGTCCGGGTCAGGCCCGAAGCCAGCGGGCGGCCTGGGGCGCAAAGTAGGTCAGAATCGCCGAAGCGCCGGCCCGCCGGATGGCGGTCAGGCTCTCCAGAACCACCTTCGGCTTGTCGAGCCACCCTTTTTGGGCCGCCGCCTCGAGCATGGCGTACTCTCCGCTCACCTGGTAGGCGGCCACCGGCAGTTCGGTGGTCTCGTGCAGGGCGCGGATCACGTCCAGGTACGGGAGGGCCGGCTTCACCATGACCAGGTCCGCCCCTTCGGCCTCGTCGAGCCGCACCTCGCGAAGGGCCTCCCGCAGATTGGCCGGGTCCATCTGGTAGGTCTTTTTGTCGCCCGACTTCGGCGCCGACTCCAGGGCGTCTCGGAAGGGCCCGTAGAACGCAGAAGCGTACTTGGCCGTGTAGGACATGATGCTGACCTCCGTGTGGCCCGCGGCGTCGAGGCCCTTGCGGATGGCCCCGACCCGGCCATCCATCATGTCCGACGGCGCGATGATGTCGGCACCAGCGTCGGCCTGGACCGTGGCCTGCTCGACCAGGATCTCCACGGTCTCGTCGTTCAGAATGCGGCCATCCTCGGCCACCAGACCGTCGTGCCCCTCGGTCGAATAGGGATCCAAGGCCACGTCGGTGACCAGCGCCAGTTCCGGGAAACGACGCTTCAAACCCCGGAGGAGCCGCGGGACCAAGCCCTCGGGGTTCGTGGCCTCCCGGCCGTCCGGCGACTTCTGCCCTTCGTCGACGGCCGGAAACAGGACCACCGCCGGAATTCCCAACTCCAGGGCCGTCTCCGCCTCCCGGTACACGTCGTCGTCTCCCAAGCGGGCGCATCCTGGCATGGACGGGATCGGGTAGCGCTCGGAGTGCTCGTGCACGAACAGCGGCTGGATCAAGTGGCGAGGAGACAGGTCGGTCTCTTTCGCGAAGCCGCGGACCGCGGGCGACTTCCGGTTTCGGCGGGGACGCTGCAGCAAGTCGAGGGTCATGGCGCGACGCTTCCCCAACGGGGCGCCGGGAGCAACGGTTGTCCGTGCCGCCGAGGCTCGCGCAGCCCTTGGACCCGGGCCGCACCCGACCGCACGCCTCACGGAACGAGATCCGCTGACCGGGCCGGGCCGACTCGGCGCCGTGATGGCCGCTTCGCAACCGCAGCGCCCCCTGCAAGCGGGTCGGTTGATCCGGGCCCCGAAGCCCCTCGCGTCGGCGGTCCGGGCAGACCGCTTGGGGCCGAGGACGACTCCTCAAGACCCGTCCAGCGAACCCGGTCCCGCGGCGGATCACTTCGGGCGTGGGCCAGCCGCATCCGTTGTGGAACGGCCCGTCTTCCCAACTGCCCAGCCGGGCGGTCGGAGCGGTCGAACCCGGACGGCAACCGCCCGCGCCGAGGCCCTTCGCTTGACCGGAAAGCCGGCAGCGCAGACGGTTGTCCAACGATGGAACGAGCTTTGGCCGAAGCGTACCGCGACCACGTGGCCCACCTGGTCTCGAACGTCCAGCCCCTGCTGGTGGAAGCGGGATTCGACCGGCTGGTCGTGTACGCGGGGGACCTGGCCCGCAAGAACCGTTTCGACGACCAGGATTGGCCTTTTCAGCCGATCCCGATGTTTCGCTGGTTTTCGCCCCTGGCGTGGCCCCAGTCGGTGCTGGTGTTGCCGGCCAAGGGCGAGCCCGTCCTCTACGCGGTGCGATCCGACTCGTTTTGGGAGCGGCCGACCGAACCGGATTGGGGCTTTTTGCAGGCTGGCCTGACGGTGGAGCAGGTCGGGTCCTTGACCGACGTCAAGGCCATGGGCTGGCACGGTCGCAGCGCCTACATCGGTCAAGAGCCCCAGGAGAACCTGACCTCCCCCACGGCCGTGGTGAACCCGGGAACGCTCATCGAGCGATTGAACGACTTGCGCACCCGCAAGACGCCGTACGAAGTGGAGTGTCTGGCGCGGGCGAGCGCTCGGGCGGTGAAGGGGCACCTTCGGGCCCGAGAAGCATTCTTTTCGGGCGAGCGCTCGGAGCTGGCCATTCATCTGACGTATCTGGCGGCCACGGAGCAGGACGATGCCCAGACGCCGTACAAAAACATCGTGGCCCTCGGCCGGAATGCCGCGACCCTGCACCACGTCGAGTACGGCGCACCCGATCCGGCGGACACGATGCTGATCGACGCCGGCGCCAGCTGGGGCAGCCATGGGTCCGACATCACCCGGACGTGGGTGCGGGGTGAGGATGAAGCAGCCGATCGATTTCGGCGTCTGGTGAGTGCGGTCGAAGACGTGCAGCAGGCGGTGATCGCCGAGGCGCGACCTGGCGTGGAGTATGAAGCGCTCCACGACGGGGCCCACGAAAAGCTCGGTCGGGTGCTGGTGGAACACGGCCTGGTCACCTGCTCGGCCGAGGCCGCCGACGCCGAAGGGATCACTCGGGTGTTTTTTCCCCACGGGCTCGGCCACTCCCTGGGGGTGCAGGTCCACGACGTGGGCTGTCTGGTCCGTGCCCCGGGCCCCCGAAACCCCTATCTTCGAAATACGAAGATGGTCGAAGCTGGCCAGGTTTTTACGGTAGAACCGGGGCTGTACTTCATCGATGCCCTGCTCGAGTCATGCCGGGCTGGACCCGCCGGACGTTCCGTCGACTGGAACGCGGTGGAAGCGCTCCGGCCGTTCGGAGGCATCCGCATCGAAGACGACGTCCACGTCACGGGCGACGGAGTCCGAAACCTCACCCGGGAAGCCTTCGCAGCCGCCGCCTGATCGGCGAGGGTCGGGCCTGGACCTCCTCCAGGTTCGGGCTCGGCCATGGTAGTTTCGCCCCATGTGCGAGCGATCCCATCCTTGGATTCGGGCAGCCCTCGTCGCGGCCGCTTTCGGGCTCGCGGCCGCCCCGGGGTTCACGGTCGCCGGGGCCACGCCAGCGGCCGCACCTGCGGAGCCCTCTGGGCGCATTCACTCCACCGCGAACAGCGGGCCGGTTCTGTGCTCCTACTTCGTGCGGCCGAACACCCGTCGGAGCTACTGCAGCCGAAAGCCCCTGGCCGAGGCCCAAAAGGAATGCAACGCCCGTCTGAAGAAGGAAGGCCTCGAAGGCACCTGCGCCTGCACCGACGACCCCGACTACATCGACGGCCGCTGCGACTGATCTGGGCGTCGAGGTCGAGGCGCTACCTTCGGGCGGGGTACGCCGGCGGATCCGCGGGCGTCGTCGCGGGCGATGCCTTTTGGGACCCGATCACCCGTCGAACCCCACTGGCCCATGCTCTACGCCGACGTGGAACTCGATGCCGACGCCGACTTGGTTGTGCCCCTCGACGTGGTCGAGCGCGGCATGCACGTGGCCCATGGGGCAGTTCGGGTGGACGGCCAGCGGTTCGAGCCCGATCAACTCGCGGTCTTTCGGCCCGGGGCCGAGGTGAAGATCCGTGCCCTGCGACGTGCCGGCACGCCTGATGCTCCTGGGGGGCGAGCCCTTGGATGGCCCGCGCCACATCTGGTGGAACTTCGTATCCTCTTCCAAAGAGCGGATCGAAGCCGCCAAGACCAATTGGCGCGAAGGGCGATTGGCGCGAAGGCCGATTCCCGCAGGTCCCGGGCGAATCTCACTTCATTCCGCTCCCCGAGTTCTGACCCACCCACACCGGCGGCCCGGCGGTAAGAAGATTCGGGCTTGCGATCGACGATCGGTGAACGACACATGAACGATGCATGAGGGGAGCGAAGTGGCTTTGGCTCGGATTGTGGGTTTGCACGCTCACGTTCGGCTGTTCGAGGGTATGGCGGGGACAGCTGGCAGATCCGGGTGCGTTCGATCAGCCCGCCGAGGAGGACGCGCCATTCCTGAAGGTGCATCTGACCGACGGCAGCGTCTACGTCCTGGAAGACTTCATCGTCTCTCGAGACGAGGTGGAGGGGACAGGCCTTCTGTACGATCCGGAACGAAATCAGGTGGGCACCCCCGCGAAGCACGTGGTTCCGCGGGAGCGGATCGCTCTGTTGGAAACCAGCCGGCCGGAGCGGGTCGCGCACCCCGAATACGCCGTGATGGGGGTGCTGACGGTGGGTACCGCCGTCGGCGCGACCCTGTGCGCCATGAGCCCGAAGACATGCTTCGGTTCTTGCCCCACCTTCTACCTGCCAGGAGCCGACCGACCGGTGGCTGAGGGCTTTTCGAAGGCCATGGCACCGGCCCTGGAGCTGCGCGACGTGGATGCCGTCGGGGTCTTTGACGGTTCGGTTCGAATGATCGTGCGAAACGAAGCCCTAGAGACCCACCACATTCGCACCCTGGAAGCCTGGCATGCGCCAATCCCCACCGGTTGGGATCGACTTCGCCGAACACCCGACAACCGGACCTTCGCCGTTCGAAAAGCCACCCCCCCATCGACCTGCACGGGGCTCGGCCCACGGTGCGTTGAAGCCCTGGCGGCCGCAGACGGCAAGGATGCCTTCCTCCACGCGTCTGCTACGGATCTGGGGGAACGGGTCGACGCCCACGTAGAATTCGACACGGCCTTCGAGACTTCGAGCGGACGCTTGGGGGTGGTGGTCACGGCACGCCGCTCGCTGATCGATACCTTCGTCTTCTATCAGATGCTCGCATTCGCCGGTCATCACGCGGGGCATTACGTCGCTCGGTTGGGCTGGGATCCGGTGTGGCTGTTGACCGCGCTCCGCATGGAAAAGGCTTTGGGCGCTCTCGAGATCTCGCGGTGGCGGCGGGGCAGATGGGAGGCCGTCGGCGAGTTTCGCGAGGTGGGCCCCATCGCCACGGACGCATGGCTCTTCGTTTTGGACGCCCCCATGAGCGAAGACTCTTTGAAGCTCCGGTTGCGCATGGCCCGGGGACTCTTTCGAATCGAATCCGTCGAGCTCGTCGAGGTGGGCCCCGAGGCACGACTGGATCGGGTGGGTCCGCAGGTCTTGACCTCGAACGTGGACTCGGTTCAGAAGACGCATCGATATCTCGCAGATCCGGGCATGCACCTGGTGACCCAGCCCAAAGACCGGTTCGAGATCCGTTTCGACCTCGGACCTGGCCCGCGGGAGGTCTTTGTCGCGTCCACCGGATTCTATACGGAATGGATGCGACCGAGCTGGCTCCGGGAGCAAGACGAAGCAAAATTCCTTCGCTACACCCGGAATCCGGCCCTGGCCCTGAAAGAGCTCGCATCGAAATACAAGGAACTCGAGCCGGTGATGGAAGCCCAGTTCTGGGAGAGCCGTTTCGGCCACAGGGACATCCCGTGACGGAACGAATTTCGATGCAGTCCGCCGGGGCGAAAGGAGTTTGGTGCCTGGCCCTTTCGGCCCTCACACTGGCGGCAGCCTGCCTTCACCTCCCGGCCGATCGAAACGAATCGGTCGGCGCCCCCATCCGGAACGCCCGGCTCGAAGAGGTTCCGGTCCAAGGCGCCTCGGTCGTGGTCCGCCCCCGAGACGGCGAGAGGCTCCGGGGTGAACTCCTTGCCGTTTCGATCCAAAAGATCTGGCTGCTGGAAAAAGAAACGCGAAAGCGGGTCGCGATCCCCTGGCAAGAGGTCCGCGACGTCAAAGTCAAAGGGCAGTTCGAGGGGGACCTATCTCCCGAAACCGCCATCGGGCTGTGGACCTTTCTCGGAGTCGGTGCTTCCTTTTCCATGGGCTTTTTGGCGTTGGGCGCAGCGCCCACGTGGGTCCTAGCCGGTATTCCCTTGGCCTTCACCGCATCCGGTCGAGACAACGTGCGCTTCAACGGGAGCACGAAACTCCGGGCATACGCCCGCTACCCCCAAGGTCCCATCTGGTTGCGATCCAGTCCCACTCGAGACCGAGAGTCCGAGCCGCCAGGCCGGCGTCCCCGAGGTCTCGGGGCCAGCGCTCGAGGGTCACCCGATGTCCAAGGCACCGAGGCTTCGGCGGCGCCGGACTGATCCAGCAGCGTCCGACGCTCCACCCACCCACTTCGTCGCGACCCGGTCTCCGTACCTCAACGGGCGGCGAGAAGGGCGTCGTCGATCTCCGCCACCTTGTCGGCACGGCCCAACGCCTGCCACTGCATCCGTGCTGCCTCGTACGCGGCCCGAGCGCGCTCTCTTTGATCGAACGACAGTGCAACATCCCCAGACGTTTGAAGCGAAAAAGCCAGATCCCCGTCCACCAGCTGGATCTCCTCGAGGATCCCCAGGGCTTCCCGACAATCCGCGTCCCAGGCACTCCAGTTCTGGGCGTCGGCGTGGGACGCCATGCGCTGCGTCATGGCGCAGCACCGATAGGTGCGCTCCAGGGCGTGGTCCTCGAGAACCCGATCGATGGCGCGCTTGGACTCGGCGAACCGGCGTTGCTCCATCAAGACCAACGAGAGGTTGAGCCGACTCGGGATCACTCCGGAAACCCCGATCACCGACTGCACCTGCACCGCCGATCGATACAGCCGCTCCGCTTCGTCCAAGTCGCCCGCGAAGCGCGCCACTTCGCCCAGGGCATTCAGGCACCGCCCGAGTCCGAGCCGATTGCCGCACTCGGCAAAGAGCTTTCGCTGGGATTCGAAATGGCTGCGGGCGAGCTCCAGCTCGTTTTGCCACAGGGCGATGTAGCCGAGCCCCCAATGCACCTCCGCCTTGCCGACCGGATCGTCTTGCCGAGTCGCCACCCGCAGGGCCGATCGATAGTGGGCCTGGGCCCTTGGATGGTCTCCGAGCCGATATACGGTTTCGGCGAGCCCCAGCTGCGCCCGAAGCTGCATCCCGTCGTTCGAGGCGGTTTCCGCCGCCCGAAGGCCCTGGCCGTACAGGTCCAGCGCCCGGGCCAGATCTCCCCGATCATAAGCGACCTGGGCCGACAGTACCGTGGCTTCTGCTTCGATATCCTGCCAACCGTATTGCCGAGTGGACCGCAGCAAATCTTCCACCTTCGACTCGGCTTGCTCCAGCTTGCCGCGCACCGTCAAGGCCTGCACCTCGAGCCCCGAAGCCATACCCCAGCGCCGGTCCGAGGCGGAAGCCCCGGACACGGCCAAGGCGTCGCGCAGGTCTTCCAGGACCGCGAGCAACCCGTCGATGTCGCTCTGCCGATGCCGGTCGCGAGCTCCTTTCAAGAGCCGAGAGGCGGCCTCCTCGTAACGGCCCGCAGCCAGCAGATGCCGGCCGATCCGCTCCGACACGCCGAACGCGTTTACCCCGTGCACCCGTGTCAACATGGCTACGATCGCTTCTCGATATCGAACGTGGTCCTTCGAAGCGATCGCCTGCTCGATGAGAGACTCCTGGATGACGCCGTGCCCAAACCGCCAACCATCTCGGGTGAGCACGGCGAGCTGGCTCCGCACCAAGGCCGAGATGAGGTTGCGAGAAGGGGCGAGCCCCATCTCGGCGGCAGCCTCCTTCCACTCCCGGTGGACCACCTGCTCGCCGAGAAGGGCCGCCAGTTCCAGCAGCTGCCGATCGCCCCGGCGGTCACCGATGGCGGTTCGCACTCGGGCGCTGCACAGGGCGGACAGGTCTTCGGGTAGGTTTCCGGCTTCGTCCCGGGCGAGCACGAAGCCGTCCGGGCCCAAGACCAAAGCGCTGCGTTCCACCCAGTCGCCGACCAGCTGAATCGCAAACAGCGGGTTGCCCCCGGTCCGCTCTGCCACCCGATCCGCCAAGCTTGGCTCCAGGCCCAGCATCCGGCCGATGAGCGCCCGGTGGTCTGCTCCGTGCAGGCCTTCGACCACCGACTCCTCCGTACGCTCGTGGTCGAGCACCCGCCGAAGCTCTTCGGCCTCCGCAGGCCGCTCGAGCAGAGCCTCTTCTCGGAGGGTGCCGATCATCAAGATCGGTCGTCCCGCTCCGCGCTCGAGGGCCTTCGAGGTAAATCGAAGCACGTCCAGCCCCCACTGAAGATCGTCGAGCCAGATCAGGACGGGCCGGATCCGCGCCAGCCGCGACAACAGCCACAACACCGCCTGGTGCCGGGCCTCGGGATCTTGGCCAACTCCGCCCGTCTGCTCTGCGCGGGGCGGCTCGAGGAGCTCGGTCAGGGTCTGACGGCCGTGCTCGTCGGTGATCCCGAGGTGGTCCAAATGCTTGCCCATGCGCTGCGCGAGCTCCGTCCCGTCGAGACCATCCACTCGAAAGAACCTTGCCACCGACCGCACGATCTCGTCGGCCGGTCCCGCCGCCCGACCGCAGCGCACTTTGAACACGAACGCCGAGCCCACTTCGTCGGCGCGCTGCGCGATCCACTCGGCCACCCGGCTCTTGCCAACGCCCGCCACTCCCCGCAGCAGGTGGAAGTGGGGCTGCTGTCGTTGTCGCACCCGAGCCAAGGCATGCCACAGCAGGTCCCGCTCTTCGGTGCGGTCCACCATGGGCAAGGTCCGCAGCCCGAACAGCCCGATGCCAGCTCCGAGCAGCTGAATCGACGGGGCGGCCTCGCCGTTTTGCCAGCTGCGGGGCAGGGGCGGAACGTCGGCCGCCAAGTCCTGCAGCACTTCGGCGCTGTCGGTGGTGCTCGACGGGTTCGAGAAGTCGAGCGTGGTCAATGGGAGGGTGTCGAGCACCGTGGGCTTTTCGGAGTCGGGCACGCTCCGCTGCAGAGGCAAGCTCCGCCCGACCCCCGGCGGGTCCCCGGCGAACTTGCGGAGGGCAAAGGCCGCGTCGGCCGCCCGCTGAAAGCGCCGGGCCGGCTCCTTTTCGAGCAAGCGGCGGATCCAATCGGCGAGCTCCGGAGGGTGATCTTCGGGCAGGGGAATGTGGTCCAGCGGCACCTCCAGGTGAGCTTTGGCGATGGACAAGAGGCTCTTACCCCGAAATGGAAGCCGCCCGGTGCACAGCTGGTAGGCCACGCATCCCAAAGCGTACAGGTCGGTCCAAGGACCCTGATCTCGCCACTCGCCGAACAGCTGCTCCGGCGCCATGTACGACGGGGTGCCCACCGCCGCCATGGCTTCCAAAGTGGTGTGGCCGTTTTCCTCGCCCAGAGCCTGGGCGATCCCGAAGTCGGTGAGCTTCAAGCCCGGCCGAAGATCCGTTGGGCTCGCCAGCAGAATGTTGGCGGGCTTCAGGTCCCGGTGCACCACGTTGCGGGCGTGGGCGTGGGCCAGAGCGTCGAGCACCGTCACCAAAATCCCGTGGGTGGTCTGCCAAGGCAGCGGAAAGGACAGCCGCTCCAAAGATCCCTGGCTGGCGAGCTCCATCACCAGATAGGGACTGCCCGCGACCAGCTGGCCCTCGCTTTCGATCTGGGCCGACTTGGGGATCTCGCCGTAATCCAGAACCCGGGCCACCGCCGGGTGGTCGAGGCGGGCCATGGCCTGCACCTCGATCTCGAAGGTGCTCCGGAACGCCTCTCGCCGGGCCTGGTCCGACGTCACCACCTTGACCGCCACCGGCACATCTTGGGTCCGGTGTCGGCCCGAGAAGACTTGGGCGATCCCGCCGCGACCGATCACCCGGTCGAGCGAAAACAGACCGACCTGCGCCGCAACCACGGTCCGAGCCTAAGCCCACCGGGCCCCGAACCCAAGAACCCCCGGCGCGGCCCTTTCGACCGGCTCAGCTCTTTGGGGTGCCAGGACCGTTGGCGCGCTCGTCGATCAGAGCCTGGTAGGCGGGCAAAAAGCCCTGCCATCGCTTCTTGCGCTCGGCCTGAGGCGGAAGCTCGAAACCCCGGGGCCGGACCTCGAGCACTGCCGCTTCGTCCACTGGGTCGATCTGCTCGGCGTCCAAGAAGGTCTCGGCATAGGCCCGGTAGGTGCCGGACCGCACGAACACCCGAAACAGCTCCGGATCCAGGTGGTTGTTTTCGACCATCCGCCCCATGATCGACATGGCCTGGCTCAGCTTCATCCCGGGCTTGTACGGTCGGTCGCTGGCGGTCAGGGCTTCGAACACGTCGGCGATGGCCATGATCCGAGCGGGCACCGACATGTCGCCGGCGTACAGCCCCTTTGGATAGCCGTTTCCGTCCATGCGCTCGTGGTGTCCACCGGCGTACTCCGGCACCTGCCGGAGGTTTCGCGGAAAGGGAAGAGCCTCCAGCATGCGGATCGTCTCGACCATGTGGCCGTTGATGACCACCCTCTCTTTTTCGGTGAGTGTGCCCTTTCGGATCCGAAGATTTTCGGCTTCTTCCTCCGTCAAAAGCGATCGTTCGTTTCCAAACACGTCGGTCCAGGTGCGCTTCGCCAGCTCCGAGATCCGCTCCCGGTCCGCGTCTTCCATGAACTCGCCACCTCGGTTGACTCGGGTCAAGAACGCCTCGATATCCGACAGCTCGGCGAGCTTCGACTCCAACTGCTCGGCGTGGTCGGAACCCCGCAACGCTTCTTGACGCATGACTGCCAGCCGTGTCCGTACCATCTCGATTCGGTCGAATATCGTCTCCAGCTTGGTTGACTTGTCCATCACGTGGACCGGCGTCGTGATCTTGCCGCAGTCGTGAAGCCACGCCGCGATGTGCAGCTCGTACCAGCCCTCTTCGTCGAGGTCGAACGCAGCGAGCGGCCCATCCTTTTCGTCGCAAACCGCCTGGGTAAGCATTTCGGTCAGCATCGGCACCCGCCGGCAATGGCCACCGGTGTAGGGCGACTTGGAGTCGATGGCGGCCGCGATCAACTGAATGAAGGCGTCGAGCAGGTTCTTCTGCTGGGCGAGCAGCATCTGGTTGTCGAGCGCCACCGCCGCCTGCGCCGCCAAAGCCTCCACGGCCTCCTGCAGCCGCCCGTCGAACGCAACCACTTTGCCGTCTTCGGCGGTTGCATTGATCAGCTGCAGTACCCCGATCACCCGCTCCTCGGCGTTCTTCATGGGAATCGTCAGGAACGAAACCGAGCGGTAGCCAGTTCGGGCATCGAACGCCTGGGTCCCGGCGAAATCGAATCCGTCGGCGTCGTAGGCGTCGGCGACGTTCACCGAAGTCCGGGCGTGGACGCAGTGGGTGGCCACGTTCGCGTGGTTGGGCTCGCCGGTCTGGGCATCGAACATCGGGATTGGCGGCATCGGCACCGGTTCGGCTTGGGTACCTCCGTAGGCGAGCTCCAGGCTGTCGGTATGGAGCATGGCGAAGCGCAGGACCCGCTCGTCTTCGTCGACCAGGTACAGGGTGCCGCCGTCGGCCCGACACAAGGCTTTGGCCTCGAGCAAGATCCGCTCGATCAGCCGATCCCGGTCGCGCTCGGCGGCCAGCTCCACACCCAGCCGGTACAGGCGGGCGTACAGGTCCGAGTCGGAAGGGCTCCCCATGGCCCGATCTGTACCAGCCTCGGCCGCCCGAAACACGGGGGCGGGGCCGGCAGGCCGGTGGGACCACGAAGCCGCTGGCCTTGGCGCGCCGTTCGTGAGAGCGGCCCGGTCCATGGCGCGAACCGGGGTCGTCGGGGCGTACGTCGGGCTGTTTGGGCTTCTTTTGGCGGCGATGGGCTCGTGGCTTCAGGCGCCGGCCGGCCCGGCAGGCCCCGAGACCTGGCGGCAGGGCGTGCGCTTGGCCGCGGAGCTCGACCCGTTTCGGACCTTTCTGGGCGGGGTCTTCGGCAGCCTGGGCTGCACGCTGGCTCTGGCCGGTCTGGTGCCGGTGCACCGGGCCGTGGTGCCGGCCGGCCGGCCCTTGGCGTGGGTCGTCAGCTCAGGCCTGGCGCTGTGGCTCGTGGAACTCGGCGCCTGGCACGGGATTCGGCCCATGTTGGCCCACCTTCATCGGGTGGCGGAACTGACCCTGGACGCCCGAGACTACACCACCGCCCTCACCTACCTGAACGTGCACCGAGCCTTCGGGGGTGTGGGGCTGTTCTTTGGGTCCGTGTGCTTCTTTTTCACGGTCCTCTTTCGAGACACGGTCTACCCCCGGGCGGCAGCCGCGGCCGCGCCGGTGCTGTGGGTGATCGGGATCCGGGCGGTGCCCGTCCTGCCCGCCGGCACCGCCGCCACCTTTCTGTTCGTGTATCTGGATGCCCTGTTCGTGCCGCTGTTCGCCGCAACCGCATGGGCCCTCAGGCCAGCAGGTCGAACAGGCCTCCCGCCACCTTCGGCCGCTGGGGATCCAGCACCTCGTTGATGTGGTGGCGGTCGAAGCGCTCGAGCAGGGCTCGCGTGCCTTGTTCCAGCTTGAGTTTCAACTCGTCGGCGTACACCGGAACCACCCCGAATAGACGGACCGGACCCGACTCTCCCTCGAATAGATCGGCCTCGGGCGGCAAGCTGACCGGTGGCAGGATCAACACTCCACACCACCCGAGCCCGTCGATGTAGGGCGCAGGTGGATCGCCGTTGGGAAGGCTGTGACCTTCGCCGAGCCAAGCACCTTCAGACGCGGGAAAGTGGGCGAGCGACGCGAGCAGCTGCACCGGCCAAGTGACCTCGGGCTCGTGCATGCGCTCGGGCGCCAGCGGCCAGCCGCCGTCCAGGCCGAGCACCAACTCCACCCGCTCGGGCGCGTCCTCCACCTCGGGCGGCTTCGGCTGCAGCCAGCGGCGCATCCCGTCGGTCGCCAGGTAGTGGAAGGGCTTGGTCTCCGTCGGCGGCACGTGGTGGATGCGCACCGGCAGCTCCGGGTCACCCTGCAACCGGCCGGCGTCGAACACGCCCGCCGAAACCCCCACCCACTCGCGGAGGTGGCGCACCAAGGGCGAGTCGTCGTCGGGCGCCGCAGCCGTCGGTGCGCCGTCCGGCTCGGTGGGGTCGCTCACGCCGTCATCCGCGGCCGTAGACCAACACTTTGCCCCCGTCGGGGAAGGCCACGGCCGCCTTTCCGCCTTCGCGAAGCTCGGTGACGATGCCGATGCCGAACTTGGGATGGTCCACCACCGCCTGCAGGTCCAGATCCATCTTCATGCTGTACTTTTGGGCCTGGGTCAGGTCGACCGACTGGGCGATCTGCTCGTACTCCTCCGGGGTGGTCAGCCGGTTCATGGCCTCGGCCTGGGCCTTTTTGCGCTCGGCCCGGCGCTTGGCGGCAGTGGCCTCGCTGGGCGAATCGGGGGCCCGGTAGGAGTGCTCTTTTTGACAGGTGTTGCACTTCACCCGAGCGACCTTGTCGCCCACCATGGCGACGATGGTGTGCGCCAAGACCAGTCCTTTGCCGCAAGCGGGCAGGCACTTGGCGTCGATGTCGTCTCCGACGCTGTAACTCGTGCGACGTTGGGTTGCCACCGGCCGAGCATGCACGCCCTCGCCGTTCGTGCCAACGGTTTCGCCCCGCGTTCGTCTCAGCGTCGTGCGGCCCGCGCCACCCGAAAGGTGCTGGCCGGCCCCTGTCCGGGTCGATACCCGCTCAGGTCGAACTCGAACGACTCGCCGGACCGCCCCTCTTCGGGCGAGGTGAGCCGCAGCACCCGTTGCTCGTCCAAAGTCAGGTCGACCACCAACTTCGACTCGCCCGCCTCCGCCGCGGGCATGCTCGGGTAGATGATCGTCCCCAAGTAGTCCACGTCGATGATGTCCTCGCCCTCGCCGACGAACAGGTCGACCTCGACGGTCTGCTGGCCGTCGCGCACCGTCGGGATCATGACCCGGCGGGTGATCGGCAGCCGCGAATGCCGCTCGATCACCGGCATGAAGCGGCCGTCGGCCAACGCGATGCCGAGGGAAGCGTCGAAGGTGGGACCGTCGGCAACGGTCGGTCGCCTGAGGCTGTCTCCCAAGAGGGCTGCCCCCAAAGCGATGGCGGCCGGCGGCGGCAGCGCCGCCCGGGGCGGCCGGCCGAACATGTCCTCCAGGGCCCGGCGAAAACCGGCCATTTGGGTGGCCCCACCGGCCAGGAGAACATCGTCGATGTCCGAAGGCTGGATGCTCCGGGCGGACAGGGTGCGCTCGATCGTGGCCATGGCCCGCTCGATGACGTCCGAAGCCAGCTCGTCCACCACCCGAGCGTGGAGGCGCAAAGTGGCGACGGGAGGGCGGCCGTTTTTCGTGCCCGAGCCGTAGGGGATCTGCAGGTCTACGGCTTTGCAGCGCCCCAGCTCGACCTTGGCTTGCTCGGCCGCGGTGCGGACCTTCTGCAAGAGCTTCGGCTCGGTGAGAGCGTCCTTGCCGTGTCGCTTTCGGATTCCATCCGAGATCCACTTGGCGACGCGGGAGTCCACGTTGACGCCCCCCAAGTAGGGATCTCCGCCCGTCGCGACCACGTCGAAGACGTTGCCCGCGATCTCCAAGACCGAGACATCCAAGCGAACGCCGCCCATGTCCACGACCATGACCCGCGCGTCGTCCAGCCGATTGTAGCCGTAAGCCAGGGCCACGGCCGTCGGTTCGTGCACCAGTTTGACCACATCGAGCTTGGCGAGCTCGCCCGCCTTTCGGATCGACATGCGCTGGGCTTCGTTGAAATAGGCCGGCACCGCCATGACCGCGGCTCGGGGAGCCGCACCCAGGTGTCGCTCGGCGAAACGCCGGACCTGCTCCAACAGGAGCGCCGCCACCTCTTCGACCTCGATGGTCTGCCCTTCCACCGACAAGACGGCTTGCCCCTCGTGGCCTTCCTCCACGGCGAAGCCCACCCGGGCTTGCAGGTCGCGAACCGCTTGAGAGCTGGCTTTGCGTCCGAGCAGGCGCTTGATCCCCGTGACGGTACGGGTCGGGTCGACCAGCAGCTGTTGATGCGCACCCCGGCCCACCAGGGGCCGGCTTCGGTCCCGAAAGTTGACCACCGCCGGCAGGGCGATGCCGCCCCGTTCGGCGGGAACGACCTCCGGCGCGCCCCCCACTTCGCGCACCACCGCCGCCACCACGGCGGTCATGCCGAAGTCGACGCCCAAGATCGGCTGATTCTCGCTCACGGGGCCCGTCGCGCCGCTCAGGTGGCGTCGGCCGGAACCTCGCTCTCTGCGGGCACCGGATCTCCCTCGATTCCCGCAAAGCGACGTGACAACAGGATTTCCCGCCCGCGCATCTCGACGAAACCGCGGCGCTGGAATTCCGACAGCACCCGCGACACGGTCTCTCGGGAAGTGCCGATCATGGAGGCGATGTCCTGCTGGGTGGGTTTTTCTTTGATCAGAATCCCTTCCTCGGTCTCGACCCCGTCCTTCTTGGCCAGGTCGATCATGATGTGGGCGACACGGCCGTACACGTCCAGGGTGGCCAGGTTTCCGATGATCTCGTCGGCGCGGCGGAGGCGTCGGGACAGCTCGGCCATGACGTTCAGGGCCACCGGGGGGTTCTTTTCCACGAAGTCGGCGAACTGCTCCCGCCGGAGCATCAGGACGGTCGAATCCTCGCTGGCGATCACGTTGGCGGACCGGGGTAGGTCGTCCAGAAGGGCCATCTCGCCGAAGAATTCGCCGGTCTTGAGGAGCGTCAGGATCACCTCGCGACCGTTGTCGCCGTAGATCACCACCTTCACCCGTCCCTTGGCGATGACGAACATGGCGTCGCCCGGCTCGCTCTGGGTCACGATGTGGGCGTCCTTCGGGACGTCGCGCTCGGTCATCAGCGCGGCGAGGCGATCGAGCTCTTCTTCGCGCACGTTCCGGAACAGAGACACGTTCCTCAGAAGATCTGTGTACGCCGACATGCCGAATTCATTCCAGTGAAGCCCTCAGCGGTCAACTTCCCCGAGGTCGCGCAGCCGTTCGCGATAGCGTGCGACGGGCGCGGGGGCCGTGCTTCGCCGGTCGATGTCGCGCACCCGCTCGAGCAGGTTTCGCTGCTCGGTGGTCAGATGCCCCGGCGGCTCCACCACCCACCGGATCCGAAGGTCCCCTCGACCGCTGCCGTCGGACTTGGGCATCCCGTGCCCGGCCAGGACGGTTTCGCTGCCGCTGGCAGTTCCGGCGGGCGCCCGCACGGCCCGGCACCCGTCCAAGCTGGGGACCGTGACTTCGGCGCCGAGCACGGCATCGAACACGGTGAGCGGGACTTCCACCTCCAGATCGGCCCCCCGGCGTTCCAGCAAGGGATGGGGCTTTTGGGTCACCACCACGTACAGGTCCCCCGGACCGCCGCCCTCGGTCCCGGCCTCGCCCTCGCCCCGAACCCGAAGCCGGGTGCCCGCTTCGACCCCCTTGGGCACCTCCACCTCGAGGCGCCGCCGACGGGGTCTGCGGCCCTCGCCGCCGCACGCGCTGCATGCGTGGGCGTAGCGTCGGCCCTGGCCCCCGCACGCCTTGCAGGGCCGAGGCAGAGACAGCCAGCCCTTGCCCGGGGACACGGCGCCCCGACCCCCACACGTTTGGCACACGACCGGCACCGAGCCGGGCCGAGCCCCGACGCCGCCGCAGGCGTCGCATCGCTCCGGCCGATCGACGCTGACGGGGGCGCGGGTTCCGCGGGCCAGCTCCGCCAGCGACAGGACCAACTCCACCTTCAGGTCGCGGCCCCGCTGTCCCCGCGGACGCACCGGCGGGCCCTGACCCGGCGGGCGGGCGCCCGGGGCACGCTCGCCGTTCGTCGCGGCGCGCTCCCGGTCGTAGGCCCGGCGGCGGTCCCCGTCTCGGAGCACCTCATAGGCCTCGGTCAGCGCCTTGAAGCGGTCTTCCGCCGCAGCGTCCCCCGGATGGCGGTCCGGGTGCAGTTCCCGGGCCCGCAGCCGGTACGCCTTTCGGATCTCCCCATCCGAGGCGTTCGGATTCACGCCGAGCCGGGCGTACAGGTCCGAAGACTCCTTCACGGCCGTGCCTCCACGGGCCCGGTCGACATGACCGGGGTCGGAAGGCCGGCGCTGGCCAGCAGCTTTGGCGCCGCCCGCACCGATGTGACGTACCAGCAGGCCCGCAAGCGGGCGGCATCGTCCGAGGCGAGAGCTCGAACGCCGGTCGAGGCCCTTCGGCGCCCCATGACCGAGCCCAGGGACAGGGCCGCAGCCACCGAGACGTTGAAGCTCTCGGCGAAGCCGTACATCGGAATGTGAAAGGTCCGGTGGGCCGAGGCCACGATCCGTCGGCTGAGGCCAGCGTGCTCGTTGCCGAAGACCAGGGCCACCGGAACGTCGATCGGGATGGCCTCGACAGGCGCCGACGCGTCGTGCACCGCCGCAGCCCACACCTGAAAACCTCGGGCGGACAGGGAGTGAAGGGCCTGCTCGGGATCTGCGTGTCTTTGCAGTTCCATCCACTTTTCGCTGCCGAGGGCGACCCGCCGCGACAGGGTCCACGCGCCCTCGGCCTCGCAGACGTGATGCACCTCGACCAGCCCGAACGCGTCAGCGGTCCGCAGCACCGCCGCCCGGTTGTGGTCGGTGAAGACCTCCTCCAGGACCAGCACCACGTCCCGGGTCCGCTGGGCGAGCACCGCGTCGATCCGAGCTCGGCGGGCTTCGGTCAGCCAGGGACCCAAAAGGTCCACGATCTGCTCCGCCTGACGGACCGTGAGCTCCCGGTAGCTGAGGCGGGGCGCTTCGACCACGAGGGTTGAGCCTGCCCCACGGAAGGGGCCCGGACAAGGACTGCCGCGGATTCGCTTGGCGGGAGCCTCCGTCCCCGCTAGCTGTGAGCCGGTGAGCACGGCTGCGTCGAAAACGCTGGATCGGTTCGCGAACCCCAAGCCGGAGCGGGACTACGAAATCGAATTCACCTGCCCCGAGTTCACCTGCTTGTGCCCCAAGACCGGGCAACCGGACTTCGCCACCTTGACCATCCGGTACGTACCGGACCTGCACTGCGTGGAGCTCAAGTCCCTGAAGCTGTACCTGTGGTCCTTCCGCGACGAAGGGCACTTTCACGAAGCGGTCACCAATCGGATCTTGGACGACCTGGTGGCTGCCGTGTCTCCCCGGCGCATGGAGGTGGCGGGGGACTTCTACGTGCGGGGCGGGATCACCACCAAGGTCGTGGCACGCCACGGGGCCTGAGGCTCGGGCCGTGGCCATCGCCTTCTTCGACTTCGACAAGACCCTGATCCGCAAGAACTCCGGCAGCTTGTGGCTGCGTCACGAGGTCCGGAACGGCCGGATCCGGACCAGCCACGCACTCCGGGCCGCGTTGATGTTGGGCACCTACAAGCTTGGCTACGTTCGGCTCGACGCGGGAATCCGTTTTGCGATTCAAACCCTGGAGGGATCGAAGGAATCCGAGCTGCGGGAGCGGGTTGCAGAATTCTACCAAAAGGAGGTTCGGCGCCACTACCGAGACCGAGCGCTCCGAGAGGTCGAACGCCACCGCGAGCAAGGAGATCACCTGGTGTTGTTGACATCGGCGTCGCTCTACTTGAGCGAAGTCGTACGAGACGACCTGGGGCTCCACGACGTCTTGTGCAACCGTTTCGAAGTGGACGCGGACGGGCGCTTCACCGGCGAGCCAGAAGGCACCCTGTGCTACGGCCCGGGCAAACGGGTCCACGCCGAAGCCTTCGCGGCGGACCGGGCGGAATCCCTCGACGATGCCACGTTCTACACCGACTCCATGGCGGACCTTCCGGCCTTGGAAGCGGTCGGCCACCCCAGGGTGGTCAACCCCGACCCCCGCTTGGCCCGGCAGGCCCGTCGCCGCAATTGGCCGATCTTGGACTGGGACTGATGGGCGTTCGCGCCCTCGCACCCCGGCTCGCGCGCGGCACGCTGCCCGCCTGGCTCGTCGCCGCGGGGTCCGCCGCCTGTGGGGGCAGCCCCGTGGCCGAGTTGCTCCCGCCGCCTCAGCCCCTTCGATGGGCGAGGGCCGCCGGCGGACCGGGAGACGACGTGCCGCGGGCGGTGGTGCCCATGGCCGAGGGGTTTTGGGTCCTGGTGGCTTCGGCCCAGGGGGAGCCCGAGCGTCCCGACGGCCTGCGGGCCGGCTTCAACCTGCTCCGGTTGGATTCGGACGGCCAGCGGCTCGACACCGTGCGATTGGGCCTGGGACGGGCCGAAGCGGTGCGCATGGACCTGGCGGGCGGCATCGCCCAAGGCTGGGCCCTGGCCGGCGCGGTCTCGGGCCCGGCGTTCTCGGCCTTCGGGCAGGAATTCGAGCCGACCGAAGGTGGGGGGGTCGACGGCTTCGTGGCGCGCTGGCTGCCCGGCCGTGCGGAGGCCGCCTGGGGCCGGCGCTTCGGAGGTGCCGGCGCCACCGAGATCCGGTCGGTGCAGGTGGACGACAGCGGCCGCACCTTCGTGGCCGGTCGGTTCACCCGCGACCTGACGATTCCCCTGCGCGCCGACGGCTCCGGACCGGTGGCCACGGTCCGGGCCCGGGGCCGGACCGACGGTTTTTTGGCCGCCTTCGGCCCGGACGGAAGGCGGGAGTTTCTCGCCGGACTCGGCGGCCCCGGAAGTGACGAGGTGCTCTTGGGGCGTACCAGCGCCGGGAGCTGGGTGGTGGCCGGACAGTTCGAAGATCGCCTGTTCGGTCCAATGGAAGAGATTTTGGAAGGAAGCGGAGGCCCCGAGCCCTTCGTAGCCCGCATTCGAACGAACGCCGGCAGCCCGACCGGGTATTCCTTTCAGTGGATTCGAACCCTCGGCGAAGGGAGTGGTACCATCGACGTGATCGCCCTCGACGCCGGACCGTTCCGCGTGGCGGTAGGCGGGTCGTTTTCGGGAGCTCGCCAAGTGGATCGGGTCGAACTGCAAAGCGGCGGTGGGATCGACGGGTACGTTGTGGAGCTCGCGACCGCCGGCGGGCGCGCCCTGCGAGGCTGGGCCAGCGGAGGACTCGGTCCTGCCTTGGTCACCGGGATCAGCTTGCGCGCCACCGGTGGCGCATGGGCCACCGGGAGCTTTCGGGGCACCCTTGCGGCCGGCTCCGCCGAGCTCCGCTCCGTCGAAGACGGAGAACTGACCGGATTCGGCGTCGATTTGGACGCCGCCGGCTCCGGCCCCGCGTGGTCCGCCGGCTTCGGGTTTCGTCTGGGCAATGGCCCGGGGCTATCGACCGGGGGCGCCATGGCGACCGTACCCGGGGGGCTGTTGGACCCGGGCGGCCTGGGCGAGGAGCGGTTCATGGCCGCGGTCCTGGGCGGCCGGGTGGGCTTCGGCCCGGCGGAACTCGAAAGCACCGGCGAGACCGACGTCCTCCTTTTGCGGTTCGGCCTCCCCTTGCCCGTCTCCGTGAGCGTCCAACCCCGGGGGGCACAGGCCCCGTGAGGTACGCAGCCGGAACCGCCCTGGCGGCGATGGCGGTTTCGAGCACCGTGGCCTGCCCGCGGGCGGCCCCGAGGAGCGGACCGGACGGGCCGATCCGGTGGGAGGTGGTCATCGAGATCCCGTCGGGGTCGCGAAAGAAGTGGGAACACCGAGACGGCCGTTTCGTCCTCGACCGAACCCTGCCGGAATCGGTCGGGGGCTACCCGGCGAACTACGGCTTCCTGCCGAAGACCCGCGGACCGGACGGGGACCCGATCGACGTCCTGGTGCCCGGTCCGCCCCTGCCCCGGGGCACCCGGATTTCGGCGGTGCCCATCGACGTGCTCGACATGGCCGACGAGAAGGGTCCGGACCCGAAGATCCTGATGGTCGGGGCCGGCAGACCGGCATGGTCCGCCGCGCAGCGGGCGGCGGTGCGGGACTTCTTCGCCCGCTACAAGGCGTCGGATCCGGGCGCATTCTCTCGGGTCGGGGACTACGGGGGCCGACGGCGGGCCGCGGAGATCATCGAGGAAGGTCGACGCCGCGCTCCGTGAGGCGGGCGAACGACGGTCGCGCCACGGGTCGGGCTTGATCGCGGACCGCGTTTGGGGCCGGTTGGGTCGATGAGCGCAAGCCCCCGCATCGCAGACACGTCACCCCGGGTCCTGAACCTGCAACCGGGCACCTACCATTGGTGCGCCTGCGGGCGGTCCCAGAACCAGCCGTTTTGCGACGGTTCCCACGCCGGCACCGGGTTCGAGCCGGTGGAGTGGGTCGTCGAGGCTCCGAAGCGCTACGCCCTTTGCATGTGCAAGCACACCGCCCGAGCGCCCCTGTGCGACGGCAACCACCGGCGGGTGCCCGCGGGCCAGGGCTCCGACTGAGCGAAGAGCCCGAATTCGAAAGCGGGCCCCCCGGGCCGCCCGACCGCTCGAGCGAGCGCACGCGCCGTCGGGCGCGTCCCGTGCGTCAGCCTCTGTCCGCCTCGCTTCCGGGCGCCTCGGCGCCGTAGCCGGCCTGATGCACGTCGCGCACCGCCCGGCCCGATGGGTCGGCCATCGCTCGAAACGAGGCATCCCATTCCAGGGCCGCCGGCGTCGAGCAGGCCACGCTCGGTCCACTCGGCACGGTGGCAACCGCCGCGCTTCCGAAAAGCTCTTCGAAGATGCGGCGGTACAGCAAGCCCTCTTTCGTCGTCGGGGTAGCCTCGGGGAAATCTGATGCCGCTCGGGCGAGATCCGCGTCGGTGACCCGGGCGTCGGCGTGGTCCTTGAGCCCGTCGATCCAGCCGTAACCGACGCCGTCGGAAAACTGCTCCTTTTGCCGCCACAAAACCGCGTCGGGGAGGGCCCCGTCGAAGGCACTTCGGAGTACGTGCTTTTCGAGGCGCTCAGGCCCACAGCGCTTGTGCTCGGCGTCCATCCACATGGCCACGTCGAGGAACTCCCGGTCCAGGAACGGGACGCGAGCCTCAACGCCCCAGGCGGCCATGGACTTGTTGGCCCGCAGGCAGTCGTACCGGTGGAGTTGGTTCAGCTTGCGGACCAGCTCTTCGTGAAAGGCCCGTGCGCTCGGTGCTTTGTGAAAGTACAGATAGCCCCCGAAGATCTCGTCCGACCCCTCTCCGGTCAGCACCATCTTGATCCCCATGGAGCGGATCCGGCGCGCCAAGAGGAACATCGGTGTGGAGGCCCGAACCGTCGTGACGTCGAAGGTTTCAATGTGGTGGATCACGTCCCGCAGGGCATCGATCCCCTCCTGGACCGAGTACCGAAAGCCGTGGTGAACGGTCCCGAGAAACTCCGCCGCCTCCCGGGCCTTGTCCAAATCCGGCGATCCTCGCAGCCCAATGGCGAAAGTGTGCAGGCGAGGCCACCACGCCCGCTCCCGCCCACCGGTCTCCACCCGGCGCTCCGAAAAGCGGTGGGCGATCGAAGCGATCAATGACGAATCCAGCCCCCCGGACAGCAGCGCACCATAGGGCACGTCGCCCATCAGCTGGCGCTGGACCGCGTCGGTCAGGGCGTGACGCAATCGCTCCGGGTCGGCCGGAAGGCCCCGAACCGCGTCGTAGTTTTGCCATCCGGGCTGATGGTAGGGCCGAAACTCCCCGTCTCGGCCGTCCAGGTAGTGTCCCGGTGGAAAGTCTTCGATCCGATCGCAGATCCCCACCAGCGCCTTCAGCTCCGATCCGAACACCCACCGTCCTTCGGCGTCCCGCCCCCAGTACAGCGGGATCACGCCGATCGGATCTCGAGCCACCAAGAAAGTTTCGCGGCGATCATCCACCAAAACGAAAGCAAATATTCCGTTGAGACGATTTAAAAAGTCTTCGGGCCGTTCCCGCTCGTACAAGGGCAGGATCACCTCGCAATCCGACCCGGTTCGAAAAGGGTGATCGGCCAATCCGTGACGCAGCTCTCGGTGGTTGTAGATCTCCCCGTTCACGGCCAAGGCAAGCTGGCTTTCCGGAGCCACCAAAGGCTGGGCACCGTGCTCCACATCGACGATGGAAAGCCGCTCGTGGGCGAGGATCGCCGACCGGCCGGTCCACAGCCCACTCCAGTCCGGGCCCCGATGGCGTTGCTTGCGCGACGCAGCGAGCGCCATGTCGCGAAACCGCGCCGGCTCGTTCAGGTTCATGAGCCCGAAGATCGAACACATGGTTCGACGCTACCCGATCGACCGGCCCCGCGTCCCGGCGGGACACCCCGGATCCATGGTGGCCAAACCCCCGCCGGCCCGCACCGTCCTCGGCAGACCGGCTGAAACCCCATCGAACGCTCCGCCGACTCGGCCTCGGGCCGCGCAAAGCGGGTCGCCGGGCCCTCGCACCCGCCCGTTCAGGGCAGCTTCAGGCCCAGGGACCGCAGCTGCCGCTCGGCGCTGCCCGCCCAGTCCTTGTTGGCCGAGGGGCTGGCGGGGCTGGGGTGCAAAATCCGACCCACCTCACACCCGTCGGGCACGGGGGTCCGAGCGAGCTGGCCCTCCGCGTAGGCCCCCACGCCGATGGCGAAGCGGGGGGACAGCTCCGCCAGCGCGCGACGGAGCGCTTTCCGGCAAGGTCCGAGCAGCGCCTTCTGCTCGGCGGCAGGCAACTTGTCCGGCGTGCGGTTTCGTCCAGAAGCCTCCATGAACACCAGCGGGCAGAAGTTCAGAACGAAGAAACGCTCGAAAAAGCGCTCGGGTCGTTCGAAACGAGACCGCGCCCACCCCCACAGGCGGGCGCCGCTCACCTCCGAACGCCCACACGAAAACCCGGTCACCGGACGCTTTGGATGCTCCAGCTCCGGGCGATCCACTTGGCCTCGAACACCGATCCAATCCCGGACCAGCGACACCTCGCCGAATGGGACACCGGTTTGAGCCATACCCCAGGGGCCGGGGTTCATGCCCACCAGCACCGCCTCTTTTCGACCCCGCCCCCACCGCTGCAAGTAGTCGCGATGGGGCGCCCAGGCATACTGCAGAGGATTGTAGACGTGGGTAACCGGTGCCGAGAATGCGAGCCCCGACACCGCGTCCCGGAGCTCTTCGGCGATCTGGACCAAGGCCGTCACGTCACCAGATCCTCCGAATCCGTTCGGGCGCGTCGGGTCGCTCGAGCGCACGCCACTGCAGATCGGCCCTTTCGCGAGCTCGACCCTTGGGCTGCTGCCCGGGGCACTCGCCTTCTTCGAGGACGGACAGAGCAGCTTGCAACATGCCCTCCTGCACGTCTGCGAACGGGCGGGTGGGATCGTCGTCGACCCGGCAGTCCGGCGCGATCCCTTCGAAATAGTCACCCTCTCCGTCGGCGTTCACGATGCGGAACGTGATCGGCCGCAGTACCGCCTCGCAAAAGCCGAAGCCGAGCTGTCCGACCGGCTTTCCGAAGGTGGTGCGCCCCACCGTGTGGGTCTGGACCCAAGGCTTCAAGCTGTTCACCACCAGCTCGGACGCCGACGCCGTGCCGGGCAGGGTCAGCACGACCAGTTCGCGGAGCCGCCGCAGGCTGGCCGGGCGCTCCTGGAGCAGCTCGGGCCGGTTGCATCCGGCGTTTCGGGCATTGAACACGCTTCGGGTCCACACCCGGCGCGGTCCCCGAGGGCCCACCAGCAGATCCCCCAACAGGTTCGCCGTGGAGATGAGCCCGCCCCCGTTGTAGCGAAGGTCCAGGACCAAGCGCTCCACACCGGCTTCTTCGAATCGGGCCGCGGCCGCTTCGAGCTGTACATCGGCCGGCTCCGTGAAGTTTCGGAGCACCAGGTACCCGACCGGGCCTTCGCTTCGGTCGAGCACCTGCACCACCGGAACCGGCACGATGGCGAAGAAATCGATCTCGAGGTCGACGGTCCGGGTGTCGCCGCTTCGGTCGCGGATCGACACGCGGTGCCGGGTTCCTGGCTCGTAGGGACCGAGGGCCTCGGAAAAGCGGTCTTCGGCCAACAGAATCTGGACCGGTTCGCCATCCACAGCCTCGATCCGATCGCCCCGCTCGATGCCGGCCCGCGCCGCCGAACTCGGCGCATCGCCCTGGGCCTGTCCCAAGACGTCGAGCACCCGCACCTCATCGCCTCGGACGCCGACAGACAGTCCGTAGCCGAGGGTCTGGCCTTCGACGAAAAATCGCACCTCCCCAGAGGCCGACGCGATGAAGCTGAACCGGTCTTCGGGGATCGGCGCGACCAGGGCGTCGAGCACCTGGCGGGGCGTCTCGAAATCGTTCGGGTCCACGTCGGCCAGCCGGTCGGCGAACAGGTGATGGGACCGGGTCACTTGCCACACGAAACGGCGCTCGGCTTCGGGCGTGCATGCCTCGCCCTTCAAGACCGGCGCCGTAATCTCACAGTCGTCGCCGCACGCGGCGACGGCGAGTCCGACGGCCAGCTCAAGAAGCCGGTCCGCTCGGAGACGCATACGGCGTGGCCAACAAGAACGGCGAAATGACCGCGTCGAAGTGCGAGCCGTCGGGGCGGTACATCTGGTAGGTGCCGTGCATCGTGCCCCACGGCGTTCGCAAGATGCAGCCGGAGGTATACTCGAACGACTGGCTGGGTGCGAGCACCGGCTTTTCGCCGACGACGCCCTCGCCGCGCACTTCTTCGACCCGGCCGTTGCCGTCCGTGATCACCCAGTGCCGGGTCTTGAGCTGCACCGTTTCGGTGCCTTCGTTCAGGATCTGTACGGTGTAGGCAAAGACGTAGCGACCCGATTGCGGGGCCGACTGGTCCGGCAGGAACTTGGACTGGACCCGCACCCGAACGCCCTGCGTTTCCGCTTCGGACTTTCCTTCCATGGCGTCGGGCGAGTGTCGCGCGGATCGGTGGAGTTCGGAAGAACAAAGCCCGCGAAGAGAGCGCCCGCACTCCGGACGACGGTCCGAACCCGGCGGCGGCGTGTCAGGAGCGGCCGTCGAAGAAATCCCGAGAGACCGACCGTTCCGGGCGGGGCCCGGGCATGGGCTCGAACCGGTCCACGATCAGGTTGGTCACCCGGTGGCGGCGCTCGACCTTGCCCACCGCCACCAGCAAAATCGCATCCCGAGCCACGGTCCGCCAGCGGGCATAGGTCTTCGGAAAGACCACCAGGTTCATCTGGCCGTCCTCGTCCTCGAGGGTCATGAACACCACCCCCTTGGCGGT
>DAPKRQ010000112.1:0-1691 GCA_031800475.1 Myxococcales bacterium LLY-WYZ-16_1
GATCTGGAGCGAGCGGCCCCTGCTTATCGCCCGGGCGGACGGGACGCTCTATCTCATGGGCGCGTCTGCGCATCTGCACGGACTTGCCCGCTGGGTTCTCAGCTTCGCCGGCGATGCCGAGGTCGAAAGCCCGCCCGCTCTTCGCCAGATCCTACGGGCTGCGGCCCTTCAGATCGCCACCCGCTACGACACCCCGCCGGATGACCGGTGGCTGCAGGCGAGCGACTCCTAACGTCTTCGCCCCCAACCGGATTTTCCGTGCACGAACCGGCTGCATTCTCAATCGCACCCGAACGGGTTTTCCACCAAACCGACCACGCTCATGCGACTGAATCTGACCCTCTCTCCGAACGATGAACCGGTTTCCTTCAACCACCTGCATCGCTTGACCGGCACCCTCCACAAGTGGCTGGGGGCCGACAACGACTGGCACGACGGAATCAGCCTCTATAGCTTCGGTTGGCTCAACGGGGGGACCGCCCGCGACGGAGCCCTCGCGTTTCCGGAGGGGGCGCGCTGGCGCCTCAGTTTCCACGATGAGCGCGCAGCGCAGGCCGTGCAGAACGGCATTCTGCAAGACCCGTCGGTCTTCGCCGGGATGCGGGTGGTCGAGGCGGAAGCGCAGACCACGCCCGCCTTTTCCGATCGCTACCTCTTCAAGGTCGATGCGCCGGTTCTGGCCCGGCGCGGCCGGGAGGACGGGTCCCGGGAGTATTTGCTGTACGACGACCCCCGCGCCGACAAGGCCCTCACGCACACCCTGCGGATGAAAATGGAGAGTGCGGGTCTGGAGGAGGCGGACGCAGTTCGGGTTCGGTTCGACCACGGGTACGACGGCGCCCGAACGAAGCTCGCCACCATCGAGAAAGGCGGCCATGCCGTGAAGCACAAGGGCAGCCTCTGCCCGGTCATTGTGGAAGGGAGCGAACAGGCCGTCCGCTTCGCCTGGAATGTCGGCGTGGGCGAGCTGACCGGAAGCGGGTTTGGGGCGGTGAAGTAAAGCACACCTGCATCTGCCGATCGAACGACCTGCACATCAACTGCTCGTGTTATGATGCCTGAACCGACGCTCGACCTGTCCTTCTTTCTCGAACCGCCCGAGCTGGATACGCATGCCACCCTCACGATCGAGGCCCTTGCCCCGCTGTCGATGTCGACCGCCCAGCCGGGGACCTACTACCGCAGTCAACCGGCACCGACCGAGGCAATGCTGTACGGTCTCCTCGAAAATGCCCTCGGCTGGCACTTCCCGGAAGACGTTCGGAGTGATCTCCTGAAACAGCTTCGGTCCGACGCGAAGAAGGAACTCGGTCGCGGCCACCCGCTGAAGGACGAGCCGTGGATCACAGGTGACGAAGATAGTGAGTCCGGCTCCGGATTCGTGAGTCTGCTGCAGTACCACCTGGAATTCGAGACGGCCATGCTTCCGGAGACAACCCACTTTGATGACCTGTGGGCGCGGCACGTGCGCGGCAGCGGGACATCATTCCCGGGGGGAAGTCGACACTACGACATCCGCCTTGAGCGCTTCGTGAACATGGAGCGCAGTAACGACGATTTGGTGTCGTTCGGCGACCGGACCGGTTACGACGTGCGCGATCCGGAAGCTCTCCCGGACGTGGAGGCCGGAGATAAGGTGCATGTGAACGCGATCCGACCCCAGTACCCCCAGTATTACACGAGTCCGACGA
>DAPKRQ010000113.1:0-7753 GCA_031800475.1 Myxococcales bacterium LLY-WYZ-16_1
GCGTAGGACGCCGCCAGCAGGTGGGTCGCCCAGCCGAGCACGCCCCAGTATACCAGCGACAGGGCGGCAAAGCCGGCCAGTCGGCCCGGGCTCCCTACGGCCCGAAGTCCTTCCAAAAAGGTGGACAGCAGGCCCACCACCCGGCCCGCCAACGTCGGGCTCAAGGGCCGCAGCAGGCGCGACACCACCTTCAGGAACACATCCCGGGCGTAGTAGCCCGCGCCGAGGGCCACGAGACCGCCCCCAAAGAAAACCAGCGCCACCCACGACAGCCGCCGCACTTCGACCGCCACGTCGGACGGAAGCAGGGCCAGCAGGGTGAAAAACAGACCCACGTTCACCAGGCCGTCGGCGATCCGCTCCACCACCACGCTCGCGAAGGTTCCGGTAAAGGTGAGCCCGGACCGGGCAGCCATGGCCGGCCGCACGAACTCCCCGAGCCGCAAGGGCAAAAAGAAGGTGGCGGGGAGCCCCACGCTCGCCGCCGCGAAGATGGCCCGGTTCGAGATGGGGCCCAGAGGCTTCACGAGCAGGCCCCAGCGCACGACCCGGAGCCCGTGCACGGCCAGGTGGGTGGCGAGGTACAGCAGACATACCCCAACGCTCGTGGTTCGTAGCTGTTCCCCGAGCTCACTGAGCTTCACGTCGTGGAATGCCCAGGCCAACAGCCCGACCGACAGGGCCAGGGCCAGCAGGGCCCGGGCTGCGTTTCGTGCGGTCGCCTGGACCCCTGAGCGCGCCACGCCCCAGGCCCTAACCGCAATCTCTCATCGACACCACTGTGAAAAAGACAGCGGCGAACGTTCGTTAGCTGGGAACACCCGGGTGGGGTTCGAGACGTTGAACCCCCCAGGGGCCGCCCGCGCGGTTCCGTCGAACCCGGGAAGGAGGTACCGAAAATGAACGAAAGCAGCGTTGCACTCGTGGTTCTCGGACTCGCCGTCGCTGCGCCCTCGGGTTGGGGCCCCGAGACCGGCCTGGGACAACTCGATGAGACGCAGACCCACGTGAAGGTCGGGTGCGGAGCCTGACGGTCTCGAACACCGCCGACCGCCTCGGCGCATTCGCAGTCATACTCCACTTCGAACAAAGGGCCAAATGAGAGCAGGATCGAGGTCGTGATCGACGTCGCCACCATCGATGCCCGCGATGCCAAGCGGGATGACCCATTGCGCTCGACGCCAGAAGGGAACGAAATTCTTTCACCAGAGGCAACGGGGAGGGGCCCGGGCGTCGGCTTCGTCGAGGTAGTCTGGGTGGTCGAGAACTGCGGTTCGTCGGGCCGCACCGATCCATGGGATGGAGTTGGAAGCCCATTTTTCATGTGGGGCTTTGGCTGACGAACGGAAGGTTCTGTCCGCAAGGTTGCTCCATGAGACTTCGGAGGGCACGGGCCCCAAGGTACGCGCTTTCGCATCGGGCTCTTGGCGCTCTCGGCGGTGCCGGCCTCGGGTTCATGGTGGCGTGCGGCTGGGTCGTTGGAGGAGAGGCCCGGACAGCGAGTGCCGGTGACGGGACGGGCGTGGCGGTCGCGGCGGGTTCCGAGGCGGCGGGTTCCGACGCGGCGGGTTCCGAGGCGGCGGGTTCCGAGGCGGCGGGTTCCGAGGCGGCCGGTTCCGAGGCGGCCGGTTCCGAGGCGGCGAGTTCCGAGGCGGCGAGTTCCGAGGCGAAGAGTTCCGAGGCGAAGAGTTCCGAGGCGAAGAGTTCCGAGGTGCCGCGCGCGACGTTGAGGGTGCGAGTTCGGGCGACCCGCGCCGTGGGGGGAATGGTTCGGTGCGCGTTGTTCGCGTCGAAGAGGGGGTTTCCGATGGACGCAGATCGGGCGTTTCGAAAGACCCAGACTCCCGACGCGGGGGACGAGACCGTGTGCCGATTCGAGCGGGTGCCGCCGGGGCGATATGCGGTGGCCGTACACCACGACGAAAACGACGACGGCAAGCTGCAACGGGGGCTGTTCGGGGCTCCGTCCGAGGGCTACGGGGCTTCGAACGACGCGAAGGGGACGCTGGGGCCCCCGTCGTTCGAGGCCGCAGCGTTCCGGCTTCGGGCCGATCGGGAGATCGTGCTTCACATGCGGTACTGAACCAGGCGCCGGCCCCCACCAGCCGGACGGGTGTATCCCGGGATTCGGCCGGGGCGTGGCTCTGTGCCGCCGGCTCCGCCCGGGGCGTTTCGAGGGTGTCGCCCCCGCGAATGAGAAAGGAGTTTCGCCCCACGTGGGGCGGGGGCCGCGCCTTCGGTGGGCCCATTCCTCGAGCGCGCGTCGTGTACCGTGTGCCCCTCGGTCCCATGCTGCCGGCGAAATGAAATTCGCGGGGGGGCGGCCCCACGTGGGGCGGGGGCCGCGCCAACGGCCATGTGCCCGCCGCCTGGAGCGCCGCCGATTCGAGCCTTCACCAAGCTCAGAGCCTCCCGGTCCCAACCCGTCCGAAATCCCCGGCTCGGACTTGCCCCCGGGGGGCCTTTCGGAGGACGTGCACCCCGATGGCGAAGGCTGGTGATTTCGTCGTCGTCGCCAATCGGCTTCCGGTCCGCAGGGTCCGAAAGAAGGGGCGCTCCAGTTGGGAGATCAGTCCCGGCGGGTTGGTGTCGGCCCTGACGCCCTTCTTGGTGGAGCGTCGCGGCACTTGGGTCGGCTGGACGGGCATTCCGGGCAAGGCCCCCGCCCCCTTCGACCACGCACAGATCCGAAACGTGCCTGTCTCTCTTTCCAAAGAAGAGATCGACGACTACTACCTGGGCTTTTCGAACGACACGCTGTGGCCGCTGTACCACGACTGCGTGCGACCCCCGCGCTATCATCGGCATTGGTGGCGCAAGTACGTGGCGGTAAATCAACGCTTCGCCGAAGTCACGGCCGGCGTGGCGGCCAAGGGTGGAGTCGTCTGGGTTCACGACTACCACTTGCAGCTAGTTCCCGGCATGCTCCGAAAGCTCCGGCCCGACCTGAAGATCGGCTTCTTTTTGCACATTCCTCTGCCTCCGACAGAGCTCTTCGCTCAGCTACCCTGGCGAAAACAGGTCCTCGAGGGCATGTGCGGTGCCGACTTGGTCGGCTTTCAGACCGAAGGCGGCTCCCAGAACTTTGGCCGCCTCGTTCGACGCTATGGAGTGGGACGGGGCAAAGGAAACCACCTTCAGGTCGATGGTCGGACCGTTCTGCACGCCCACTTTCCGATCTCGATCGACTTCGACCGCTTTCAAAAAGCAGCGGCGAGTCCCGAAACCGAGCAAAAGATCCGCGCTTTGCGCAAGCGCATCGGCGAAGACCGGCGGATTTTGCTCGGCATCGATCGACTCGATTACACCAAGGGGATCGATATTCGCCTGAAAGCATACCGAGAGCTCATCGAGCACGGCCACGCGAGCCTGGACGACATCGTGATGGTGCAGGTCGCGACGCCGAGCCGCGAGTCCTTGGATTTCTACCAGCAAGAAAAGGATCGCATCGAGCAAACCATCGGAGAGATCAACGGTAGCTTTTCCGCCATCGGCCGAGTCGCGGTGCACTACCTGCACAAGACGCTGCCCTTCGACGAAATGGTGGCCCTCTACCGAGTCTCGGACGTCATGATGGTGACGCCCCTCAGAGACGGCATGAACCTGGTGGCCAAGGAATACGTAGCCTGCCACGCGGACGGAGACGGCGTCCTCGTTTTGAGCGAATTTGCCGGTGCCGCCGCCGAGCTCAAGAACGCCATCCACGTGAACCCCCACGACACCCAAGGGGTCATGGAAGCGATTCAGACCGCACTCACCATGGCTCCCTCCGAGCGCCGCCGGCGCATGCGCCGCATGCACCAGGCGGTTGCCAAGCACTCGGTGTTCGACTGGGCGTCGGAGTTCCTAGGGACCCTGGAGGCCCACCGATGAGCTTCGACTCCGCCCTCGAACAGGCCGTCGCGACCTTGGCCTGCGCCCCTCGGCTTTTGGTGGCTTCGGACTACGACGGCACGCTGGCTCCCATCGTGGCCCACGCGGACCACGCTTTTCCGACACCTGGCGCCATCGACGCCTTGCAAGCCGTGGCAGCACTCCCCGAGACCTCTGTAGCCGTGGTGTCCGGACGGGCCCTCGCTGCCCTGGATGCCTTGGCGGCGTTCCCACCCAACGTGCATCGCGTGGGCTCCCACGGGGTGGAATTCGATGGGCCCGTCGACCTCGATCCGGAGCGGGCCGCCAACAAGGCCCGCCTGCTGGCTGACCTTCATCGCATTGCCGCCAACCTGCCGGGTGCGGTGGTTGAAGTAAAGCCGGCAGGGGCGGCCTTTCACTACCGAAACGCCGATGCGGAGCAAGCTGGCGAGGCCGTGCAAAGGGTCTTGGAGGGGCCCGCGCAGGCGAAAGGTATCTTCGTACGAGACGGCAAGAAGGTCATAGAGCTGGCGGTGGTAGACGGCAGCAAGGGGGCTGCTTTGCGGCGGCTCCGTATGCAGCTCGACGCAACCCACGTGCTGTTCGTGGGTGATGACGTGACCGACGAGGAAGGATTTGCATCCCTCGAAGCGAATGATCTGGGTATCAAGGTCGGACCCGGGCCGACCCGCGCCCGCTGTCGGGTGGGGGGCCCGGCCGAGGTCGTGCGCTTGTTCGAGCACCTGGCCGACCTGCGCCGCCGGGCCCAGACCTAGGAAAGGGACGGGATGTGGGCGACGGTCGAGCCGGGCTCTTTTTGGAGCTCCGATGAACCGAGTCCGACCGAGCCGAGTCGGGCGAAGCGGATCGATGATGTTGTCATGCCGAGCGATACGCACCCGGAGCCATCGGGCTGGGAAAGGGCAGTTGTTCTCACGAAACCTGACCCGCCGGCGCCCATGAAGCCCTTTGATCCGCGCTCAAAAAGAATCCCCCAACTGCTTCGGTACCCATTAGTTCTGCACGTATCGCTTCGATCTTTGGCAAGTAGGCTTGTCGGAAGGCGTGGTTGTGAAACACCAAGTCCTTCGTCGCTCCGCCGTGGGTCTCGAACGAAAGAACGTGATGGTCCGCACCAGGCTCGTACACCGGTGCCTTCTCACCGCTGCGTGCTTCCCGCACCCACCGACCCAACGCGGCAAGCCCCTGGCCCAAGGCCCGCAAGCTTTCTCCCCCCGACTCGGGCGGTGGAAGCTCCGGCGCCGAACCGAGTCCCAAGGTCACGGCGACTGCGTCCATCGTGTTGACCAGGTGCAGGTACCGGGGGCCGTCCGGAAAGTCCCAGTTCGCGCTGGCCGCTGTGACCACCCGCACGGTCTCCGCCAACATCTGCTCCGCCTCATCCCGGCTGTGGCCGCCCTCCATCTGGAGCGCCAGCTTGGCCTCTCGCAAGGCCCGGGCGGCGAGAATCGCACCGTGGCTGTGGACCATCAGGTTGACGGGTTCTCCGGCCCGGACGCGGTCGAGGATCTTGTTCTTCACGGTCTCGAGCGGCGGGTTCGTTCCGTGGCCCATCCGGTCTTTGGTGGCGCGCCACAAATCGTTCAAAAGGCCGTCGGTGCCGTTGTGAATGCCCCGCACCTCGGCCTGCATGCCTCCGGATTCCGAAAGGCCGTTCGCCAGGGCCTGCATGTCCCCGAATTGTTTTTCGGCGACCGTCTCGATTCCATTGATGTGAATCAGATCCACCCGCTGCGAAGGCGGCACCTCGTGGTCCCGGTCCGCGGCCTTCACCGCCGGGAGGGTGCGCAGGGAAGCCTGAGGCGGGTACAATCGCCGGTCGCCACCCACCAGGCGACCGCTGACCTCGGGCCCGACGGTCCATAGAGGCACCAGGTCTCGCCCCGGTGGCCCCAGCTCGATGCGGCGAGACTGCCATCGATCCGCAAGCTGGGTCTCGGGCCACACCGGACTCGAAGAAGTGGATTGGGCGACTTTGGGGGTCTCCGGGCGGCGCCGTAGGGGCCCCTCCGCAGAGAGCTTCGACAGCTTCGGGGTGGCTGCGACGGAGCCCACGACGACATGTTGCTCTGGCGCGACGGTTCGGACCCTCGGTCGTTCGTCCGATGCCGTCTCCATTCTTTCAAAGTGAACCGTCGTGTACTACAATCACGGCCGTGGATCGGGAACAGGTGCTGGAGATGCTGCAGCGAATGCAGGAGCTCCTCCACAACGAGCTCTTTCCGCTGGCGAGTTCCCTGTCCTCTGCCCTGGATGCTGAAAACCTGGGCAAGCCCGAGCTCGACGTGGTGCTGAAGCGGGTCGACGCCTCGATCCGGGATCTCGAGAACGAGCTGCAGCGCTACCGGACGAGTTGAGGACCAAGGGGACAGACCATGGTCGTCCTTTGCGGCCCGAACGTGGAGCCATCGGTCGAGCGGGGGACTCAGCCGGCGCGACCGCTTCCGCCCGAGACCGGTCGCGGGATCGCCGACCCAGCGTCGGGACCCTGGATGGTGTCGGCTCGTCGCCCCGACGAGCGGTCGGATCGCAGCGGCTCCACGTCGGCGATCGGCTCGGACTCGCGGTGCCGGCGAAGCAGGTCTTCGTAGGCCCATCGGACCGGAAACGGAAGATCTCTCAGGTCTGCTCGGTTGTGATGAAGGTCGGTCCGTACCGTGCGCGCCTGGACGGCTCGGGCTTCGTCGGGATCGAACGGCCGTCCCATGAACGCGTACAGGCGGCGCATCTCGCCTTCGAATCCCTCTTGGCTGATCAGTCGATTGTAATCCACCCAACTGACTGGGTACGGGTGATCGTGTCGAAAGAACCACCGGGTCCATCGGTGGTAGGCGTAGTAGCCTATCGCGCGAGAGAACCCAGACTGGGCTGCCATGGAATCGGCGATCTCGCGCGGGTGACGAATGCAGAACAGCACGCCCTTCACCGAGTCGCCCCAAGCGGGCAGGGTGAAGCAGAACCGCGGGTCTTTCACCGTGCAGTCAGCATACTGGGCCTGGAGCGCCTCGAGCCGTTCGTATTTTTTGCGGGAACGCCGCTGAATGTTCCGTTTGGTCATGGTGGCGCGGCCCAGGGCCAGAACCACCAGTCGTCGCAGCCGCTCGATGCGGCTGTCCGGCCACACCGAGACGGTCCAAGGTTCCGAGTCGACCCATGACCCCAGGATCAGCTGGTGGTTCATGGCCACGATGTCGGTGTTTTCGAAATAACCGAGCTCGTTCCATCGATTGCCCGGAATCAATTTCTCTTCTGGGCCGAAATCGCATCCGAGGCCCTGCAGGAGGTTGCAAACCAAAGAGGTGCCGCTTCGCGGGGGTCCAGTTACGACGAGCACTACGGGAAACTCCCGGGGTGGGCCTGCGTACAGAAACCCGTCCCCCGGGTCGGGTGCTAGCGCGGCACCGCTGCCCCCTCCAACACAAAAATGGGGCGATTCTCGATTCTGCCCGCGGTCGCCACGGGCGGTACCGCTTGACACCCGAAGCCCGAGTCTCTAACTCCCCGGCTCCCTCGCGGAAGTGGCGGAATTGGTAGACGCGCAGGATTCAGGTTTCTGTGGGCGAAAGCCCGTGAAGGTTCAAGTCCTTTCTTCCGCAATCCCCTCGGTGTCCCGACCTGTCGACTGAGTCCCGGTGTGGACCGCCCCGCGAATGAAGCGCAGGCTCTTCGAGTTCCAGCGGTCGCCGTCTCGAATGCGAGCCGATTCGGCGGGGCGTTCAGCCGGCCCGGTGGCCTGAGCCGATTCGGCGGGGCGTTCAGCCGGCCCGGTGGCCTGAGCCGATTCGCCGGGGCGCTAGGCCAGCCCGGTGGCCTGAGCCGATTCGCCGGGGCGCTCAGCCGGCCCGGTGGCCTGAGCCGATTCGCCGGGGCGCTCAGC
>DAPKRQ010000114.1:0-28507 GCA_031800475.1 Myxococcales bacterium LLY-WYZ-16_1
GGGCGGCGGCGGTTCGGGGGGCCCCGTAGCCGGGCTGGTGCTGGTCGACGGAGGCACCGTGTCGTTGGTGGCCAGCCGCGTCGTGACGAAAGACGCGGGGAGCGGTCGCTTTCCGAACCGAGGGACCGGTGGCTTCAACTATGGCCTGTTCCTGGGGGTCGATGGCGTGGTCGAACGCCTGGAAGAGGTCGATTTCCAGCTCGGGGCTGCGGGGTCCGGCGCCCCGCAGGCCGCACCCACGTCCGGCGATTGAGACCGTGAGGCGTTTGAGCCGGGTGATCCTCCCGCCGGCGGTGGAGTTTTTCCGGCCGTCGAATCGGCTCGGGGATTGTCGCCCATCGCCCGCCCGCGTTATCTCCAGCACGGGCCCCCTTTGACCTCCTCCAGCGATCCAAGCCGTTCCCGAGAATGGACCTGCCCATCTTGTGGCCCGGCAGGACGGGACGTCTCCCCCGGGACGCGATGCCCAACTTGCGACGGACTCCTGGTCCACACGGAATGTCTGCGTACGCTGCCGAGCGACCCGGTACTCGGGACCCGCCTCGCCCACAAGTACGACGTGGTCGGCGTTCTGGGTTCGGGAGGATTCGGCACCGTGTATCGCGCGGTTCAGCAACCGGTCGGGCGGGAGGTGGCCGTCAAGCTCATTCATTCCCAGCACAGCCGAGATCCGGAGGTCCGCGCCCGCTTCTTTCGAGAAGCCCGCGCCGTGGCAAACCTCGACGACCCGACCGTGGTCACTTTGTTCGACTACGGAGATGCGGAGGGGGGGCTGTATTGCGTTTTCGAATTGGTCGAGGGGCACACGCTGGACCGCTGCCTGGAGGAGGGACCCTCCGATCCGGCGTGGGTGGCGTTCGTGTTGGTGCAACTGCTCGGTGCTTTGGGCGAGGCGCACGAACGGGGTTTGGTGCACCGCGACATCAAGCCTGCCAACGTCATGGTGGTGGAGCGGCCCGACGGAAGTCGGCGGATTCGCTTGTTGGATTTCGGGATCGCCAAGGTTACCAACGCCGATGCAGATGCCGACTCCGTTCGAACGAAACAGGGTATGCTGGTGGGAACGCCCGAGTACATGTCGCCGGAGCAAGCTCGGGCCAAGGAAGGCATCGACGCTCGATCGGACCTGTATTCGCTCGGCGTGGTGGCCTACACGCTCCTCGCTGGAAAGAATCCATTCGCTCGAAAATCGGCCATCGATACGCTGTTGGCCCACTGCTCCACGCCGCCGGGGCCCTTGGACCCGGCTCTCGACTTGCCCGAGGCCCTGCAGAGGGTGGTGGCGAAGGCTTTGGAAAAACGTCCCGAAGACCGCTTTTCGAGCGCGGAACAGATGCGCCGGGGCATTTTGGCGATCTATCCGGGGTTGGACGGGGCATCTCGGTTCCTTCCGGTCGGTTCCGGAAACGAAATTCCTTCCGGCCGGGAGCAGGGGCAAGGGCGCCAGGAGATTCGGGTCGGTTCCGGAGCCAGGCCGGGGGCCATGTCCGGGTCCGGGCCGGGGGCCGGCTTGGGCACGGGGTCGGCTTCCGCCGGGCCTGGGCTTGGGACCGGGTCGGATCCCTCGGGGACCGGGTCGGCGCCGGCGAGGTCCGGGGATGGGGCCCCGGTCGGTGTCGGGGGTCGGATCGGCTCCGGGTCCGGGCGCGGGACCGCCTGCGGAACGGGGCAGGGTTTTGAGGTCCACCCGAGGGCTGCGGCATCGGGAAGCGCCACGGCGGGAGGAGAGTCGTGGAGCCGGGCCCTTCGGGCGCCGCTGTCTGTGGCCGTGGGGCGTCCACGCCGGACCTTTTGGGCGGCGGCCGCCTTGGTGCTGCTGGCTGGCCTCGGGGTTTGGTGGGGCTCGGCCGGGCAGACGGACGGGGTGGTCAGCATTCCGTTGGAGGCTCCCGGCTCGAACTCGAAGGCCGGGGCTGCGGGCGAAGGGCGGCCGATCGACGGGGTGCTGCCCTCCAAAGCGGTGCCCGCTGCCGGTTCGGCCGCTGGGTCCGGGGCCGAATCCGCTCCGGCCGACCCGGCCGCGAAGAAGGCCGGGACCTCCCGGGCCGCGGCCGGACCCTCCAGCCCCAGGCCTGCGACCAGGGCCGTGGGGGCCGAAGGGACGAATGAAACCCGTTCCGGTTCCGAATCGGCGGGCGGGTCCGCCGGGGCGGCTGCCGAGCCGAGGGGGTTGGGTGCATCCCGCCGAGGTCCCACCCCCGAGCCGGGGTCTCGGGCCGACCAGCGCGCTTTGGACCGAGCCCGCGATCGGAGTTCGGACCGGGCGTCCTCACGGCGCCGGACGCGCCGCCGGATTCCCGCCGATTCCCCCAAAGCGAAGCCTCCTCCCGACCGAACGGCGCCGTCCCGGCTGAGAGTTCCCGAGTTTTGAACGTGCACAGATCGATTCCTTGGATGCTCATGGTCACCCTTTTCGCCCCCGCCGTACCGGTCCGGGCTGCGTCGGTCATCGAGCGGGCCCAGGCGGCGGTGGACGAAGCGAGCCGTCACTACACGGCGGGTGAGTACGAGGAGGCCCTCGAAGCTCTGCGACGGGCCGAAAGTTTGGCCGAACGGGCCGAAGACCCGGCTCTCCCGAGCATTCGCTTCAACATCGCCCGTTGCCTGGAAAAGCTGGAGCGCTGGGAGCAAGCCCTTCAGGCCTACGAATCCTACAACGAGCTCCCGGACGCGGCCCACCGAAAACGGCGAGCGTTTCGCGCCGTTCAAGCCCTGGAGCCGAAGGTGTTCGCCACCGTGTCGGTGGCGTGCGACCCGGTGGGATCCGTCGTCGAGATCGAGGGGCTGACTCAAGGAACACCGAGTTGCCCGTGGCGCGGCACGCGGGTCCGACCGGGAAGCTACGCGGTGCGCGTGAGTCATCCAGGCTACGTGGCGGTGACCGAGTTCATCGACGTGGAGCCTGGAGAGCCCTTCACGCTCCAGGTCAGTCTCGAGCGCGATCCGGAGGCCGTTGCATCTCGGGCCCTGGCGGGTGGCGCTCCCCGGCGCTTCCGCCCCGCACCGTGGCTCGCGGCGGGAGGCTCTTTGCTCGCCTTTTCTGCAGCCGTCGGCTTCGGCGTGACCGCCGTCGACCAACGGGACGAAGCGGAGACGCTGCTGGCCTCGGCCGAGCGGGATGACCTGGTCAGCGCATTCGAAACGAACCGGGCCCTCACCTACGTGTTCATCGGCTTGGGAACTGCGCTGGCAGGAACCAGCGCCGTGTTGTTCGTGACGCAGCAGTCTCGCAGTGGGCGCCCGGACTTTGGTGGAGTTGGAACGGTGTCGTTGAGCCCGTCGGGCTTGCAGGTGAAGTTTTGAATCGCACGTTATCGTTGCTCTCGGGTGCCGTGCTGGCCATGGCGTGCATCGACTCGCCCGACCTGAAGCGCTGCTTCGAATTCTCGGTCGATGCGGGTGGGTGCCCCATCGACTGTGAACTCTACTGCGCCGAAGTCTTGCGGGCTTGTCCGTCCATCTATTCGGACGAAGGTGTATGCTTGACCGATTGCCGCGACGAGCCGGTAACGGAGCTCATCCAAGGCGAATTCGGAGACCGCAGCGGAGACTCGCTCGCCTGTCGGCTGACTTTCTTGGAAGAAGGCCAATGCACCGAGGCCAGCTTGCTCGAGTCCACCCAATGTCGGGGGACCAATGCCTGCCCGGAATACTGCGAACTCATGCTGGCGACCTGTCCCCAGGCCTTTCCCAACGAGGGCAATTGCCTGAGTTCGTGCGCAACCTTGCCCACCGCACCGGACGACGCGGACCGCAACTCTCGGGAGTGTCGACTGAAGTACGCGCGGCAGGCCGAAGAGGCTGGCGGGGACGATGGCCTGTGCAACGCCGCCAGCTATCCTAGCGACGGCCGATGCGGCACCGCGTGCGAAACCTACTGCTTTCTCACGGAAGCCCACTGTGCCGACGCCTTCGCCATCTATGAGGGCCCGGCAGACTGCCAGACCGTCTGCAGCTTGATGAACTCCGAGGGCAGGTACGACGACTGGTCCGAAGACCTGGACACGGTGCAGTGTCGGGTGTGGCACGTGGGGCCGCCCGCGCTTCAGAACCCGTCGACCCACTGCAGGCACGGACGGGTCTACAACCAAGAGCAGTGCGGAGCCGACCCGTGCCAGACCTACTGCACCGCCGTGCTCCAAAACTGTACCGGCGTCTACCCGGACTTCGATACCTGCCTGCAGGACTGTCCCAGTCTTACGGAGTTCCAGAGCTTCGATCCAAACGATCCCCGTGTGTTTCCCGAGGGCACTCAGGCCTGCCCCCCTTCGTGACCAAAGGCCGCCTCGTCAAAGGCGGTGCGCGCATCGGCGGCAGAAGACGGCGTCGGGGGCGTGCCCCTCGAGCTGACAGCCTCCGCAGTGTCGACTGTTCGCGTAAGTGCGGGCTGCCGTCGCGATTTCGGCGGAAACGATGCCGGTAGGTACCGCAATGACGCCGTAGCCCAAAATCATGATCGCCGAGGCCACCAACTTTCCGAGCGGGGTCGAGGGCACCACGTCGCCGTAGCCCACGGTCGTCAAAGTGACGATGGCCCAGTACATTCCTTCGGGAATACTGGCAAAGCCATTGTCTTCCCCTTCGATGATGTACATCGTCGTTCCCAAAATCAGGACCCCCGAAAGGACCGAAACCACGAACACGGTGATCTTGAAGCGCGAAGCAGCCAGAGCCCGGAGCAGGATCTCGCCTTCGCCCAAAAAGCGGCCCAGCTTGAGAATTCGAAAGACACGGAGCAGACGGATCCCGCGGATGACCGCCAGCGCTTGGCTGCCCTGGATCACCAAGCTCACGTAAGTGGGTAAAATCGCCAGCAGATCGACGACTCCGAAGAAGCTGAAAGCATACTTGCCCGGCTTGGGAGACGACCACAGACGGACGGCGTACTCCAGGGTGAACAGGATCGTGAACACCCACTCCACTTGCATCAGGAGGTCGCTGTAGCGAGCTTCGATCGAGTTCACGCTCTCGAGCATGACCACGCCGATCGATCCCACGATCGCGATCAGCAGACCCAAATCGAACAGTTTTCCAGCCGGGGTCTCGGCTTCGAAGATGATTCGGTAGATTCGTTCTCTCATCGGCCACTCAGAAAAGTACGGCGAACCCGAGGCTCGTTGTGATGTCTTCGGCGGCCTCGTTCGCCCCGAAGTTCAGCTCGAAGTCCAGTTGCCAGCGCGGGCCGAGGCTGGCGACGGCGCCCCCACCGACCAACGCCCCCCACTCCGGCTCACCTTCGGCCCGGCGGGCGAAGACCTGGCCAAACAAGGTGAGTATCGGTCCCACGGTCACTCCCGAATGCACGACCCAGGCTCCGAAAAGGCGCTGCTCCACGCCGTTCGAGACCGGGGCCGTGGTGCTGCCGAGGAAGCCCGCGGCCCCGGCGTACCAGCTGTCCAGCACGGTCACCTCGGCGTTCGCGTTGATCCGCCCCGTCACCTCCCGGGCCGTGGCGCCGTCGGAGCCCGTCGGGAAGAACACGGTGGGCACCACCGACAAGGCCCAGCGCTCTCCTTTGGCCCCGACCTTCAGTCCGAGCCCCGAGTCCGTGGCGTCGACCGCGCCGGTGCGGTCGCTCCAGACCACACTCGGAAGAATCACCCGCAGCTCCAGCTCTCGAAGGGCCCCCCATCGCAGGACGGATGAACCGACCTGCAAGGTCGACGCGCCCTCGGGCCGAGCCAAGATGGCTCCCGCCTCCAGGACTGCGAAGCCCTTCGGTACCAACCGGGTACTCTCGGAAAATCCCGGTCGATCGGCGCTGAGGGTGGGGCCATCGGCTGGTGGAGCCATCACGGCCATCCAGGCGAGCGCCGGCGAAAACACGGGGTTAGCTTCTGCAGAGAACACGGCGCTTCGCCAGAGATTCTTGAACCCTGGCCCCCGTCCGAGACTCCTGAGCTGCGGAAATCGCGGAGGGCCATTGTCGGCGTTCGCTCAGGGGCTGTAGGACCCGTGAGGTGGTGGGCGTGCTCCGGGACGTCCGGCCCGATGAACGAGGGCTGGTGGTGCGGGCCTTCGCGGTGCTCGCAGCCCTCCTGTTCAGCCATACCGTCCTGGAAACGGGCCGAGACGCCGCATTTTTGACCCGGGCTTCGGCCGAGCGGCTCCCTGTGGTCTACATCGCGACTGCGCTGGTGGCATTGGGATGGGCTCGCCGGGCAGCGGTGGTCGGAACCTTGGCCGGGCTTCGCAATGGAGCCTTGGGAGCAGCCGCGGTCGTGGTGGGACTGGCGATCCTGCTGGGGGCGGGGCTCGATGTTGCCGTGTACGCGCTGTACGTGGCGTCGGGTATATTGACAGCTACGTTGCTTGTTCACCTCTTCTCGCTGCTCGGGTCCGTCTTGAGCATCACCCAGGCAAAACGGTTGTTTCCGGTCATTGGACTCGGAAGCATCTCGGGTGCCCTGGCCGGAAGCGCAGCGGCAGCGGAGCTTTCGCGGTGGCTCGCTCCCGCGGGGTTGCTCGGCGTGGCATCAGGGGGGTTCGCGGCGGCCGGCCTGCTGGCCGGGTGGCTTCCCACACAGGGAGTTGCCGAGCATCGGCCCGGTCAGGCCGGATGGCTGGAGCCCGTGCGCAACCTGCTCGAGACGCCTTACCCGCGCAGGGTATGCGCCATTGTCCTTGCGTCGGCCGCGGCGTCTACGGTGGCAGACTATCTGTTCAAGTCGGTGGTAGCCGATCACGTGGCGCCCGAACAACTGGGCCAGTTCTTTGGTCGGGCGTACCTGCTCTTGAATGGACTGTCGCTTCTGAGCCAAGCCGGCTTGGTGGCCCTCATTTTGAAGCGCTTCGACCTGATCGTGGGCTTGTCGACTCTCCCGGCACTCATGTTGCTGTCGACCACGGCAGCCTGGATCGCGGGCGGTGTGGCGGCCGCGCTCTTGCTCAAGGCGCCCGAAGGAATTCTGAAGCACTCCCTTCATCGGACGACCATGGAACTGTTGTACGTTCCACTCGACGCCAGGACTCGGGGCCGTATCAAGTCTTGGCTCGACCTGCTCGGTCAGCGTCTTGGGCAGGCCGGAGCGTCCGCCGCCATCCTGGTAACCGCTTCGGTATCCGAAGTCTGGGTTTGGGGTCTTCTTCTGGTCCTGGTCGCCGTGTGGATCGGTTCCTGCCTGAACCTGCGGGTGCATTATCTCGACCTGTTTCGGCGGCGGCTGCGGCGGGGCTGGGGCGCATTCAGCCGCCCACGGTTGACCCTGGAAGGGCTCGAAACCATGTTCACGGGGCTCGATAGCCCCGATCCCCACACGGTCTTGGCGGCCCTGCGGCTCTTGGAAGAGGAAGATCGCCCCCAGGTGGTGCCCGGCCTCATCCTGTATCATCCATCGTCCGAGGTGGTGGTGGCTGCGCTCGATCTATTCGCCCGCACCGAAAGACCCCGAAGCCCGGCACTGATCGCGCACTGTTTCGATCACCCAGCCGTCGAGGTCCGAGAAGCGGCCGTCGGAGCTTGGAGTCGCCTCAACCGGGATCCTTTGCCGGATCGGGTCTTTCGAGACGAAGCACCTTCGGTGCGGGTGGCCGCCGCACTCGCAGCCGGAAACCCGGTAGACCTGGCGGGCATGGACCGGAACCTGCAGTCGGCGGTGGCCCGGACGGCTGGTCGAACGGGCCGGGCTCCCGGGCTGCTGGCGAGACTGTCGAGCGATCCCGACCCGTTGGTGCGGAGGGCCGCCGTCGAGGCGGCCCACGACGCCCCGTCTGTCGAGCTGCTCGACCCTTTGATCCGACGGCTCCCCGAAAAGCGGCTGAGGCCATCCGTCTTGCGCGCACTCGGGCGGATCGAACATGCGCAGGCAGGCCTGCAGCGAGCGCTCGAGGACGATGCACTTCCGCGTTTGGTGCGCTGCGAGATCCCCGAGGCGCTCGCGCGGGTAGCCGAACGGCCCGAGGAGGCTTCGCAGGTCCTGCTTTCGAGCTTTGTCGCCGCCACCGACGGGATGGTGCGCTACCGCATGCTGCTCGCACTGGAACGGCTGTGCGCCGAGTTCGAAGATCTCGAGCCGGATCCCAAGCAACTGGACCAGGCCATCCACGCGGTCGTGTCTCGGGCGTACCGGTATCTGGATCGCGCCCTGTGTTTGGAAAAAGGCGCCCGGGATCGCCCGGAGCTTCGGACCGAGGGACATGGGCTCATCTCGGATACGCTGACTGCGAAACGGGTGAATGCCGTGGAACGGCTGGTCCGGCTGCTGGTGTTGCGATACCCGAGGGCCGGGTTGGACGCGGTCAAACGGGCCTTGCGAACCGGCGACAAGGAAGACCGGGCGGCGGCGATCGAACTGCTGGAGGGGGCCCTTTCGGGATCACTCAAATTGGCGGTGGGGGCACTGGTCGACGGCCGAAGCGATGGCGATGCCCTCCGCCAGTCGGGTCGCTTTCACGAGCCGCTCGGATTGGATTACCCGGGGCTGTTGCAGCACATGCTCGAGGGCGGAAGCGTCACCATGGAAGACTTGGTGGCCTTCCACCTGGCCGAGCTCGACTGGACGAGCTTTTTGCCTCAGCTCGAAGCGATGGCCGCCCGCCGTCCGGATGGCGAAGAGCTCTCGCGCGCCATCACCCACCTGAGGGCCCGAGCCCATGCTTGAGGACCGCTTTCAAGAACGCATGCTCATGCTGCGTTCCGTACCCAGCTTTTCGGCTGTCGATGATCCCGGGTTGGCTTATTTGGCCCAACGGGCGCGGCAGATGGAAGCCAGTCCCGGCGACGTACTTCGAGAGCAGGGACAACCTTCCACCCACGGGTGGATTTTATTGAAGGGATCTGTGCGAACCATCCGGGACGGCCAGCTCGTAAACGTGGTTGAAGCTCCCGGCGTTTTGGGCCTGCTTTCCGTGGCGGCACGGGACGAGGGCGGCGTGCGGGCGGAGGTGATCGCGGAAAGCCAGCTGCTCGAAGTGCCGATCGAGGCGACCAATGAGCTGATGGAGTCCAACTTCAGCTTCGCCCGCAACGTTCTTCGCAACCTGTCCCGGCACCTTCTCGATGTGCGGGGCAACCTTCCGGCGCGGACGGATTTCGAGCGAACCAGACCCCCAGCGCGCTGGCCCGATCCGATGACTTGGGTAGACCGGTTGCGCTCGGTTCGAGCTCACGGCGTATTTGCGGATGTCAACATGGAAGCAGCCGTCGACCTGGCCCGATCCACCCACGCCGTTCGCCTGGAGACTGGCCAGATATTGTGGGAGGCGGGGGATCCGCCGGATGTGGGCTTTCGCGTGTTGCACGGCCAGATCAACTGCGCCACGGAAGGGGGCTCCGTTCGGGTGGGCGATGGTTTCGCGCTCGGCGTCCTGGAGATGTTCGCCGACATTCCCCGCCAATACCGGGCCCAAGTGGTCGAGGAAGGTCGGGCTCTGCGATTCGACGCCGACGTGTTTTTGGGGGTGCTCGAAATCCACCCCGGAGTGCTGTTGGAACTCGTGGCGGGTTTCGCCCAGTCTTCGCTCGAGCGGGGCCGTTGAGCCTCGCCGCTTCGGGTGCGCTGCTCAGGGGGCCGGGGCCGGTGCGGCCGGACGCCCCATGGCGGCCTGGAGCTCTCGCGAAAGACGCTCTGCCGTTTCCATCAGGGCGTCGGTCTCTGGGTCGATCTGTTTCATTTGGGTGATCATCGCATCTTGGAAGGAATCGGCCATCTCCGAGATGCCGTCCTGCTTCATGACCTGATTTTGCGTCGCGCGCAGAGAGCTTCCGAGCTCCTGCAGCTTCGGTTGAAGAGCCTGCATGGTATCCATGTCTTGGCTTTTTCGTGCCTGAACGAATTTCTCTCGAAGCTCTTCGAATCGGTCGCGCTTTTCGGCGACCTTCGGGTCGGCCTTTTCCATCGCAGCTTCGACCTTGGACTGCAGGGCGTCGCGCTTCTTTTTGATCGATGGAGCGTCCAGGGCTTGGTCACGGATCTTCTCCAGTCGGGTGCGGACCTTGCGAAGCTTCTGCATCTTCTGCTGCAGTTCGGCTCGTTGCTTCGCATCGGGCCCGGACTGAAGGGGGGGCGTTGCGGGGCTTTGAGCCCAGACGACGGATGATGTGACGCCGAACGAGGTGAGCACGCCGGTGGCACAGAGAATGAGTGTGCTTTTCATGAATACTGCCTTTCCAAGTTCGCGCCAAAAAGGGCCCTAGACCGCACGGCCCCAAGGCGCCCGAGTCCCGAGTGCCTCGCATGCACCGGGGGTCTGTCAAGTAAAGGTCCTCCCCAGCCGAACCGGGAATGCGCTAGCTTGGGTGGGAGCCCTCGGATCGATGCTGCGTTCGGGTCTCGAAGTCCCGGGCGTCGTGCCGCTCGGGCAACTGCTCTTTCGGGTTGCCCCAATCCCGATTCACCATGCGGCCTCGTTTCACCGCGGGACGCTCCGAGACGGTCCGCGCCCACCTCTGGACGTGCTCGTAGGTGTGCACGGCGAGAAACTCGGCCGCATCGTACATGCGTCCCAGGGCCAAAGACCCGTACCACGGCCAGATCGCCATGTCGGCGATGGTGTACTCGTCACCGGCCACGAAGGGGCGTCTCGCCAGGTTGCGGTCCAGAACGTCGAGCTGGCGCTTCGCTTCCATGGCGTAGCGATCGATGGCGTACTCGATCTTCTCTGGGGCGTAATTGAAGAAGTGACCGAAGCCTCCACCGAGATACGGAGCGCTGCCCATCTGCCAAAACAGCCAGCAGAGGCACTCGGTGCGCTCTTGGTGCCCCTCGGGCAAGAACGCGCCGAACTTTTCCGCCAGGTACAGCATGATCGCGCCCGACTCGAAGACCCGCGTCGGCGGAGATGTCGAACGGTCCACGAGAGCCGGGATTTTCGAGTTCGGATTCACCGAAACGAATCCGCTCGAAAATTGCTCCCCCTCGGCGATTCGGATCATCCAGGCGTCGTACTCGGCGCCGGAGTGGCCGGCTTGCAGGAGTTCTTCGAGCAGAATCGTCGCCTTCACTCCGTTCGGAGTGGCCATCGAATACAGCTGCAGGGGGTGTTTTCCGAGCGGAAGCTCCGCGTCGTGGGTGGGGCCGGCCACCGGCCGGTTGATCCTGGAAAACTTGCCGCCGTTCGCCCGCTCCCACGTCCATACTCTGGGAGGCGTGTATTTTGCGACCATAGGGTGCCCAGGCTAAACGGTGGCAGGTGTTTCGTCATGCGCTTTTGGGGACCTCTCCTTACGACCCCGGTCCGTGCGCAGCCGGGAATGCTCGTGGTCGGCCGTGGTGGCCGAAACAAAGATGGGACCTCTTCGAGAATGGCCGCGAGCTCGGCCGCCTCACGATTCCTCCTTCGCTCGAACGAGTCAGCCGAAAGCACAAACCTACCCGCTCCACAACCAACAGCTCACGGTGATGTAGCCCCCGTTTCGACCGGACACCTCGAAGGAGCTTTCTGGAATGGAAGATGGATTGACAATCGAGCCCTCGGAGAAGGGACGGCAGTCGCGTCTGGTCAGGTCTCGTGTCGAGGTGAGCGGAGGCGTTGGAGCAGCCGGTGGAGAACGACGTCGACGAGGGCGAGCAGACCGATGGCGAGGCCGATGGCCGCGATCGAGTAGACCGGCCAAATGATCACGAAGCCGCCCACCACTCCGAAAATTCCGCCCAGCAGCGTGATGTAACTGAGCTTGTCATCTGCGAACTCTCGAAATCCTCGTTCCAGCTCGGCGCTCGTGACCGTGGAGAGCTGCTTGGTCACCAGCTGGCGAACGTCGATTTCGCGAATGAGAGACATGGTGATCCGCGTGAGAGCAGCGTCGATCTTGGACTGCTGGCTCTCCAGATACGTCGGGACGTGGTCGAGTGCGCTGTCGATTTCGCCCACCAGTCGGTCCAAAGTCTCGGGGAGATCGTCGAGTTCTCGGTTGACGGCTCGAATGATCGGCTCGCGCCAGAACCGCCGGAAACGCCCCATGACCCCGTGGGCAAAGCGGGAGCCCGCGATGCTTTCGATCCTCTTTTCCACCTCACCGGCGACTTCTTCTCGAAAGGTGGAGCTGCGAGAGAACTTGGCCGCATAGGTCAAGACCATCTGTTTGGTGTCGCGAATGAACTCCGGGTCTCGGACCAGACGCCGGACTTCCCGGGCGGTCTCTTCGGTGAGGCGAGATATCAGGCGGCTCTCGTCCAGCTCCCGGTGAATGATCTCTTCGTTGATGAGCTTTTCGATGACCTCGTCGGCTACCTTCTGAATCAGCTCGTCTCTTTGGGACGGGATGAGGCCTTGACCGAAGATCGGCCGGGTCTGCCGGGGCCGAAAGAGCATCTTGATGGCCACCCAATTGGTCCCGAATCCGATCAGGCCGGCGGTTGCGCAGGCCCGCATGAGCCCCTCGAGCCATGATACGGGAACCCAGAAGCTGGCCGCGAACACCGACAAGCACGCGGGAGCGAAGAGCTTCAGCGTGATTCGCAGGCCGCGGCCGGTCGAGAAGGCCAGCTGCTCGATGTTGAGGGTGCCCTCGTCCAGGTGCTGCCGGAGGGGCGTCAGGGGCAATCCGGTTTGAGGGTGGGTCGAAAAACGCTCGCGCCACTTGTCCAGGTACGCGGGCAGAGGGAGCTCTCGCACGCGCCCGAGCCAGCTCTTTTCCTGGGGTGTCTGCCCGCGACCCGGCTCTGGCGAGCGATTCGGCGCCTTCGACTCGTCCTCCATGGGCGCACCCTAACGGCTTCCCACGGTCCGCCCAAAGACGAAACCCGGGATGTGCGGCCGGGTCCGACGCAGTTCATCGTGGACGCCGTCGTGAAGGGGTGGGGCGATGGCCCCTCGGGATGTGGATGCGGCGGACGCCAGCGAATGGCACCGGCAGGATTGAAACCGCGAGGGTCCGCGAAATCTCAACTCAGGTCGGGGTGCGCTCGCTCCCGGTCAGGTAGACCCACGTTCCGTTTTCGACGCGGTAGTTGGCGTGCCAGCCCGGCGGCATGGTTCCCGTGCCCCATTCGTAAAGCCACTTGGCGTCGGCTGGGGCGATGTTGGTGCAACCGTGACTGCGGACCTCGCCGAACTGGTTGTGCCAGTACGCGCCGTGGAGGGCATAGTTGCCGTGGTAGTACATGACCCAGGGGATCTCTTCGACCCTGTAGCGCCCGGCATCGGCGTCCGGTCCGCGCATGGTCTTGGTGACGTATTTTCGGTAGACGCGATGAAGACCGTTCGGGGTTTCGTAGCCTTTCGCTCCGGTGGAAATCAGGCTGGCGTAGACCGGTTGGTCGCCCTCGTATGCCACGAAGGCTTGGTGCTCCAGATCTACGTGGATCCACTTGGCTTGCGCTGGCACGCCGTCGGGACGCCGAGTGGAGCGGATCACCCGCACGTGCTGGGTGTGGATCCAACGGCCGCTCGGGTGGCGGAGGCGGCCTTCACGCGGAGGGCCCGCGACCTCGAAGCGCGCGTGCTTGGGGAGTTGCCCGCAGACCGTGAAGGTCCCGCCGCGGTCGCACTCGAGCGGCACTCCGTCCTCGTCGCCAAAGGTGAACGCCATGGGGAGATGGGCGTTGCCATCGAGTCGTTCGCCGACCAGCGATGTGGGTACGATCGGTCGGACCTCGGACGCGGGCACGTACTCGTCGTAGACGGTCTTGACCCACCGGGTGCCGTCCTTCTCGAACTCCCGGTCCTTGGCCAAAAAATACGCCACGGTGTTGTACTCGGCGATCAGGTCCTTTGAACGCAGCGGCTCGTCGAACCGAATGCTGCTGTCGGTCGTGACCTTCACGAACGGGAAGGGGACGGCTTTCGATAAGTCCGGTCGACGCTGCCGGGGAGTGACGCGGGCTGCTCGATCGCCGATGGCGTAGCCGCTGGCGGAGCACACGTAGCCGCCCGGAATTTCGAACCAGGAGCCGGCCTCGCCTCGGTCGTGGCAGGGCTCGTTGGACCTGGCGGGGCGGGCAGCCACCACCGTCCCGCGCTGAATGCTGCCGACCACGTGCCGGGGGCGCCCGAGCGAGTCGTACACGGGGGCGAGCAGAACCGTGGCCGTGGCCAGCCTGGACCAACCCGGAGGGGGGCCCTCGGGCGTGGAACGATGGGCGCTGATGGTGGCGAGCAACTCCGGTCCGGCGCCGCGGCCGGTGGCCGGCAGGACCATGCAGGCGGTCAGGACGGCGATGGGGGTCCAGGTCGAAATGCGGGGAAGGATGGACACGACGTCATAAAATGCCGGCAAGCGGCGCCGACGTCACGCCCGAAACGCCCCCAGAGAAACCTTTGGCACCCCGACCGGCTCCCCGGGGTGTGCGGGCCGTCGCAAAAGGGGTGCGAAGAGACCGCCGATGCATGGGCCGAGGCTGCGGTCTTCTGCGGTTCTCCTCAGCTTCCGGTGCAGGGGAAGTCAGCGGACCCGACCCGCTCGCGAACGGGAAGGCGCGGTGCGCCGGCCCGGGACCGAGGATCGGGCCGAGCGCCGGGATGGACCACCGCGAGATGGCCCCGGCCGCTGGCCACCCGGCTTGGGAGGCAGCTCCGTCCGGGCGTCTTCCACCGAGGCGAACGGGTGGTCCCGACGAACCGGAATCGACCGGTGGGTGAGCTTTTCGATGTCCTTCAGGTAGCCCCGTTCCGACGGATCGCAAAAGGACAAGGCCACGCCGGTAGCTCCCGCCCGCCCCGTACGGCCGATTCGGTGCACGTAACTCTCCGGTTCGTTCGGAAGATCGAAGTTCACCACGTGGCTCACCTGCTCGACGTCGATGCCCCGAGCTGCCACGTCGGTGGCGACCAGGACCCGCGTCCGCCCTCGGCGAAAGGCCTCGAGGGCCCGTGTTCGCGCGTTCTGCGATTTGTTGCCGTGGATCACTGCAGCTTCGATGGAGGTCCGGCCGAGCTTTTGGGCGAGCCGATCCGCGCCCCGTTTGGTCCGTGTGAACACGATGGCGCGCTCCACGTCGGGGTCCGACAGGAGTTGTTGCAGCAGATCCACCTTCGACTCTTGGCCGACGTGGTAGAGCGCTTGCTCGATCTTCGGGGCGGTCTTGGCTTTCGGTTGCACCGCCACCTCGGCCGGGTCGGACAGCAGTTCGTCGGCCAGGGCCCGGATCGAATCGGGCATGGTCGCCGAAAACATCAAGCTCTGCCGCTCGGCTGGAAGATGGGACACGATTTTTCGGATGGGTCGAATGAACCCCATATCGAGCATTCGATCCGCTTCGTCCAAGATCAGGAGCCCCACCGCGTCCAGGCGAATCAGACCTTGGCCCAACAGGTCGAGAAGACGTCCGGGGGTCGCCACCACCACGTCCGTGCCCTTCCGAAGGGCGTCCACCTGCGGGCGCTGGCCCACACCGCCAAAGATCACCGTGGTCCGTACGCCGAGGTCTTTGCCGTGGGTTCGAAAGGTCTCCGCCACCTGGCTCACGAGTTCCCGGGTCGGGGCCAAGACCAGCACCCGGGGGTCGCGACGCCGGCCGCGACCCGAGGGTTCGAGCATCGCTTGAAGCGAGGGGAGCGCGAAGGCTGCGGTCTTGCCGCTTCCCGTTTGAGCCAGGCCCAGCAGGTCTCGCCCCTGAAGCACGTGCGGGATGGCCCGCTCTTGGATCGGGGTGGGGGCCGTAAAGCCTTGCGCTCGCACGCTGTGCAGAAGGGCGTCGTGGAGCCCCAGGTCTTCGAATTGCATGAAATCCTCTTTCGGCCCGCGAAACCGCGGGCGGTTTGGAGCGACGGGGGGTGGTCGATGAGTCGCTGCGGGCCGAATCAAAGGTCGCTCGGTCGAGCTCGCGGACCGCCGGCGAGTAGACCATGCCGGCGCCGATCGCAACCCAGAAGAGTTTTTTCGGCTGCCTTCCAAAGGAATGGCGGCCAGCCGGGGGGCGCAAGGGTCGCGAACCGCGGACGAACGCCCGCTGCGGAGTGCAAGATGCGCCTCGGCCGTTCGATCAACCCCCCAGCGTCACGTCGAGGAGCATCATGGCGCAAAATCCGAACACCAGACCGTAGGTCGAGGCGGACTCCTTGCCCCGGGCGTGGGTTTCCGGAATGACCTCGCCACTGATCACGAACAGCATGGCTCCCGCCGCGAATGCATACGCGAAGGGCACCACAGCCGTGCCGACCCCGACCACCAGCGCACCGATGGTGCCCCCGAGCACTTCGGCGAGCCCGGTCAAAGCGCCGATGCCGACCGCGGCGGACCGGGAAGAGCCATCGCCGAGCAGGGCCGCGGCCACGGCAAACCCTTCGGGCAGGTTCTGGGCGGTGATCCCGAGCAGCACCGGAAGGCCCGCCGAAAAGTCCGAAGCGGACGCCACCCCGACCGATAGCCCCTCCGGCAGGTTGTGCAACGATATGGCCAGCACGAACAGGGTCGGTCCGCTGAGCCCTGCATCCTCCGGACCTTCGCGGCCCTTCACCGGGTGCTGGTGGGGCACGACTTGATTCAGCAGACCCACGCTCGCGGCGCCCACGCCGATCAGCAGGGCGACCCACAGGGTGCCCCACACGGTGCCGTGTTCGGACTGAAGGCTGTCCAGAGCAGGCAAGATCAGGCTGAAGAAGGTGGCCCCCAGCATGACCCCGGCGGCCGCGGCCAGAAGGCGACTTTGCTGGGTTGGCGACCAGTCTCGCCGGATCAAGAGCGTGGTGGCTCCGAGGGCCGTCCCCAAGGCAGCCACGCCGCTGGCGAACAGGCCGCCGATGGTTCCTTCCATTTCGTGGGCCTAGACCCGGGGGATCGCCGAGCGCCAGCAAAGCCCGCAGGATGGGCCGGCTGTCTCACCCCGTTCTCTCGCCGACGGACGGGGTCCGGCCCTCGGAGTGAAACCCTTCCTCGGTCGCCTGCGAAGCGGGAGGCTCCGGCGGGATTCGAGGACCTTCGCGCCCCGCGCCGAACGAACGATCCTCAGTCTCGATCCGGAGGCGGAGTCGGCCGGCGCTGCTGGAGCACCTGCAGCTGGCTTTCGAGGACCCGCAGCTGCGCCTTGACGAAGTCCGCCAGGCCATGTCCGGCCCCGGTGGACGGCGCGGATGCGGCCGGTACGACCGGCGCCGAAGTCGCAGCGCTCGAAGCCGAAGTCGGTGCGGCGGGGTGGGGTCGCTCTGCGGGCGCCGGAGTCGGGCTCGGCGTCACGTGGGCTTCCGCAACCACCTCGAGCTGCGTTTCGTCGAAGGAGTACGGGGGCAGACACAGGGCTGGCGAGCGTTCGTCGAGGGCCGAGATCCGCACCGGCACGCCGGCGCTCCATAGCTTGCCGGCCGTCGAAAGCAGGTCGGCAACCTCCGAACCCTTGTCCTTTCCAGTGGAAGGCATCGACGCGAAGACCGGGATCTTTCGGTCGCTCGCAGTTTGGCGAGCCAGCGAGCCGAGGGTCGCTCTCGGGCCCACTTCGAGCAGGATGTCACATTCCGCCGAGGCCGCAGCGATGGCCGAGCGAAAGCGGACCGTGGCCCGGGCGTGACGTCCCCAGTAGCCGGGGTCGGTGGCATCTGTGGCCGACATCGGCTCGGCCGTGACCGTCGACATGATCCGCAACTCGGGCGGCTTCAGTGCGAATCCGGCCGCGACCTGGCTCAGGGGCTCGACGACCGGGTCCATCATGGCCGAGTGAAACGCGTGGCTCGTATGGAGCCGCTTGTGGGGGATTTGGACCGCGTCGAGGGCCGATTCGACGTCCGAGATCCCATCTTCTGGACCGGCCAGCACGCACAGCTCGGGACCGTTGTCGGCCGCGACCTGCACCCGATCGTTCGTCAGAGCCTGCACCCGATCCGCCCCGGTCCGAACCGACAACATCACTCCGGAAGGCAGGTCCTGCATCAAGCGGCCTCGCTCGGCGACCAGATGGATCGCGTCTTCTTCCGAAAGGATGCCCGCCAGGACGGCCGCGACGAACTCGCCGATGCTGTGGCCGACCATCACCGAGGGCTGAACACCCCACGCTTGCCACTGCCGGGCCAAGGCAAGCTCGACGGCGAACAGAGCCGGCTGCGTGATCCGGGTCTGGGTCAAGTTGCGGCGGGCCTCTTCGGGCTCCTCGGGGACTTCGAGGATCAGCCGCTCCAGGTCGAGGCCCACCCGTTCGCTGGCGAGGCGGGCCGTGCTCCGAAACGCCGTTCGGTATCCATCGAAACGCTCGAACAGCTGTCGTCCCATGCCCAAGGCCTGAACACCTTGACCGGGAAACATGAAGCCGACGCGGAGATCGCCGGAGCATTCGTTGGGCTTGACCGCTTCCAGCTTGCGCCGGCCTTCTTCTGAGGTTTCGGCCCACACGGCCGCTCGGAGCCGCTGGGCCTTGCGCCTCGTTGCCAATGCGGCTCCCACCGCACGGACAGACAGATCCGGATGCCGGGCCCACCACGCCGAAAGGCTTCGGATGTTTCGTTCGAATGCCGCCGGGGAGTGGGCCGACACGGCCAGCAGACCCGGTCCGGACTCGAGCAAAGGCGCGGGCTTTGGTGCCTCCTCCACCACCACGTGGGCATTCGTTCCACCGATGCCGAAGCTGCTGACTCCTCCACGTCGGGGGCTTTCGGTCTGCCGAACCCAGGGTTCGCAATCTCCGATCACCCGAAAGGGCAGTTTGTCGAAGTCGATCCGTGGGTTCGGTGTTCGGTGGTGCACCGTCGGAACCAAGGTGTCGTGGCGCAGGCACAGCAAGAGCTTGATGAGCCCAGTGAGTCCGGCTGCGGCGTCCAAGTGACCGAGGTTGCTCTTGACCGAACCCACTCGGACCGGGTCCGGCCGCGTTCGCCCGCGAAAGACCCGCCCCAGACCCTCCATTTCGATCGGGTCTCCGATCGGAGTGGCGGTTCCGTGGGCTTCGACCACGTCGATGTCGTCGGGGCTAAGCCCGGCGCTCTCGAGAGCGGCTGCGATGACCTCCGCCTGACCCTCGACGCTGGGCGCTGCAAAGCTGGCTTTCATGCCGCCGTCGTTGTTGATGGCCCCGCCGCGGATGATCCCGTGAATCGACCGGCCCGCGCGGCGAGCGGCCGACAAAGGTTGGAGCACGACCGCGGCCACGCCGTCGCTGAACACTGTGCCGGTGGCCTCTGCGTCGAAGGGGCGGCACGTCCCGTCGGCCGAGTGTATGCTGCCTTCGTTGTGTACATGGCCTCGCTCTGGAGGGCACTTGACGCAGGCTCCACCGACCACTGCAGCCTCGCAAAGCCCGTTTCGAAGGGCCCAGAAAGCCTGGACCAGAGCCACCAGCGACGTGGAGCAGGCGGTATTCACGCTGATGGCCGGCCCCCGCAGATCGAGCCGATGGGCGATGGTGGTCGCCACGAAGTCCTTTTCGTTTCCAGCGGCCAGGGCCATCTCCCCGACCCGCTCGCAGAAGTCGGGACGGAGTTTCGTCAAAAAAGAACGGTAGGTGTTGTTGGCCACGCCTGCGACTACCCCCACCCGGGCTGCTTCGGTTTCGATCAGGCCCGCGTCCTCCAGCGCCTGATGGCAGGCCAGGAGCAGCAGGCGGATCTGTGGGTCCACCAGCATCGCGGAGTTGGGGGACATACCGAAAAACGCCGGATCGAAGCGGTCCCAACCCTCCACGACTCCGCGCGCCGGCACGTATCCCGGGTCGTTGCGAATGGCGGCATCTTGAAACCAGGGGATTTCGTGCTCCTCGAAGCGGCGGATGCAGTCGCGTCCTTCCAAGAGATTCTGCCACAGCGATTCCACGTCGGGTGATCCGGGCCATCGACCCGCCATCCCGACTACGGCGATGGGGTCGGCTCGGGTTGCGGAACGGTCAGTCGCCACTCCGTGTTGGAGCGGTCGAGTTCGAACTGGTTCAGCCAGCTTGCCGAAGACGGGCCGATCGTACAGGTCGACCACCGTCAGCGAGACCCCTTCGGACCGGGCCCGGGACACGAAGCGGAGAGCCAGTGCGGAGGTTCCTCCGGCGTCGAAGAAGTGGCTGCCGTCGGTGGGAGGTTGGTCCAAAACTTCCTGCCATACACGGGCCAGCACCGATCGCACCGCTTCATCATTCAGCGATGCCCGGTGCTCGGACTGTGATGTGTCCGCACCGAAGGCGCGGGGGAGGGCTTCGCGATCGACCTTGCCGTTCGGCTTGGTCGGGATCTCTTCGATTCGACCGATCCGAGCCGGAATCATGTAGCTCGGCAAGCGGTCCCGCAGGTGATCCTGAAGGGACCGGAAGTCGGGCTCCGGTGCTCCTTTCGCCTGGACGACGTAGGCCACCAACTCCTTCGTCTTTGGCGAAGACTCCTGCACGGCGGCGACCGACCGAAGCACGGTCGGATGGGCATTCAGTGCGTTCTCGACATCGCCGAGCTCGACCCGATAGCCTCGTACCTTGACCTGGCCGTCGAGTCTTCGTACGAAGCGAAGAAGACCATCGGCATCCAGGAATACCTCGTCTCGGCTACGCATGACCCGTTCCGTTTTGCCGTCAACTTCCATCGAAACGAATCGCTCGCTCGTCAGCTCTGGGCGTTTTCGGTACCCGAGCGCGAGACAGTCCCCCGCGATCAATAGTTCGCCGACTTCTTCGGGGCCTGCTGGGGCGCCGTGTTCGTTCACCACGTATAGGCGGGCCGTGCCGACCCGCGTTCCGATCGGAACGGGTCCGGGGTCGTCGTGGTCGGGTTCGAGCTCGTGCGCCACGCAGGAGACGGAAGCTTCGGTGGGACCGTACTCGTTGAAGACCTTCACGCCAGCCCTCAACCAGGGCTCGACCTGCCGCCCGTATAGCTGTTCCCCGCCGACGACGATGGAGCGGGTGGCGGCCCGAAGTCGTTCCGCAGGGAGCATCTGGGCCAACAGCTCCGCGTGCAGCGGAGTCAGCTTGATGTAGTTGTAGCCCCCATGATGACGCAGGTGCTCGGCCATGGGGTCTGGCGTGCTTGGGTTGGACGTGTCGACGATGGTCAGCGGCGTGCCGCAGGCCAGTGGAGGGAAAGGAGAGGTCGCGGTCGAGTCGAACGCGATGGATCCGTGGAACGGCAGGCCTCCTCCGGCGGCCACCTCGTACTTGGCGCGGGCCCATTCGACGTACTGAACCACCCCCCGGTGGGGCACGACGACGCCTTTGGGTCGTCCCGTCGAACCCGATGTGTAGATCAGGTACGCCGGATCCTCTCGGGTGGCGATGGGGTCGGGACGGTCCTGGCGGGTTGCCGCCGCGGTGACGGACTCCGGGGTTTCGCTTCCCGGAAGCGCGTCGGGATGCTCCGCCAACACCACCTTCGCTTCGGCATCCTCCAGAACCTGGGCGAGACGGTCCGCCGGATGCTTGGGGTCCATGGGAACGAAGGCCGCCCCGGCCTTCAGGATACCGAGCATCACTGCCGGGGTTTCGAAGCTGGGCGTGCTGCACCACGCGACCCGGTCTTTGACGCCCACTCCACGGTCGCGAAGGGCCCACGCCAGCCGATTTGCCCGTGCCTCGAGTTCTCCAAAGCTCACGGCCAATCCTCGAGCCGGATCCCGCACCGCGATGGACTCGGGGTGAGCGTCCGCAGCGGCCTCGATCAGCTCGTGAAGCAGCGCGCTCGAGTCCTCGACGGGTGGCCCCCACCAGTCACTCCAAAAGGACCAACTGCCTCCCATGCGGATCGAATACCACGGACCCGGGGCGTGAGGAGCCCCTCCCCCGGGCTCGGACTGCACCCGGATGGACGGTCGAACTCTGCGAAGCTGCCCGCCGCTGCGCCATGGATGGGCCGGAGCAGGAACTGACGGCTCGCCGGTCGGCCCGCAGGGCCGGTCTCAGTCCCCGTCGAGAGGTTTTCGAAGGTAGCCTTGAGTGTAGCCGCCCCCCCACAGCTGCCCCGGTTTGACGGAGGCACCGAAGAAGCGGTCGCAAGCCATCTTGACTCCAGGGTTGGTGCCGTCTGGAGGGTGGCGGTCCGGATCGCAATAATCCGTCATGAGGAGGATGCCGCCGGGAGAGAGCCGGGGCCATGCGTGCCGGAGAAGGTGCTCCACGATGCGACTGTGTTCGTCCGGGGGCCCGCCCCAACCGCAATCGATGTTCATGAAGGCGATTCGAGCCGGGAGCTCGGCCGGAACCGTATCTTCGAACCGTCCCTCATGCAGTTCGGGAAAGGGAAGAGCCCCCTGTTCGAAGCGACGGCGGAGAACCTCTTTGGGAGGACGATTCTCTCCGATGGAGTGCTCGAAGCTATCGTAGCAGTGGAAGACCTTGTTGCTCCCGTTGTCGAGCAAGACTTTCGCCAGAATGAATGCGCTTTCGCCGGTGAAGGTGCCGAATTCCACGAAGTCTCCCGGAACGCGGTATGCGAGGACCTGCTCTGCCAGGTGCACCAGGTTCATGCGCTGCTCCGTCGTGCTCATGTCTACGCTCGGGTCGATCAGGGGCTGCAGTGTCACGCGCGCCCGGCGACGGAGGATCCGGTTGGCAGCGCGGATCAGCAGGCCCCCCCGGGTGTCCCATTGAGAGCCCAATGCTACGAAGACATGATCCATGAGCGTTGCCTCAAATCCGTGCGCTGTTATTCGCTTGGAACGAGGAGGCTCCCGGCTCTTCGGCGGGCGGCCTCCCGGTTTCTCGAAGCGCTAGCTCCTTCAGAAAGTCCGCGATGGCCGTGACGTTCGGTTCCTGCAGCATGGTCGAGTGCCCGCCGGGTGCGTCGAACGTTCGAATGCGTCCCGTCGTGAGCCCTTCCCACCCGAGAGCGGCCTCTCGATGGAATGCCTTCATCGGAGTGTCGGCTCCGTCGCCTTCGCTGGCTCTGACCAGCACGATCGGACTCGAAATGGCGCCGCGCGGACGGTAGCGCCGTTCGGCGAACGAGTAGACGCTGAATACCGACAGGTTTTGCAGGAACGGCGGGAGCTCGCCCAGTCGCCCCTCGCGGACGGCCCGCCGGAACATTTCGTAGCGGACTCGCTCCAAGTAGTCGCCGACCCGCGACTCGGCTTCGAAACGGATCAGTCGGCCGATGCGGTCCCGGCTTTCCTCGAGGACGTGAACCGCACGCTGCCACAGGGATCCGTTCGCCTTCTGAAGCGCGCGACCGAACCGCGCGATCCGGGTGCGCTGGTCGTGGTGGGTCGGGGTCGCCAAGGGCGAGGCTGCATCGAGCAGAACCAGCCCGGCCACCGGCCGGCCCCGTCGTTCCAAGTTTCGGACAATTTCGAATGCGATCACACCCCCTGCGCAGAGCCCTCCGACCCAACATGGGCCCTCGGGATGCTCGTCCACGATCCGCCGAGTGTAGGCCTCGGCCATCTCCTCGATGGTGGCGTGGACGGTGGGGACGTTGGCAGCCGACTCGGGGCCCAGTCCGAACACACCGAAATCATCTTCCAGGCCCTTGGAAAGAGCGCGGTACGGAATGATCTCCCCGAACCCGTCGTGGACGAAGAAAAACCGTTGCGCGCTGCTCGACTCCGGACTCGTGCCGAAGGAGGCAGAACGTTCGCCGACCCGCTCCGCACCGAGCTCGTCGACCAGGGCACGGACGGTCCCAGCGGTGAGAATGGTGCTCACCGGAAGGCTTTTGCCGAAGCATTCTCGGATTCGCGCGAACAGCTTCACCGCCTGCAGAGAATTTCCACCCGCCTCGAAGAACTCGTCGGTCGGTCCGAAATCGTCGGTACCGAGCACCTCGCGCCAAATCTCGGCCACGGCGCGCTCGGCGGGGTTGTCGCTCTCCGTCGCCTTGGAGCCCGTTCGAGGCTCGCCGGCCGACCCCGCTGCGTCCGATCGAGACAGCGCCAACAGTGCGCGCCGGTCGACCTTTCCATTGGGTGTGGTTGGAAAAGAGCTGACGGCGAAGAAGCGATCCGGAATCATGTAGGCCGGTAGAGTCCGCGATAGAGCCTCGCGCAGGTCGTTCGCGGTGGCGGTACCCATGAAGAACGCCACGAGGCGCTGGAAGCCGTCGGCACCGGTTTCGGTCAAAACGTGCGCCGAGTTCACACCTGGCGTCCCGAGGATCTGGCTTTCGATCTCCTTGAGTTCGATACGGAAGCCCCGGACCTTCACCTGGTCGTCGGCGCGACCGATGAAGTCCAACTCGCCGGTGGGCAGAAGGCGGACCAGGTCGCCGGTTCGATACCAGCGTCTGCCACGCGCGTGGACGAAACGTTCGGCGGTCAGCTCTGGCGCGTCGAAATACCCGCGTGCGAGCTGAGCGCCGCCGAGCCACAGCTCCCCCGGAACCCCCGTCGGAACCGGTTGACCCCGATCGTCGACCACCGCAGCGGTGACGTTGCGAATCGGCCGGCCCAAGGTCACGCGATCGTCGTCGATGACCCGCATGAAAGCCCAGACGGTGCACTCGGTGGGGCCATAGGCGTTGACCAGTCGGTCGACGCGACGGCGAACCGCACCTGCCAGATCTTCGGGCAGGGCCTCGCCGCCGCAGACCGCCCGCAGCCCGCGGGTAGACTGCCAGCCCACCGTCAGGAGCATGCGATATGTCACCGGCGTCGCCTGAAAGATGGTGATGTCACCCCGTTCCAGTCGTTCTCGAAGCTGAGAGGGCTCCTTGCTCATTTCGGTCGAAGCGAGGACCACGGTGGCTCCGCAACTGAGTGGCACGAACAATTCGAGCACCGAAATGTCGAATGAGACGGTGGTAATGGCCAATAGTCGGTCGGCGTGCACCACCCGCAGCTCCTGCTGCATGGCGTCCAAGAAATTCGAAAGGGCTCCGTGCTCGATGGCCACGCCCTTTGGCCGGCCCGTGGAGCCAGACGTGAACATCACGTAGGCCAGATCCTCGGCTGCTGGCCGTGGAGTCGGTGCGGACGCCGAGCCCGACGCACCATGCAGCTCGTCGATTCGAACGACGGCGTCGAAGGGGTCCCCATCGGAGCCGACCAGGCAGCAGGGCTGCGACAGATCCAAGATGGTCTGCTTTCGCTCGGTGGGCAGCGCCGGATCCAAAGGAACGTAGGCCGCGCGGCACTGCAGGATGGCCAGGAGCACTGCCACCAGGTCGGGCGTCCTCGGCAGGTGGACCGCCACCCGGTCTCCAGGCTTGACATCGCGAGCGAGCAAAGCCGCCGCCATCGAATTCGCCACGTCCCGAAGTCGTTCGTAGGTCCAGGTTCGTTCCCCGGACTCGATAGCCACCGCAGTCGGGTTGGTCTCGGCGGCGGCATGAAATCGAGCCACCAGCGTCTCTTCTGGAGCGAAGGGGGCCTGCGTATCGAGGAGGGAGGCGTGGAGTGCTCGGTCCGACTCGGGCAGAATGTCCAGTTCGGCCAGCGGCGTCTCGGGGCTCCCGTCGATCGCCCAGAGCAGGCTTTCGAAGGTGTTCAGCCACCGTTCGATGGTCTCCTGGCGGAACAGGTTGGTGTTGTAGTTCAACTCCAGCAAAACGCTGGAGCGCCGGTCGACTGCGTTGAGAAATATCTCGAACGGATCGTACCGTCGCGGCACGGTAAACCAGCTCGTGTCGACCTCGGGACCGAAGTCGAGGGTGGCTGTCGGTGGATCCAGGTTGAAAGTGACGGGTATCAATGGCACCCGGCTGGCATCCGAGGAGCGGGGCAATCGTTCGACCAGTTCCCCGAACGTGATCCGGCGGTGGTCCAAGGCTTCGAGAAGGGAGCTTTTCGTATCCTTCAGGAGCTGGTCGAAGCCCTGGTCGGGTGAAACCGTGAGGCGAATCGGGAGCATCATGACGAAATGCCCCAGGGTCGATTCGGCCCCGACCATCGGTTGCCCGGCAGCAGGCATGCCCACGACGAAGTCCGTGCGCCCGGTCAGTCGGTGGATCAAGGCCGCGAAGGCGGCCTGCATGGTGACGAGGAAGGTGCACTTGTGCTTCGCGCCGAGCTTGCGGATCCGGCCCACCAGCTCGGCGTCGAGGCTGCGGTCGAGCCTTGCCGAGTCGAAGGTTCGCACGGACGGCCGAGTGAAATCGGTCGGAAGGTCCAGCGGCTCCGAAAGGCCTCGAAGGTGCTCGACCCACCAGTTCAGATTCGCGCGGGCCTCCGCCGACGACTGGTATGTCGCATCGGCTTGCATGATCGAAGCCAGGCTCGCAGGCGTGTCCGAGACCGGCGACTCGCCCCGCCCGAGCGCCCGGTACGCGTCAGCCAGTTCGGACATGAACAGGCCAAAGCTCCATCCATCGCAGGCGAGGTGGTGCATTCGAAGGAAGAGATGATGTCGCTGGGGCTCGACCTCCACCAGCTCGAACCGACAGAGAGGACCCCGAGCCAGGTCGAAGGGGGTGCTGGTTTCTCGCTTCCGCAGGTCTCGAAGGGCCGCCTCCACGTCCGCCGCGTCGATGCGAGAGCGCTCCAGTCGCACCGAGGCGTCCCGCTGGATCAACAAAAAGTCACCCTGGGGACTGAAGGTCGAGCGGACTGCTTCGTGGCGCCGAAGCAGGTGCTCAAGTGCCCGCTCGAGCCGCTCCGGGTGCAAGTCGCCGTCGAATCGAATCTCGACGACCTCGTTGTAGGCAAGGTTGGCCGGTTCGCCTCCGAGCTGCACCGCCAGCCAGAGCTCCCGCATCGAGGGAGACAAAGGTGCGGCCGCGGCGAGTTCGCCGTCGCTGAAGGGGTCGTGATCCGTCGGCGTCGCTTCGATGAGGTCGGAGGTCATCGGACGCGAGCCACTCGAACGAACTTGCCCGGTCGATTCGGATCCGGAGCGAACCACGCCGGCGTTCCGTCCACGTCGCGCCCGAGGCGCGCGTTCGGGGTGGGGGGAGCCTCCGAGTCCGCAGCCTTCATCTCGGGCTGGGGAAAGAATCCGAGTTCTTGCATGTCCAGTACTGCGCCGACCAAGGCCTTTTCCACGAGTTCAAGGTCTTCATCGGTGTGGGCCAGTGTCAAAAAGATCGGTCGCCCTTCGAGGATGTGCACACCGCGCAGTCGGGCGCAGTGAAAAAACAGCCCGCCGAAAGGAGAGTCGCTCGTGACGTCGAGTTTCATGAGGGAGCCGAAGTTCCGCAGATAGAGCGGGGCATCCACTCGAGCGAACGCAGCCTTCAGCCGCTCGACGAAGGCGTCAGAGCGAGCATTGAGCCCTCGCTGCAGCTCTGGGCCCGCCGATGCCATGTGGTCGAGACACGCCTCGGCAGCAGCGAGGGCCAGGGGATGGCGGACGAAGGTTCCCGCGAAGTAGGTCACGCCTACCTCCGGAATGGAGTCGTCTCCGTATGCGAAAGTCCCCCCGTCGAGCGCGTCCATGAATCGGCGCTTTCCCGCGATGGCGCCGATCGGGAGCCCACCTCCGAAGGCCTTGCCGTAGGTGCCGATGTCGGCGTCGATCCCGAACCACTCTTGAGATCCTCGGGGAGCGATCCGAAAGCCGGTGACCACCTCGTCCATGATCATGGCCACGCCGTGCTTTGCGGTGATCTCCCGGACGCGATGCAGGAAGTCACGGGGCTGAAGCTCTGGCCGGCGGCTTTGAACCGGTTCGACGAGCACTGCTGCCAGACCGGGGCCGCGTTCGTCGATGATCCGAAGGGAGTCCTCCGAGTCGTAGTCCAGCACGGTGATGTTTGCGACCGCTTCCCTCGGAATACCGGCTGCTGCCGGCATCGAGCGCAAAGACGGTGTCCCCCGCACGACCACCTCGTCGAAGATACCGTGGTAGCCGCCTGCGAACATGACGATTTCGTCGTTGCCGGTGATCGTTCTCGCGGTTCGTACCGCGCCCAAGACCGCCTCCGAGCCGGTGCTGCAGAACGCCACCCGTTCCTGCCCGACCATCTCGACAAACTTTTTGGCCACCCGACCCGTCAATGCGGATTGCGGTCCGATTTCGATACCCTGGTCGATCTGACGCTTCACCGCTTCTCGAACGAAATCGGGGCTGTAGCCGAAGAAGTTGGAGCCGAAACCATTGACCATGTCGACGTAGCGATTGCCGTCCACGTCCCACAAGTGGACGCCCCGAGAACGCTCGATGACGAGGGGATAGGTGATCTCTTTGAGGTCCGGGCGAAAGCCCGATACGACCCGCGGATCGGCCAGCACGGATCGGTGGGCTGCAGTCTGCTGTTTGGACTTCGAAGTCTGCCGGACGTACTTGGCCACGAAGTCCTGCAGCCGCTTCTTGGTTTCGGGGTCGTTCTTTTGCGCTTGTCGCTCGATGCGGGCTTGGGCCCCAAAGGGCTTCACCGTCTTCCCGTCCGGGTTGATGTTGGCGGGTCCCTTGCTCTCGGCCGGCCTTTGCGAGGCGTTCGAGGTCGCCGGTTCGGCCGGCGAGGAAGCCGGCTCGGGCGCGGCCGGCGAGGGAGCCGGATTGGGCTCTGGCCGCGGCTCCGCCGCCGCTTCGGGCTGCGCGATGCCGGGGGCTCGGACCTGCATCGGCTGGCCCAACAAAGCCTGCAACTGCTGCTGCATCAGGCTCAGCTGGGTCACCAGCACGTCGGTCAACCCGTCCCCGGTGGCCGCAGGTCCGGGGACGTGGAAGACCGCCGGTGGTGCTGAGCTCGCGCTTGAGTTTCTGCAATTCGACGAAAAGCACCGACATTTCCTGACGGATATCGGCCAGCGTCTGTTCCCTGTCCTGCGCGTGGCCCGCGCCGGACGTGGCCAGAACGGCAACCAAGATTCCAATCCACACCCGGCGCATGACGGCGACACTCCCTTAACTGGTCGGACCCGCCG
>DAPKRQ010000115.1:0-8581 GCA_031800475.1 Myxococcales bacterium LLY-WYZ-16_1
AAGCTTCGGGATGAGGGCCTCACGGTGGGGGCCGAGGGGTTACCCGAGATCCGGGGTTCGGTGGCGCCGGAGGTGGCGGCCCGATTCAGCTGTCGGTTCGCGTACGCGATCTGGGAGCTGTCGCCGAACCGCCGGTTTCGATTCCTGACGACCTGCGGTCGGGAGCAAGGCCAGACCTGGGTGGGCGCCTACGAGATTCGGGGCACCCAGGTGATCACCAGCGCCCTGTCGGCGGAGGGGGCCCGCTGGACCAGCGTGCTGCAACTGCAAAAGCCCACGTCCGTACAGACCGAGGTGGTCGTTCCTCCGGACGAGGCTTCGCTCCGCATCCGGCAAAAGCTCACCGCGGTCCGTCCAGGCATGAACGGAGATGCGTTCTTTGGTGTGTTTTCGGGCAAGAATCCGGTCCAGCTCCCCAAGGCCCCTTCGCCGGTCTCGGCCTCCGGCGAACCGGCCGATACCGCCGACGAAGAGGTGTCCGATCCGCTGCTCGACTTGCTGGGAAGCGGCCGGTGACCTGCGCCGGTCAATCGGAGGAGCTTTCGGCGGAGTGGGGCTCGGACTCGTGGCCGGTCGGTCCCAACCGCCGCATTCCCCTCAGCTGAACCAGTTCTTCCGGTTCGTTTCCCGGCTCCCTTCGCACGAAGCGATAGCCGCAGCCACGCAGGACTTGAGGCCGGCCGGTGAGAGGCACCTCGGGATACGTCCGACAAAACAGGGGCCGGGTTCGATACTCCCCGCATGTCCCGTCGGCCTGTAGCGCATGACAGCCGAGCACGCGCACTTGCAGGCCGTCTTGCACCTCCCACGAATAGCCCTTGTCGTAAAAGCTGTACAGACGGGTCATCTTCCATAGCGCCAGACGCCCTAGCCAAGGGTACCGGTCCAAAAGGGGCGTCCACTCCATCAGGATGTGGTGACAGCAGGCGCCTCGCTTTCGACATCCACCCTGCACCACGTACTCCGTTCGAAGGAGCACACGACCGAACCGATGGCCGGCCTCCAGCAGGAGCAGAAACGGCCACATGATCTCTCGGACGCACCGGCGGGCGAAGCGCCGGATCGGACCCCGGCGCCGAGGGTCGGGATTGGCCTGCAGCAGTGCACGGGCGTCGTCCATCACGGCGAGACGCCTATCCACCGAACGGATCGAAATGGAAGGTGATGGTGAGGGACGGCGAGAAGAAGGCCGCGTCGGGACCCGCGCCGCCATCACCGCAGGCAGCGGCGTCCCGGGGGATGGCAGGGTCCACTTCGCCGGGGTCGGCCACGCCGTTGGCGTTGGCGTCGTTGAAGTCCAGCCGCCCCGATGCGTTCAGGCAGCGTCCGGTCGAGGTGGCAAAGCCCACGTACTGAAAGGCGTCGTAGTTCGGCAGGAAGATGCCGGTCTTGAAGCCGATGTTCATGAACTTGGTGACCTTCACGTCCAGTTTGGGATCGAAGGCGACGAACCATCCCTCGTAGGCGAAGTCGCGGCCGACGATGGTGTAGCCGAACATGGTGCCCATCGAGAACTCGATGGGCCAGGTGTCGGTGGGCAGGCCGGTGAGGGAGAGCAGCTTCAGGAAGAACACGCGGGCACCGCCGCCGATGTAGCCTGCGCCTCCAAACTCCGCGCCGGTATCGAAGATGTTGCCGACCAGCCCGAACTCGGGAGCCACGTACCCCCCGATGGAGTAGCCGATGCGCAGGTCACCGACTCCGCCAGTGCCTCCGCAGCAGTCGTCGGGGTCGAAAATCGGAAGATCGCCGGCCAGGGGCTCACCGTCGGGACCCCTTCGCTCGTACAGGATCAGGTCGTCGCCGCTCTGCACGCCGATTCCGCCGCCCAACTCCAAGTAGAAGCCCGAAACGGCTTCGGCCGGTCGTGGCACCGAAAGGGCGAACCCGAGGCACACGAGGGCCGCTGAAATCTTCCTCATCTGCCGGAAACCTAAGTGAATCGCCCGCAGGAGACAACCAGCCGCCTCGGGGAAGGTCCGGTTCCCGCCCCGTCTTCGTCCCGGTCGGGCCGAAGCCCTTGTCATCCGAATTCGGTCCTGCCCAGCTACCGGGCATGCGTCGCCGGATCTTCATCGTGGCCGATGGCACCGGAGAGACGGGCGAAAAAGTGGTTCAGGCGGCCCTCACCCAGTTTCGCGGTCTGGATGTGGCCACCGAGACCTTCACCCGGGTGCGGTCGAAGGTCGAAATCCGCGAGATCGTCGAGCGGGCTTCGGCCCGGCATGCGTTCTTGGTTTACACGATCATCGACCCGGAGCACCGGCAGCTGCTGCAGCATTTTTGCCATGAGCTGGGGGTGGAAGCTGCAGATCTGATCGGAAGCTTGCTCGGCAAGCTGGGGATGTTCTTCGAGGCCGAGCCTCTGTTCACGCCGGGCATCAAGCACCAGATGGACGCGGACTACTTTCGCCGGATCGAAGCGGTCGAGTTCGCGGTCAAGAGCGACGACGGTCAAAGCCTCCAGAACTTGAAGCGCGCGGACATGGTGCTGGTCGGATTGTCGCGGACTTCGAAGACGCCGCTGTCCATGTACCTGGCGCACAAGGGCTACAAGGTGGCCAACGTTCCGCTCGTGCCCCAGGTCCCCCCGCCCCGGGAGCTGTTCGAGATCGACCAGGAGAAGATCTACGCCTTGATCATCGACCTGAACTCGTTGGTTCGGGTGCGGCACCAGCGACTCAAAGCGTTGGGCCTGCCTCCGGACGCCGAGTACGCCGCCCGGGACCACATCGCGAAGGAGTTGCGGTGGTGCCGAGACCTCTATGCCCGCAACCCCACCTGGCCGGTGGTGGACACCTCGAGCAAGGCCGTGGAGGAGACCGCCGCCGAGATGGAGCGCATCATGAAGGAGCGCACCGGGCGCGCGCCCGGCGAAGGGGAATGATGTCGCTCGGACCTCAGGAGGTCTGAAGCGACTGCAGATACTGCTGCTTGCGCTCGGTCCATTCCTTGGCCTTGCGCTTCGCAGCGCGTCGCACTCGGTAGGGACCCTTGGCGTTTTCGAACGTGGCGATCGTCCGGTCGTAGAAGGCGATGATCTTCGGAATCGGCAGTTTGAGCGCTTTGTACTGCTTTTCGGCCTGTTCGAACTCCGAAGATGCAGCGTCAACCTGGTAGTCCCACAGCGAGATCCCGGCCAGGTATTCGTGCAGCTCCGGAAAGCGCCGCTTCTTCTCGAGGGCGGTCTGGAAGGCCACGGCCACTCGCTCCAGGTCGGCCCGTTTGTTCTTCTTCTTTTCTTCCTGGAAGGTGACCTTGGCGAGACCGAAGAGGATGTCCGCGTCGTCGCCCTGCTCGGCCGCCTGCGTGAACAGCTCTTTTGCGTCTTCCAGGTTGCCTTTGCGCAAGGCGTGCTCGCCCTTGAAGATCAGATACCGCGGACCTTTGTACTTGGCGGGGTCGGACTTTTCGAGCTCTTCGACCAGGGCCAAGGCCGAGTCGTCGCCCATCTTGCTCTGAAGCTCCGCCAGGTCCCACTTGATGCCCCGAAAGAGTGGTTTTTGGCCGATGGCCTTCTCGTACGCCGCCATCGCTTCCTCGGTCTTGCCCAGCGCCAACAGGCCCCGGGCCTTCAAGTCGAGATACGGCGGAAAGTCGGGCGCGCCCTTCAGGGCCGTGTCCGCCTTTTCGATGGCGCCCTTGGCGTTACCGACGGACATGGACAGCTCACCCTCGGCCCAGGCCAGGTGGGCCCGAGTGATCGGTCCCAGATCGTCGGCTTCGGCATCCTTGACCGCTTGGACCAGGGCCAGGGGCTTGGAAAGGCTGCCGTAGTTCTTGGCCCGCAAAGCGGCCAACCAGGCTTTGCTGAGCATGTGGTTCGGGTTGATGTTGGGTCGGACGATCCCGCTCAGGGCCTTGATCGCCGACTTTTCCTCTCCGTTTCGGTGGGAAGCCTCGGCCAGGGTCAGCCGGATGGCCACGCTGCTGAAGTCCGCTTCCTGGGCCTGCCGGGCGATGCGGTTCGCCTCGATGTACTGTCCTTGAGCCAGGTAGGCCACGCCCAAAGCGTGGGCCACGGGGGCCGCAGCCTTGCCCTTTTCGATCCATTCTCGAACCGTGGCCACCGCCTCGTCGGCCCGTCCTTGGGCCACCATCAGGTAGCCCTCGGCGGCATACCGGGTGGGGGTCTCGGCGCCGGCTGCGATCGCCTTTTGCAGAAAGGTCTGGGCTTCGTTCACGGTGTCGAGCCCGTGGTTCGACTGGTAGTAGAGCGTTCGGGCCATGGACGCCAAAGTCGGCGGGTGGTCGGCGTCGAGTTTCAGGATCTCCCGATACTGGCGCTCGGCCTCGCGCAGGGAGGGCAGGTCGTGCCGCGCCATGTCCCGGCGTGCCTCGACCGTCAGGTCGGCGATCTGCTCTTGGGTCTGGGTGTGCCCCATGTACCAATAGAGGGCGCCCCCTCCGATGGCGAAGACGATCAGGACGTCACGCAGGAACTTCCCGAAGGAGGCCTGGCGCTTGGGGGCCTCTTCGGTGGGGTCGGCGGGGTTCGGTTTGGGATCGGCCATGGGGGTCCTCCGGTCGGCGGCGGCTCCAGAGGCACGAAGTCTCCGGAATCGCAAGCGATTTTGGGCAGTTATCAACGGGCTCGGGGCCTGTCAAGCCGCATGGAGGCCCCCCGGCCCTCGCTTCGGGCGCTTCGGATGGCGCGTTCCCATTGAGCCCGCCGAATCATGCGCGTAGCGTCGCAACGAGTGAGCCGCAACCGCGACAACAAGAACATCAATCTGAGCTGCTCCTTCTGCGGCAAGAGCCAGCGAGAGGTGAAGAAGCTGATCGCGGGACCCACCGTCTACATCTGTGACGAGTGCATCCGCCTGTGCAACGACATCATCGCCGAAGAGAAGATGAAGGACAGCGCGGTCGGACCCAAGGAGCGCATACCGCCGCCCACCGAGATCAAGGCGTTCTTGGACGAGTACGTGGTGGGACAGGAAGACGCGAAGAAGGTCCTGTCGGTCGCGGTCTACAACCACTACAAACGAATCAATCTGCGCGAGCACCCGGACGGCATCGAGATTCAGAAGTCGAACATTTTGATGGTCGGGCCGACCGGGACGGGAAAGACGCTGCTCGCCCAGTCGCTGGCTCGATTCCTCAAGGTGCCGTTCACGGTGGCCGACGCCACGACCCTGACCGAAGCTGGCTATGTGGGCGAGGACGTGGAGTCGATCATCCAAAACCTCCTCGCGGCAGCCGACAACGACATCGAACGGGCCCAAAAGGGCATCGTTTATGTCGACGAGATCGACAAGGTGGCCCGCAAAGGGGACAATCCGTCCGCCACGCGGGACGTGTCCGGCGAAGGCGTGCAACAGGGCTTGCTCAAGCTCCTCGAGGGCACGAAGTGCAGCGTGGCCCCGCGCGGCAGCAAAAAGTACGCCTCGAGCAACGAGAACGTTCAGGTCGACACTTCGAACATTCTCTTCGTCTCGGGGGGGGCCTTCGTGGGACTGGACCAGGTCATCGGAAGGCGGGTCGGACACAGCGGCATCGGCTTCGATGCCGAGGTCCAGGCGAAAAAGAAGGCCCGCATGGGCGAGATTCTGTCCCAGGTCGAAGCCGAAGATCTGACCAAGTTCGGGCTCATTCCGGAATTCGTGGGCCGCCTTCCGATCATCGCAACGCTGAACGACCTGAACGAAGACGACCTGGTCACGATCTTGACCGAGCCGAAGAACGCTTTGGTCAAACAGTACAAAAAGCTCTTCGCGCTCGAGGGCGTGAAGCTCTCTTTCACCCGGTCGGCTCTCGAGGCCATCGCTCGCGACGCCATCCGGCGAGAGAGCGGCGCTCGCGGCATGCGCTCGATTCTCGAGAATCAGATGCTCGACATCATGTACGAGGTCCCGTTTTTGCCCGGGGTCAAGGAGTGCCGGATCACCAAGGAGGTGATCGAGAAGGGCGAGCCTCCCATTTTGATCTACGAAGAAGAGCAGAAGACCGCTTGAGGTCGGCTCCGAAACCTCACAGCTCGTCGAGGATCTCGGCAGCCTTTCGCTTTTCGGCAGCGAATTCGAACTCGGCCAGGACCTCGTGGGCGTTGTCCGGGTCCACCAGGCGAGGGGCCATGATCTGTACCGCCGAGATCTTTTCGTCGCCGAATTCCATGGCGGCCACCATCCGGGCCAGCTGCGAGCAGTCGAAGTGATTTCGTTTGGCGGCGGTCTTCAGGACCAGGGTCTTTTCATCGGCGAAGTCGGCAGCCTTCACCTGCTGCAACAGCTTGGCGAAGCGGGCCGGGTCCATGGCCTTCGGTGACTTCTTTTTCGGCGCCGCGGCCGCCGGCTTCGGCGTCACGACCGAGCCCGCCGGGTCCTCCATGCCCGGCATGCCCCGTTCCACCTCCTTGGCGAATTCGTGAATGCCCCGAGCGGTCTCCGTGAGGGAGGTGGCGTCGAGCTTCACGCAGGACATGGGCTGACGCTGGCAGGCGACCTTGGGAAGGCAGACCTTGCGGTCTCGGCCTGGCTCCACTGCGCACTCGAAGAAGTCGACCGCCATCCCGGGCATCTTCGGCATCTTGCACGCCGCGTCGGTGGCGCAGGGGCGGGTGCAGGCCCGTGCACCGTTCAGCTCGGCGCACACCAGTCCACTTTCGCACTCGCCGTCGCTTTGGCACGGGAGCGTCGGCGGCGTGCGAGGTTGGACCGGTTGGGTCGCGCGGCCCTTCAAACAGACCTTCAGGCCCAGGTGCCCGAAGAGGTTTCCGTCGCAGTACATGCCGGAAGGGCATCCGCCGCAGACCTTGGAGCAGTAGCTGTCTCCGTTGACCTCGACGCAGGTTCCGCTGGCGCACTGGGCGCCCTCTTTGCAGGGACCCTCGCCCACCGCGGGCACGGCAGCCGCCGGCGCGGCGGTGAGCAGTCCGATCCCCAAGATCCACCATGAAAGGCATTCGCGTTTCATTCGTTCATCCTCCGAGCCACCGAAGCTAACCCGGTCCCGAGCCACGGACGAGCCGCCCCCCTCCGCATTCAACCCGTGACCGCGGCCGCGTTCAGATCGCGAAGGCGACGCCGAGCTGGAACGTGAAGCCGAACTCGACCCCGGTCTGCTCCCGCCGGAGCGGGTTGGTCGGGTCGATGGGGGCGGGGAACATGTTGCCGTCGGAGATGTGGGGCCCGAAGCGGAGCTTGGTGCCGATCCGGAAGCGGTCCGTCGGTGCCACTTCGAGGGTGGGGCCCACCAAGATCGGGATCACGGTGCCCCCCGACACCCCGCCGTCCCGAAAGTACCCTTCGTTGCGAAGGAATGTGTTCACCTCCGGAGACAGGCCTCCCCCGGTGAATGCGGTGATCGGAAGGTCCAGGCCGCCGCCCACCGTCAGCACCCGGCTGACCCGAAAGCCTGCATCGAGCGACGTGTGGAGGAGAATCGCCAAAAACTCCCCGGTGCCGTCCACGCCCTGCACGCGAAGGTTCAACCGCGAGCCGTAGTTCACCGCGGTCAGACCCAAGCCCGGCGAGAACGTCAGCCGGATCGCCAGGTTGTCCCGGTTCCACAGCCCGAACTGGAAGGGGGCCGCCACGTAGGTGGTGAGGGTTCCGGGGCCTGCGCCGCCGGCTGCGCCGAACAAGGCTGCGTCGATACCGAAGCGCGCCCCGAACCCGAACCACGACGTCACCGGCAGCACGAAGCTCGCCTCCGGCACCCGCGAGTAGCCGAGCTCGGCCGACAGGGTGCGGAGCTCGGGGACCGTGAACCACAGCCCCGTGCCGCCTCGTGCTGGACCGCGCCTTCGGGCCGGGCCCGCGCCCGCCGGGGTGGGAGCCAGCTGCACCCGCTCGCGGGCTCGACCGTTCGGCCCCACCACGAGCTTTCGCGTGATCGGGGTGTGGTCCGGAGCCGACACGGTGACCACCGTTTCGCCCGCCACGACCCGGACCGGACCATCCAAGGGCAGGGTGCCGATGGAGCGCCCGTTCACCTGGACCGTGGCTCCTGGGGGCGAGCCGACCACTTCGAGGGTGCCCAGGCGCCGGCGGATGGTTCCGAGGGCGTCTTCCAGCACAGGCCGGTTCTTTTCGATCCACGGCCCACCTCGCTCGAGGGCGTCCAGCAAGTTGGCTTCGGCTTGGACCCAGTTTCCGAGGGCTTGGTGGGCCAAAGCGACCTGGGCTTGGGCCCGGGCCGATCCGTCGGCCCGGTAGGCTCGCTGGAAGACTTCGAGCGCTTCCGCATCGCGACCCTCTCGGCGGAGTCTCACGCCGCGGTCGATCGAGTTCTCGGCGGTCTCGGCCCGGGCGGGCTCGGGAAGCTGCAGCATGCCGAGCAGCGCCCCAGCCAAGATCCGCGCCCTACTGGAGGATCGGTGCATCGTTCGTTCCGAGTTCGACGTTCGGTTTCGCCTTTCCGGGGCTGCTCGAGGGCTGCGGCTCGGTCGATCGGCCTCGCTTCGTCGCAGAGCTGCCGGAACCGGGATCCGCAGGACGCGACCCACGGTCCGACGCTCTTCTCGTCGGCTCGGGCGCCCGGGGCCCCGTGGGTGCGGTGCCGGCTCCGCCGGCGCGCGGGCCTTTGGAGGGGGTCTGTGCGGGCGACGGCATCCTGGAACCGTTCGCCGAGGATTTCG
>DAPKRQ010000116.1:0-3947 GCA_031800475.1 Myxococcales bacterium LLY-WYZ-16_1
GATCACGCTGACCGCGCCGACCTCGTCCGAGGGGCGGCCTCGGTACACCTGAAAGATCTCATGGACGAAGATCCCGAGGCATCGGCTTTGAAGCTCTCGGTCCAGACTGAGCATGGGCCGCAGCGGGAACGGAGCCGACAACACCCACTGCCTGAGCGGCACATCTGAAAACACGTGGTCGACCAGATGGGCCGACTGCTGGGCCATTCGCTTGGCGCCGCACGAGGCACACAGTCCCCGGACTTTGCAGGAGAACGGGACCAGCCGCTCCAGGCGGCACGCGGTGCATCGGAGCCGGACGAAGCCGCGCTCCAGGTCACCGCATCCCGTGAAGCGATCCATCGCTCGCTTCACGGAGCCTGGAAGCTCGACTCGTTGGGCGGCCATCTCGGCCACGAAGCTCGCGCCCGAGTGAGTGACCGTCTGCCTTGCGAGGGAGGCGCGGGGATCGCGAGGGACGTAGGCGGGGGCCAAGCCCTGCCCCATTGGCAGTGCCGTGCCAGGCGCTCAGGTCAGCGCTCGTCGGCCCTCGGGTGAGTTGAAGGTCCGACTTTCGGACCCCGGTCCGGATGTCGGATAGCCGCCGGACGGGACCGCGTTGAAGTTCCAATGGACCCCCGGAGCACCTGGCTTGGCCGCGGCCCGTCGGGCGTTCAGTCGCCTTTGGTTTGTGAGGAGCGCTCGGCGGGGGGGGGCCGACCACTTCCGACGCTGAAACCGGGGCGCGCAGTGAGGCGAAGCCGAACGAAGCAGGGAAGGCTCGGCTTCGCCTAGACCGGAAACGAACCGTCCCTTCGCGGCTCGGGAGCTTGGAGGGTCGCCCTGGGCGTGTTGTCTCCGGTCCACAGGCCCCGGGGGCATTCAGCTCCCACTCTTCGGCCCAGACTTAGGTCGGACTTCGACTCGGAGCTGACCGCAAGTTCCTGAAGTCTTTGTCGGGGTGAGTGGATTCGAACCACCGGCCTCTTGATCCCGAACCAAGCGCTCTGACCAGGCTGAGCTACACCCCGGGGTGGGCGGCGTTGCGGATGGCACGAATGGCTTCCGCGTAGTCGCCGGCGCCGAAGATTGCGGAGCCCGCCACCAGCAGGTTGGCGCCGGCCTCGACCACCTTCGAAGCGGTGGACGGACTTATGCCCCCGTCGACCTCGATGTCAACGTCGGAGTCTCGTCCCAAATCTCGAAGCCGCGCCCGAACCCGCTGGATCTTCTCGAGCACCGACGGGATGAATGCCTGACCGCCGAAACCCGGGTTCACGGTCATCAAGAGGATCAGGTCCACGTCGCCGTAGACGTACTCCAACACGTCGGGCGAAGTCGCCGGGTTCAGCGACACCCCCACCCGCTTTCCGAGTTTTCGGATCCGCTGCAAGGTCCGGTGCAAGTGCGTAGCTGCCTCCGCATGCACCGTGATCGTGTCGGCCCCCGCTTCGGCGAACACGTCCAGGAAGTCGTCCGGGTTCGAGATCATCAGGTGGACGTCCAGGGGCCGATCCGTGACCGGACGGATCGCCTTCACCACCGGCGGACCGATGGTCAGGTTCGGGACGAAGTGCCCGTCCATCACATCCACGTGGATCTCGTCGGCCCCCGCCTGGACCACCTGGCGGACCTCTTCTCCCAGGCGCCCGAAGTCAGCGCTGAGGATGGATGGGGCGATGCGTAGAGGCGGCGGCATGCGGCGCTCGTACCGCAGCGAGACCGACTCGGCCAGGCCGCGCCGGCCGACGGACCGGCCGTCCGAATGATTCCAGGGGGGTCGGACGTCGTCCCCCCGCCAGACCGACCGGCGGATCTCAAACCTGGGGACTCCACAGTGCAGGCGCACCATGAATACCCTTATCATGAACCCTCCGATGATTTCTGGTCATGTGGGCGACTCCATGATTCAAGGTCGGTTGCCCCCGGGTTTACCGGTCCGAACACACATGGCTCCACATTTCGACCGATACCGCGCACCCCGATCCACCCCTCATGGGTTCGGCATGCCGCACCTCGAAGGTCCCGCGTACGCCCTCTCGCTGCTGGCTGTGACGTGGCTCATGGCCGGGCCCCCAGCGTCCGAGCGTCGGATCGAGCCGGCGGGTCCAACTGGAGCTCAGGGTCGTTCGGTGCCTCCCTTCGATCGGGTTCATGTCGACGTGCCGGCCCGCGTTCGCGTGACCGGCGGGGCCGAAACCCACGGCGTCGAGCTTCGGGGTCCATCGGACCTCCTGGCAGTGGTGGCGACCGAGGTGGCGGCAGGGCAGCTGCAGGTGCGGCTTTCGCGACCCGTCGAAGGCGTCAAGGGGCTCGAGATTCGGATCGAGACGCCCCGGCTCCGAGATGTGTCCGTTCGCGGCGAGGTCCGAGCCCAGGTCGAGGGCGTGGTCGCCGAGACCTTCGAAGTGCACAGCGAAGGCGCCGCGCAAGTGGCGGTGTCCGGCCACGTCGGTCGGCTCGAGGTTCGGGCCGAGGGACGCACCACCGTCGAAACCCACCGACTCACCACCCGTTCCGCGACCTTGCGCCTGACCGGCTCTGCCGAGGCCACAGTGGCCGCGTCCGAGCGCCTGCGCGTGCAAGTGCAGGGCGTGGGCACGGTCCGTTACCGCGGAAGCCCCGCGATCGAGCGCTCCATTCGAGGGATCGCCACCCTGGAGCCGCTCGGTACCTACCACGCGGCTTTTGTGTTTTGAAGCTCACCCAAATCGGGTTGAGAGGCGCCCACCGAGACACCGGCTCGGGGCTTGCCGCGCTCGATCCTGAACGCTTTTGGGTCCGCCGCCGTCCAGTTTGGTCTTTCGGCCGTCCGCCTGGGACCCCGCGAGGCGGGCCATCTCGATGGCCCAACGCGATCCGGAATTGCGGCGGTTGTGCGACTTTTCGGGGGGATGCGGAGGTCGGTGGGGCCCTTGAGGGTTGTGGGGCTTCGGGCTTCGGGCGTCGGGCGTCGGGCGTCGGGCGTCGGGCGTCGGGGGGGTGACGGGTTGCGGCGTCGATTCGGAAGAAGACCCAAAGGCCCCACCTCGGAAGCGCATTCGAGCCGTGGGTCCTTCGACCCTGCCTTCAGCCGGGGGAGCCCATGTCCTCGAGCCGGCTCCACAGCCGGCCCAGGGCTTCGAGGGTGACCGGTTCCAGGTCCCCCTCGAGGGCCGCGAGCAGCTGCTGGATCGCCTCTGCGTAGGCTCGCTCCAGCTCCCCGTACAGCCGACGTCCCGACCGGGACAGGACCCACTCGGTGCCACACTCCAGCAGGATGCCGTCTCGGACGGCCCGCCGCGCCACCGCCCGCGCTTGGTCTGGGGGCAAACCGAGGGCTCCCGGTAGCTCCTTCGCGCCCAGGGCCACCCGACCCCCGTCGAAGGCCAGCAGCAGCGCCTCGGCTTGGATCGCGTGGCACACCCGACGGCGCCAGCGGCGCAGGGCCGGCTGGCGGGAAAGCTGATGCCGAATCCCCCACAGGCACCCACGGAACCACGCGATCCGCTCGGCGTGGCACGCCATGGGCACCCCGTCGTTTGGGGCTGTCGAGCTTTCGAGACCACCTTCCACGCGCTTCACCCTGCCGCAGGCCCCGGGGGGAGGCACGCCCGGATTCTTTCCAAATGATTTCGTACGCCCGAAGTCGCCACGGAGAAGCAGCGGCCTTGCGCGACCTCGCACGGCGGCACCAGGCGCGGATCGACCGGGCGGGCAATGCAGTTCGTTGCAGAGCTGCAGGCCGAGGTCCCTGGCCCGGCCTCGACCTCGGCAGAGCGACCCTCGGCAGAGCGACCCTCGGCAGAGCGACCCTCGGCAGCGTGACCCTCGGCATGGCATTCGAGGTGAACGCATTTCGTTCACCGAAGAATCGACGGCCCTCCGTCGCCTCGGGCTGGCCACCCACCCCCTCGCGCGCTACCTCCATCCTGGTTTCCGTGACCGGCTCCAAGCGTTCCACAGCCCGCCCCACCGCCGGGCGAACC
>DAPKRQ010000117.1:0-33219 GCA_031800475.1 Myxococcales bacterium LLY-WYZ-16_1
GGAGGCCGCGACCGAGCACAGCTTGGATTGGGTGCTGTTGGGTCACCACCAAGGGGATCAGGCCGAAACGGTGCTGCTTCACCTGCTGCGGGGCGGGCGGATTGCGGGCATGCCCCCGTTTCGATGGCCCGTGGCTCGGCCCCTGCTGGGCTGTCCCGCGGCGGAGCTGCACCGGTATGCGGGCCGCCACCGGGTGCCTTGGCGAGAAGATCGGAGCAATCGGGATCCCCGGTGGATGCGCAATCGTATCCGCAAAGAGCTGCTTCCCCTGCTCGAACGGGCGTATCGGCCGGGCATCGTGGGCCGATTGGCCGCTTTGGGCGAAGAGGTCGGCGCGATTCACATGCAGGTTCGTCCGCTCCAAGCCTCCGACCGAGCGCCCAGAGGGAACGCCGATCCTTGGCGGGCCCGATTCGACGCGGCGGGGCTGGAACAACCTCGGGTTCGCCCTCGCATGGCCGGCGACCGGGCTGCGCTGACGCAGGGGGACGACGAAAGTCCGTCGGACCCGGAAGGGATGTACGCGGCCGATGTGTTGCCTGAACGTGGGACGGACGGAGCGCCGGAAGCGCCCTGGGTGGTGGCCGATGGTTCCCGTGTCCTGTGGATCCCGGGCGTCGGACGGTCCGGCGTGGCGCCCATTACGGCCGAAACCCGATGGGTGTGGGATTTTTTGTGGAAGTGGGGCTGACTTGTTGCGGCGACGGTTCCGCCGGGTCACTCTTCACCGAGCCGGCTCGGCCGGCGGAGCAGGAACGTAGATGCGGCAAACTCACAAGACCTTGGCCCTTTGGGTCCTCCTCATCGTCATGTTCTACGTGGTCTACCGGGCGGTGGTCCAAGAGCCGGTGGACGAACAGAAGATCCAGTTCTCGAAATTCTTGAAACGGGTCGAAGCCGGGGACGTGAAAGAGGTCGAGGTCCAGCTGACCGGGCAGGGCAACGCCGGGGAGTTCACCGGCAAGCTCGTCGACGACAAAGCGTTTCAGACCACCGGCATTCTCTCCGAGCAGGTGATGGAATCGCTGCAGACCAAGGGCATCGCGTTCGACGTGAAGCCCAAGGCGGAAGGGGGTCTGTGGCAGTCGCTGCTGATCACCTGGCTGCCCATGGTGGTCGTCATCGGACTGCTGTTCGTCTTCATGCGGCAGATCCAGTCGGGGGGCGGCAAAGCCATGAGCTTTGGCAAATCGAAGGCCAAGCTCATGAACGAAAATCAGAACAAGATCACGTTCTCCGACGTGGCCGGAGTCGAAGAGGCCAAAGACGACGTGCAGGAGATCATCGAGTTCCTGCGCGACCCGAAGAAGTTCACGCGGCTGGGTGGACGGATTCCGAAGGGCGTTCTCCTGATGGGACCACCCGGAACCGGAAAGACCCTGATCGCCCGGGCCATCGCGGGCGAGGCCTCCGTGCCATTCTTTTCGATCTCGGGTTCGGATTTCGTCGAGATGTTCGTCGGTGTCGGAGCCTCGCGGGTGCGCGACCTGTTCGAGCAGGGCAAGAAGAACGCGCCTTGCATCATCTTCATCGATGAGATCGACGCGGTCGGGCGACATCGAGGCGCGGGCCTGGGTGGCGGTCACGATGAACGGGAGCAGACCTTGAACCAGCTGCTGGTGGAGATGGACGGCTTCGAGTCCAACGAGGGCGTCATCCTGATTGCCGCGACCAACCGGCCCGACGTGCTCGACCCGGCACTGCTGCGCCCGGGCCGTTTCGACCGCCGAATCGTGGTCGACAAGCCGGACGTCCGAGGACGGGAAGGCATCTTGCAGGTTCACACCAAGCGGACGCCGCTGGATCCGAGCGTCGACCTAGAAGTCATCGCACGGGGCACTCCCGGATTCGCGGGCGCCGATCTGGAAAACCTCGTCAACGAGGCGGCTCTCCTCGCGGCCCACAACAACCGCGACCGGGTCGTCATGGATGACTTCGAGCAGTCCAAAGACAAGGTCATGATGGGCGGTGAGCGGAAGAACACCGTCATCAGCGCCGAAGAGCAGCAGATCACGGCGGTGCACGAGTCGGGTCACGCGCTGGTCGCCAAGCTGATTCCCAAGACCGATCCAGTGCACAAGGTGACCATCATTCCGCGGGGTCGGGCCTTGGGGCTCACCCAGCAGCTGCCGAACGAAGACAAGTACTCGATGAACCAGGAGGCTGTCCTGTCCATGATCGCCATGCTGATGGGGGGCCGCGCCGCCGAGGAAACGGTCTTTGGGACCTTCACGACCGGGGCGGGCAACGACATCGAACGGGCCACGGAACTCGCGCGCAAGATGGTCTGCGAGTGGGGCATGAGCTCGAAGTTGGGACCGGTCTCCTTTGGAAAGAAGGACGAGCAGGTCTTTTTGGGTCGGGATATGCAGACCGCGGCCAACTACTCGGAGCAGACGGCCATCGAGATCGACCAGGAAATCCGCCAGATCGTCAGCACGCAGTACGAACGCTGCATGACGCTTTTGCGCGAAAACCGGTCCGCCCTCGACCGCATGTCTGCGGCGCTTCTCGAGTACGAGACGTTGGACGGCAACGAGATCGACCTGTTGATCAAGGGCGAGTCGATCAGCCGGCCCAAGCCGGATACCCGCAAGCTGAGCACACCCGAGGAGCACCGGGAAAAGCGAAAGAAGGAACGGGAGAACAAGGACCGACGGGACCGCAAGGGCATCCTCGAGCCCTTTGCCAGCCCCGAGCCCGGCGAGGCTTGAGCGGGAGCCGAATCGGGCCGGCGCCAGCGCCGGGCCCGGCTCCCCCCTTCATTAGGCGCGCGGCGTCAGTCTTTTTTCGGTCTCCACGACCGCCAGCTGGGTCCCGTCGTTTCGACGGATCACACGGGCCCGATGGGATCGAAGGTCCCCCGTCCAGTGAATTCGGTCGAACTGAACGGTCAGCACGTCATCAAAGTTGACGTTCCCATAGAAGTACAGCCGGCGTCCCTCGGTGGCAGCGAACTGCATGTCGGCCGAGTCCAGGGCCGCCCACTCCGCTTGATCCAAGATGTGTTGGAAGTTTGCGAAGTACAGCAGCCGCGCCCCGTTGAAATCGGTGGTCGGGCACACCAAGTGGTCGTGCCGAACCTCGAACGGCTCGTGCGATAGGCTCTTGCGGGCCTTCCAGGCTTCGAGCATCTCGGTGGCCGCGGTGGGTGCGGGTTCCTGTTCGATGTGCCGGAGCGGGTCGGGGTACGAGCCGGCGATGCTGCGGTTGTCGTCGAAGACGGGCTTCCGCACGAAGATCGATACCATCTCCACCTTAAGCTGGGCCCCCGAGGAAATCGTCAGCAGGTTCTCCGAGAAGAAGCGCTTGGACGAAAAGCGGTACAGCCGGGTGTGGAAGCGGATGACGTCGTTTTCGTTGACCGCGGATAAAGGAGATCCGGACATGCCGATGGAGACGAAGGCGGCGTAGAGCCGGTTTCCCTGCGAGTCCAAGATCCGGTGGCTGGGCACGCCGGCCCGTTCGCAGATGGCGGTCCAGTGACGGTGGCCGCATTCCTTGAGCAACCAGTTCTCGTTGAGGCCGTTCAGGCCCAGCTGGGGCATTCCCACCTCGACCGTGGTTTCCAGCGCGGGATGCGGATGCTGATGGCCAGCAGGGTCATGTCCCATGGCTTTCGGCGAAATCGCCGACCCTGGTTCAATTTGCAAGCCCTGGGTCCGGTTCCCGGACCCCTTCACTCGGCCGGAACGGTTGAGAACCGGGCGCCCCCCGTGTTTTCGTTCGATTCGACCGCCAGCCTCGCGGCCTTCTCCAGGTTGACCGGTTGGGAAAAGTGATAACCCTGACCAAAGTCTGCGTCCAGATCGAGCAGGGTGTCCAGCTGCTGGTTGGTCTCGACCCCTTCGGCCACCACCTCCAGATCCAGGCTCTGAGCCAACCGGACGATGGCACGCAACAGCGGTTGCCGTGTCGTTCCGCAAGCGCCGACGAAGCGCCGGTCGACCTTCAGGGTATCGAAGGGCAGGGCCCACAGGCTCTGCAAGGATGCGTAGCCCGTTCCGAAGTCGTCGATGGCCAAGCGTACTCCCAGCGCTCGCAGGTCCCGCATGGTTCGAAGCGCCTCCCGGGGATGCTCCACCACCGCGGTCTCGGTGAGCTCCAGCTGCAGTTGGTGGGCTGGCACGTCCATCTCCCGAAGGAGTCGCTGCACCCGGGAGACCACGTCCGGCGACTGCAGGTGGGCCGCGGAAAAGTTGACGCTCATGGTGATGTCCGGCGCGTGCCGAACCATTTTCCGCAGGCCCACGAGGGCCTTCTTCAGGATGAGGGCGTCGAGCGGGACCACCATGCCCGTGGCTTCCGCCGCCGAGATGAACAGGTCCGGCGACACCACCCCCAGATCGGGGTCGGTCCAACGCGCCAGGGCTTCGAAGCCGTGCAGGGTCATGGACTGCAGCTCGTAGATCGGCTGAAAGGCAACCTGCAGGCGCTCGGACTCGATGGCTTCGGTCAGGTGTTCGGCGATGCCCAACGAAGGGTGAGGGTTTGGAAAGGGCGCTGGCGTGTGCTCGACCGGTACATCTTCCGACTGCAGCGAAGCGATCCAGTAGTAGCCCCAGCCGCCCGCATCTCGGGTCACCGTGATCCGGATCTCCTGCAGATTGGGCGCGGCCCGGAACAGGGCGTGGCGCAGATCACCCGGACGGCACGCGAGCATCTCCTCGAGGTGGTGACCTTCGGTCGGCACCACGAACCGGCTGAGGCTGTCGCCGGCTCGACCCAATTGAAGGCCCCTCCATCGTCGGTTGGTGTACACCAGCCGCCCGTCGGCGTCGGTGACGGCGAAGGCTGCGGGACCCTCGTTAAAGAAGCCGTCCGTCAGAGCTAGGAAAGGATCATCGCCCATCGGCTGCATCCCGAAACGGCCGGAGGATGCCCGAATGTGGGGCCGACCTGAAGACGAGATCCCGGTTGTTTCCGTCAGTTCACACGGACCCGAAAGACCGCGCCATTTCGGCCCAAGGCCCCCCACACGTGCGGTCCCTGTCCCACGTGCAGCCCGGTGATCTGCCCGGGACCCAGGTCCACCCAGGCCGGGTCGAATCCCGGCCGATCCAGGTCGAAGCGCCCGAGCAGGGCCCGGGCCTCGGTCGGGGAGGTTCCCCTCCGGATGGCCTCCGGATCCAGGGTGACCAGGCCGACCAGGACCTTTCGCGGGTTCGTGGGCCAGGGGGCGGCGGCGGTCGGGTCGGCGAGCTGCGGGTAGAAGAAACGTCCGGCCACCGGAGTGCGGTCGACCATCAAATGCACGACCCCTTCGGGTTCGAGCTCCGGCTCGACCCGGTAGCGGGTCGGCGAGATGGTCAGGAACAAGGTCTCGTCCGGGTCCGTGGTCGAGCGCAGTCCCACGTGGGGACGGCTTTCCAGGCCGAGGCGAGCGGCCGTCCGGATCCGAGGCTGCAACGGGGTCGGGCGAAGGGTCGTGGGGACGACGCGGCGGATCTCGTTTTCCGCCGACAGGACCATGACCGCCCCGCTGCCGTCGAGCAGCAGGCCGTAGATCCGATGGGCCTCCGTCTGGTCCGGCACTTGGACGGGCCCGGCCAGAACCTGGGTGGCGTCCAGGCTCACCGCCAGAAGTTGGCTGCGAACGCGGCCTTCGCCGGCCCGTTCCGCCTGGCTGCGCTGGTCGCTCAGCCCGATGAGCCATCGGTCCTCGGCGCGGGTTGTCGCCGTGGGGGTCGCAGACGCGGTGGCCGTGCCGGTGATCGGGACCGAGGCCCGCAGTTGCCCGGTCGGGTCGAATCGCCCCCAGTGCCAGCGGCGGTCGTCGTCGACGAAGGCGCCGAAGAGCTCGCCCCCGTCCCCGGCCGTCAGCAGCGTCAGACACGGGGGACCGGCCCGCGCGCTTCGCACCGCCAGGCCGGAGGGACCCGGGTCCGGTCCGACCTGCAGAAGCTCGGTGGGGATGGGACTTCGATCGCAGCGCAGGGTCCGAAATCGCCCTTCGTGGCCCACGTACCAAGCGGTCCCTTCCGGCCCGGGAACCGGCCCCGACAGGTAGCCCGAAATCGGCGGCCGCACACGGCCGTCCAGGTCCGGTTGCACGTCGTAGATCTGCAAGCGTTCGACCTCCACCTCGAGAAGTTGGCGACGGGTGAACAGATCGAGGGTGCAGGTTTGCAGGGGAGTCTGGCAGACCATTCGCTGGCTCCCCTCGAAGGAAGCGGGGGCCGGTTCGCAGCCCAGGTCATCGTCGATGCGGGCCTCGATCCAGCGGCCGGTCAGGTCGAAGCCGTAGCCGAGAAAGTCGAGCTCGCAGGCCAGCTCCACCCTCCCTTCGCAGGCCGGGAGCGCAGGCGGGTCGACCACGCAGGGAACGACCGTGCAGTCCGCATCCACCAGCACGGTGCTCGAGCCGTCGGTCTCGAAGCAACGGCGGGTCACCCAGTCGGCGGCCAGGTCGGGCACCGCGTCGAATTCGACGGGGACCGGGGCCCGTCCCGGACCGGCGCGCTCCAGCCAAGCGGGAATCGGCAGGCGGGCTTCGCCCGGACGACGGGGACGCAGAGGAAACCTCGTGTAGACCCGAGACGGTTCGACCCACGGCTCGAGGTCGGCACTTCGGTATCCCAACAGCAGGGCGGTGGCGTCACGACCCACCTCGAACTCCACCTCCAATCTCCGTCCGGGCCCCAGCAGGGTCAGGGGACTGGCGGTGACGTAGCGGTCTTCGGTGTCGACCAACACCACCGCCGCCAGGTCCACGTCTTCGGGAATGGTCGTGTCCAGGACCCGAAGGGGAACGTCGGAGCAAGCGGCGGTCCATCCACCGGTCAGGGCCGCCAGGGCTGCAGCCCGCCCGAGCCACGCGGATCGAAGCGGACGGAGTTCGGCGCGTCTTTTCACCGGACCGCTCTTTCGAGACCGACCGGCAAGACCCGGTCTCCCAAGATCCGCACGTGCAGGTCCAGGTGGGGTGAGGCGCTCGGGCCGTCCGCGGAACCCTGGCGCCAGATCCGCAGGGTCAAAAAGGGGCGCTCGGGGTCCGCAACCCGGGCGGCGGCGGCCGTCAGGTCGAATTCCGGCTGAAGGCACTCGCCCCCGTCCAAGACCTGCCCGTCCGAGTCCGTCACCTCCCACCGGTAGCCGGTCGGCAGGGAGATCTCGGTTCGCACGGCCAGGTCGGTGAAACGCACCCGGTGCCCTCGAACCTGCAGGTCGTCCAGGGGAAGGACGTCTCGAAAGGCCCATTGCAGGATCTTTCGGCGGCGCTCGAGGAGGATTCGAACGATCTCCTCGGTTGCCCCCGTTTCCGGGTAGTCGGCGGTCTCGACGATGGCCTCCAGCTGTGGCCGCCCGAAACGGGCGACGATCGCGGCCGCCCAGTAGCGATCGCGGGCCGTGGCGGCTTGAAAGGCTGGGTTGGGAATGGCGGGTCGCCATCGCTCGGGATCGAAGACCTGACTCTCGAAGGTGCCCACCGAGCGGAGGGGCGAGCGCTGCACCGGGAGCCACCAGCGGTAGTGAATGCCAAAGCCCAAAAACCCGACCGCCATGGCCGGAAGATCGACCAGGTATTCGTAGCCCTCCGAGATGTACTTCGGCGTCGTGTCCGACGCGCCGAGCGCATCGCCGAAGTCCAAGAGGTAGTGACGCACGTAGCCGAGCCCGGCGCGCTGTTCGAGCCATACGTCCAGGGAGTTCGAAGCCCGGGAGTCCGTGTTGTTGAGCCAAGCGAACAACGTTCCGAGACCTCGCAGCGACCGCCGTCTTTCGTGGGGTATCTCGTCGTTCGGATCGTCGGCGCGGACTCCTCGATACGTGAATGGTCCGACCGGGATACCGTCGATGATGCGACTGAACAGACAGTGCACGGTTCCCCGTGGAGACGGGTTCGCGTTGAGGAGCATGGCCTCGACCGCCTCTTCGGTCAGCGGCACCCGGCTGCCGTAGGGGCCGGCCGCGGTCGCGTCGGGCAGGACGACCAGCCGGTCCAGGTCCAGCTCTGCCACGAAGTTTTGCGGCACGTTGTAGCCCGCGGCGTGAAGGATCTTGGTGGCCACCAGTTCCGCGCCGGAGCTGAGCCCGGGGTACGCCGGGTGGTCGAGCTTGACGATGAACCGTCGTCCCCGGCCGTCGCGAACCCAAAACCCGGGTGAGACGCCCTCGACTTTCGCCCGTTCGATGAACAGCGATCCAGGGGCTGGGCCGTCGATGGTGTTCGGACCTCGTCTCAGCGCGTCCAGATCCATCGGCCTCCGCCCGATGCGGTTGGTGAACCACTCCGAGTCGACAACCTGCCCGAACGCGTTCACGTCCATGGCCTCCGGCCCGACCTCGAGTCCCCGGAGATAGGTGGCGGGGCTGATCAGCTGGCCGAGGGGCCGGACCACGCTGTAGCGGGTGAAGAACACGCCCTCCGAAAAGCTGTCGTCCCGGATCGGTGGGTGCAGCCGGGGAGGAGGCACCCGCTGGTACATTCGGTCGTGGGGCGTCCGCTGCCACTCCGGCACCGAGCGGCAGCCAGCCAAGACCAGGGCCCCGACCGCGATCCGCAGCCAGCTCACAGCAGGTCTCCGATGGCGAAGCTCACCTGAACGCCCTCGGGCGAAAAGCCCACTTGAAGGCGTCCCAACATGATCAGGCTCTGTTCGACGCGGATCGAAAAGCCAGTGGACCACGGAAGGTTTCCTTCGAAGAGATCGTCGACGTCTCGTCCGACCTGGCCCACGTCGAAAAACACGGTGCTGACCAGGCCGCCTCCGGTTCCGGCCCACTCGTAAAAAAACCACCGGTACTCGACCGTGCCCCACCACGCCAGCTCGTCCACGAAGCGTTCGTCGTTGTACCCCCGCAGTGTGTTGTTGCCGCCGAGACGCATCAAGAAGTGATAGGGAACCGAGTCCTCGGGCCGGAAGGGAAACGACGCCCCGGCACCCAGGCGCACGAACAGGGTCCGGTCCCGGGGCAGAAGCGGGACGAACGCGGCGACTTCGGTGATGCTGCGGATCCCCCCCAGATCCCCGCCATTGATCTCGTGGGTGATGGCGGCGGCCAGGTTCCATACGATGCCCCGGGAGGTCAGTCCGAAGGAGTCCCGGGTGTCGACGCCGAACTCGGCCGAGGCTTCCGGGTAGTCGAGCCGCAGCCCGAAGCCGGGAGGGAGCTCCGGGTCACTGGGGGCGTCGGGGTCGATCGGCGGCGCGAAACCGCCGGAGCCAACCTCGAGGGCGCGCCGGCGATAGGCGAGACCCGCTTCCGCCCGCAGGACCGGCGCGGCCGGGCTGATCAGGGTGATCGAGGTGGTCAAATCGATGGTCTCGCGGCGCAGCAGGCGGAGGTCGCCCTCGCGGCTTTCGGACCCGAAGCCGTAGTAGCGCGTGTCGTTGTCGACGCTGGCGGACACTCCGGTGGACAACTCCCGGCCCGAAACGAACGGAAGCCGCCGGCCGAAGTCCACGCTGACCGTCCAGTCTTCGTTCAGATCGGCCAAAGCCAAGAGGACCAGGCGGTCGGGACCGCCCAAGGGCGCATTCCACGCCAGAAGGCCTCCGAATCCGATGCCCGAGTCACCAAAGGGCTGAATGATCGGCAGGAACACGGCTGTCCGTTCCGGGTTGGTGATCACGTCGAGGACGCGCTCGGCCACGTCGTAGGTCTCGAGGGCCCATACCGTGATCAGCAGCGGCGTCAGCGCCACCTCGACGAAGGCTTCCGGCAAGCGCAACAGAAGTTGCAGAGGCTCGACCCCCGGTGCGCGCTCTCGTCGTTCGTCCGTGTTCAAGCCGGGAACGGGCGGGGTCGGCCCAGGTCGGGGCGCCCGGGGTACCGCCGTCGTGCTCGACTCCGCCGAGAAGTCGGCGCTGGAAGGATCCGGGGCGGCTGAAAACGACGGAGTGGAGCCGGGCTGCGCCGCGGTCGCAGTCTCGGTCTCGATCGAGGCCCGATCGGATGCGGACCCGGGCGCGGGACCGGGCTCGGCGGCCCAGGTCGGAGCCGGGCATGCCCATAGGCCCAGCCACAGCGCGCCGAGTCCGGTTCGGATCACTGGGAGCCCGAAACCGGATGATCGGCGATCACGAACGTGTCGAAGATGCTGCCGTCGAGGTTCACCGCTCGACCGGTGATCGTCTTGCCTTGCACGTCGAACAGCACGAAGTGCGGCTCGGTACGTACCGCGGCGCTCCATTGGTTTGGAGAGAGCCGACGGATGGGCGCGCCGCCCGACGCGGCCACGATGAAGGTGACGCCCTCCTGGGGATGGGTCCGTTCATAGTTGTGGTCGTGCCCGTTGAGCACCAGCTCGATCCCGAAGCGTGGACCCAGGTCGGCGAAGATCCGCTGCAGGTCGGGATTCGGTCCGTGGGCCCCGCTCGAATAGGGCGGGTAGTGAAACGAGATGACGACCAAGCGGTCTTCCGCCGCGGCTCCCTCGAGGGCCCCGACCAAAAAGCGATGCTGGGCCGAGCCCGGTCGCATCTCGATTTCCGAGTCGAGGCAGATGATCCGCACGTCGCCCCAATCGTGCATGAAGTACCGGTTGCCCTGGGCCCACTCGTCCAACAGGAACCAACGTCGAAACAGGTTGCGGCGGGAGTTGTCGTGGTTGCCGACCGCGGCCATCAGCGGGGCTTCGCTCACCACCGGCTGTTCGATCTGCCAAAATAGGTCCCACTGGTCCTTGTAGCCGCCTGTCTCCACCAGGTCGCCACTGTTGATCACGAAGTCGACCCGCTCCCGGGCCAGGGCCTCCATCAGAGCTCGGTGGACCCGGTGGCCGTTTCGCGTATCTCCCAGGGCGGCGAATCGAAATCGCTCGCCGCGCGGCCGCCCCAGCCGAAACCGGTGCAGCTCGGTCCGCCCGATCTCCGATTCGATCCAGTAGCCAACCTCGCGGTCGTCGGGCACGTCTTCAAGCACTGCCACCCAAAGTCCGTCCACGTTGCGGGTCACCGTGCGGTTTGGCGCGTCGGGAGCTACCAGCGGCGTGTCGGGTTTGCGAAGCCACCACAGCACCGTCGGCGGCTCGCGCAGGTCGTGCTCGACCACGATCGAACCTCGCTGGGGGCCGGTCTTCAGGACGTAGGGTCCGATGTGAAAGGGGGTTCGGTTGCTCTTCAGGTACAGGGGCTCGGCGCCCCGCCAACCTTGGGGGTAGCACGCGGCGATCCACACGCATGCGAGCCCGAGGAGCACCGGGTAGCGGGACCGGTGAACATTCACGGCGCACGATGATGGGCTGCCGGCAGCATGGTCGCAACCGCTCCGTGAGACCGGGCCGCCGCTTCCCGAAGGCGGAGGTCCGCTCAAAGGCGGCAGCCCGAACGGGCCCCCTAGGATGGGGCCAGCTCGAGCTCATAGGGTGTGCACGCCGCCTCCGGCCGATCGACCCGAATCCACAGGGTGAAGGTGTCGCCCCGAAACGCCCGGCCTTCCCATCGAAAAGTCCGATCTTCGAAGCACCGCAAGGGCCCGGCCGGACACTGGCCCCTCGGGGCTTCGCCGTCTGCGGTGCGTACGCAGAAGCGGATCGACGGATCGGCGGCGTGCAGCCGCACCGTTCCACCGAACCCCTCGCCCCAGACGGTGTTCTGGTCTCGAAGGACCCACCGGAACCAATCCACGTCGTCCAAAGCCACGACGCCCGAGACGCGGGTAGAGTCCGACTCCCGGAGTTCCCCGCCGTCCAGGGCCCGGGCGCAGGTCGGGGCGGGCTCGGGGAGCGGGTCTTCGCATTCGCAACCGTTTTCGGGCTGGCCGTCCGCGTCGTGGTACCCGGCGTGGCAAGATGCCACCGTGCATCCGCCGGCACAGCGGGGCTCGGCGTTGGGGAGGGGACAAGCCGCCTTGCACGGAACGCCCCGGCCGCGCAAGTCCACCTGCACCGGTTCGGTCGCGGCCGAATGGTGCACCCGCAACCGAACCTTGAACTCCCCCTCGAAGGGAGGGGTGAAGCGAATGAGCCCGAGCCAGTCATCGCCCGGACCCAAGAGCCGGGGTAGCCCGGGGCGCTCTACCCAACGGAACACGTCCCCGCCCGGTTCGAGCCCGTCGACCCGATCCAGCCGGACCGAGCCGTCGCCGACGCTCGACAGGACGAGCGGGACGTCCGCGCTTTCCCCCACCGCGGTCGCGCCCGCGGGGACTTCGGGAGGCACCCACAGCTCGGGCCGGACTCCGCTCCCCGTCACCCGGGTGGTCATCGGTTCGTTCGAAGCGAAGTTCCACCGTAGGTCGGCCCAGAACGGGCCGCGGAGCGGCGGCACGACGTGCAGCGAAAACCGGTCCGTGGACAGGGGTGGCAGGGTCCAGGGCAGGGACTCGGGCGTCTCGACCCGGGGCGTCTGGGTGGGCAGCGGGCCGGCCACCCGGAGCGCTTCGAGGCGCAGGGCCCCCCCACCTCGGTTGAAGACCTGGACAGGGGTCACGGTGCCGGTGCCGACCGCCACCGGCCCGAGCTCGAGGGTGGCCGGAAATCCGGCCGGGACCGGCACCCGCCGGGTCGTGGCGCGGATCGGGAGGGTTCGTCTCGGCCCCCCATCGGGCCCCTGCAACACCAGCGTTCCCTCGGCGTACTCCGCAGGCGCGGTCCATCCGACTCGGATCGGGAAGGAGCGACCCGCGGGAATTTCGACCGGCTCCTCCAGGTCGGTGAAGAAGCCCGGCGACGGGCGGGGCGGCCCGAACCGCAGCGCCGTCGAACCGGCGGTCAGGGTCAGGGTGGCGGTCCGGGCGCCGGGCCGAATCCGCAACACCGCAGGCGCGAAGGTCCCGCGGGCCCCCCGGCTGCGGATCCGAACCGGCAGGGTCTGGTTCCAGGCACCGGCAGGGCCCACGCCGGCGAGCTCGATCACACCCTCCCGAGATGCGGGCCCGTCGGCGCCGTCGTAACGCCATCGGGCTCCCGCGGCGTCGGCGATGAACCGAAACCGACCGGGCAACGTGGCCGACGCCGACGTCAGCCGGGCCGAGGGCGGCCACACGCGAAACCGTCCGGTCTCCGTGCACCCGACCTCGGCGCAGCCCAGCTCCAGGGTGTTGGGCTCGATGCGCACCCCGCCTTGCGGGTCGCCACCGCACGCCGTCGCGAGCCACGCGCCGAGAAGACCCCCACGGGCTCGTGCTGCCGTGGAGCTCAGCCCCCGAACTCGGGCCCCCCTCACGGCGCCACCTCGAACCGCACCGTGCCGCGCTCCTTGCGGAGGGTTCCGACCCGAACTTGGGCGCCGGCTCGGTCGAGGGCCGCGCCCCGCTCGGCCACCAGCCGATCTCCGTGCCGGACCTCCACCCCGACTGCAGTCGGACCCCGGGCCAAGCAGGTGCGGGCCAAGGCCTCCGTCGCCCCCTGGGCCAGGCCGAGCCGCAGCTCCCGCCACAGGGCGGCGCCCAGGGCCCCCACGCCCACCTTCACCAGGCCGGACAGGACCGGACCGGGGACCTTTCGACAGTCCGAAAGGCCGACCAACCACACCTCGTGGGATCCCGGCGGGGCCTCGGAGTCGACGTGCAGCCATTGCGAGCTGGGCGGGCTCCCCCGGCCCCCCCACCGGATCCCGAGGTTCGATGGCTCCGGCTGGGCGGGTCCCACCACGCTCCCGTCGGCGCTTCGAAGCTCGAGCCCGTACGCGCGGGCGTCGACGAACCACCCATCGCCGCCGCCGATGTCTGCAACGGCCTGGATCTGGATGGCGTCGGCGGCGCCCGGGGACACGTCCAGGGTGCGCTCTACCTGCCAGCGGGGGTGCTCGGGATCGTTGGTCTCGAGGGTCAGGGTGGCGGTTCGACGGCCCGGTTCGCGGGGCACCACCGCCAAGGCCACCCCCTTCGTGGCTCCCCGGGCCACGGTCGTGGGAGCCGGCGGCCAGGCCAGGGCCCAAGGGAGCCCGTCCAGCTCGGTCCACTGGACCTTCAAGGGGCCCGGACCCAGGTTGGCCACGGCCACTTCCAGGGTCACGCGTTCGCCCACCCTCGCCGGTCGGGTCCGCGGCACCGCGTCGACGCGGGCCCGGGGAGGGGGACCGCTGTTCGCCGAAACGGCAAGCTCGGCCACGACGGCGTCGTCGATCATCCACTGAAGCGAACCTTCGGAAGCTCGCATGCCGGAACCGGTGGGCGCCGTGAAGGTCACGGTCCATTCGACCGGCTGCAGGGCTTCGATCGACCGACCGAACACCGACACGGGCGTGGTGGGGGAAACCGAAAGGGACCACCCGTCCAGCCCGACCAAACGGGGCGGGCCCAGGGCCCACTGCCCCGCCGGGGGCGCCGGGGCGAACGCCGCCACCCGGGCGGTTCGCGAGGCCCCCGGGGCCGTCCACGGCAGCGCCAGGTGGGCCGGCTCCAACCACAGGCGCGGGCCCGGCTCGTAGCGACCGGACAAAGGAATGGAAACCTGGTGGTCGTCCCGGGAGACGTGCAGGCGTCCGGTGTGGTGACCCGGCGCGGGCGGCGCGTACCAGACCGACACGGTCCGATGGGGGGCCGAGACCAAGCTCGGGCACCCGCTGCAGGAAAAGGCCCCGTCGGGGGACTCCACTTCGATCCAAGTGCCCAGCGGGCAGGGCTCCAAGTCTTCGATCCGAACCCGGGCCTTCCGGGGCCGCCGGGGTCCCCCACCGAAGTCCAATCGATCGACGGACACGGTCGGGGGACCGCAACGCACCTCGCTGGCCGGGCGGCACGTGCCCCGGTCGCACAGGCTTTGCGGGGGACAGTCGAGGTCCGAACGACAGGGGGTTTCGACGAGAGGCTCCGGGTCGGCGCAGGCGGTCAGCGCGAGCAGCGCGGGCAATAGGCGAAGCATGCCGCTACGCTCAAACGAATGAAGGCGATCCGGGCATCGGCCGGCGGCCGGGGGTTTTTTCATCGGATCTGGTGCCGATGGACCGCGGAACCAAATCCCTTGTCCGCCCAGGCCGGCGCGATCCAAGTTGAACGACATCTTGGCGACGACCCGATCCGAATCGAACCGGACCCTCTTGATGGGGGTCTTGAACGTGACCCCCGATTCTTTTTCGGACGGCGGAATCTACACCGGCGTTGCCGAGGCGGTGGACCGGGGCATGGCCTTGTGGGACGCGGGCGCCGACGTGGTCGACGTGGGCGGCGAGTCCACGCGGCCCGGAGCGGAGCCGGTCGATGCGGCCGAGGAGCTCGGGCGCGTGCTTCCGGTGATCGAGGGCCTGGCCCGCGCCCGCCCGCAGGGCGTCATTTCGATCGACACCACCAAAGCCGCGGTGGCCGCCCGCGCACTCGACGCCGGAGCCCGGTGGGTCAACGACATTTCCGGTGGGACCTTCGAGCCCGAGCTCCTTCGGGTGGTGGCCGACCGGGCTGCCACCTTGGTGCTCGGCCACACCCGGGGGCGCCCGAGCTCCATGCAGGACGGCTCGTGGACGTATCGCGGCGGCGTGGTCCGGGCCGTGCGCCAGGGACTGCGGGCGTCGGCCACCCGGGCCTTGGACGCCGGCGTCGGACCCAGCCGAATCTGGGTCGACCCGGGCATCGGGTTCGGCAAGACCTTGGACGAAAACCTGGAGCTCCTGCGGCACTTGGGCAATCTGCGGACACTGGGGTTTCCGGTGTTGGTCGGGACCAGTCGCAAGCGATTCATCGGTCGGTTGACGGGCAGGGCGCCGGCTGAACGGGCTTTCGGCACGGCGGCTACCGTGGCCCTTTCGATTCAGGCCGGGGCGGAAGGGGTCCGGGTGCACGACGTGGAAGCCATCCACGACGTGATCCAGGTCTCCGACGCTTGGGTCCGGGGCATCGTGCCTGCCGAGCCCAGCCCGGCCGCCTCCGAGCCTCCGCCCTTGACGCCGGCGCCGGTTGGACCGACCGATGGGGGCACCGACCGATGAAAGCGTCCCGAAACTTGTTCGGCACCGACGGCGTGCGCGGGGTCGCCAACGAGCACCCGATGACCTCCGAAGTCGCGCTCAAGCTGGGGCGGGCCATCGCCCACATCAGCAAGCGGGGCAACCACCGGCACCGGATCGTCGTGGGCAAAGACACCCGCATGTCCGGCTACATGTTGGAGTTCGCCATCTGTTCGGGCGTGTGCTCTTTCGGCGTCGACGTCACCCTGATCGGCCCGATGCCGACGCCCGCCGTGGCGTTCTTGACGCGCACCCTGCGCGCCGACGCCGGCATCATGATCAGCGCCAGCCACAACCCGTTTCAGGACAACGGAATCAAGTTCTTCGGGGCCGACGGCTTCAAGCTCGCCGACGACATCGAGGCCGAGATGGAGTCCTTGCTGAATTCGGGGGAGATCGATCGATTCCGGCCCACCGCCTTGGACATCGGCAAGGTGGACAAAATGGAGGACGCCCGGGGGCGATACATTCAGTATGTGAAGTCCATCTTCGATCGGAAGCTGTCCCTCGAGGGCCTGCGGATCGTCGTCGATTGTGCCCACGGAGCCGCGTACCGCGTGGCCCCCCAGACCTTCGAGGAACTCGGGGCCACGGTGGTGCGCATGGGGGTCGAGCCCGACGGAAAGAACATCAACGCCGATTGCGGCGCCACTGCACCCCAGCGCCTGCAGCAAAAGGTGGTGCAGAGCGGAGCCCACGTGGGCCTGGCCCTGGACGGCGATGCGGACCGTCTGATCGTGGTGGACGAGAAGGGTCGGGTGGTGGACGGCGACGCCGTCATGGCGCTGTGCGCCGCGGACCTGATGGTGAAGCGGGCCTTGCCCAGGGCCACGGTCGTCGCCACCGTCATGTCGAACTTGGGCCTCGATCGGTACCTGCAGGGCCATGGAGTCGACGTGATCCGGACGGCGGTGGGGGACCGATACGTGGTCGAGTGCATGCGAGAAAATGGGTACGGATTCGGCGGGGAGCAGTCCGGGCACATCATCTGCTTGGCCCACGCCTCCACGGGAGACGGCTGTGTGGCGGCCCTGATGATCCTGGAGCTGATGGTGCGGAGCGGTCGTCCCCTCGGCGAGCTGACCGCCGCCTACCAGCCGGTGCCGCAGCACCTTTTGAACGTCCAGGTGCGGTCCAAGCCACCCCTCGAATCCCTGAGCGGGGTCCAGCGGGCGCTGCAAGGGACGCGAAGTCAGCTGGGCGAGGATGGGCGGGTGCTGGTCCGATACTCGGGCACCGAGAACAAGGCCCGCATCCTGGTCGAGGGCCCGGACCCGAGCCGAAACGAGTCCCTCGCCCGAGAACTGGCCGAGGTGCTGAGGCGGGAGATCGCAGCGGGGTGAGTCGTCGAGGCCCGTTCCATCCGCTCAAACGGGCTTGGCTGGCCCGACGAGACGCGTTTCGTCCGCCTCCGATCCTGGCCAATCCTCACCTGCAGACGGTTTTGGGGACGACGCAGCGGCCGGTCCGCCCGGTGGAGGGCCGGCGGCTCGAGCTTTGGACCACCCCGGACGGCGACCGGCTTCGGGTCCACGTGGTGGACCCTCCAGACGACCCAGGACCCACGGCCCTGTTGGTGCACGGCTTGGAAGGCAGTGCCGACTCCCCCTACGTGCACGGACTGACCCGAAGGCTGATCGACCGCGGATGGGGCGTTGTGGTGTTCGATCAACGCTCCTGCGGAGGCCAGCTGAACGCGGCCCCGCGCCTGTATCATACGGGAGACACCTCGGACCTGGATTTCGTGGTCCGGCGCCTGGTGGAACGCGGGCCCGACCGGCCCTTGGCGCTGGTGGGCGTGTCCATGGGCGCGAACCAGATCCTGAAATGGCTCGGCACCCACCCTGTCCCGGACCAGGTGCAGGGTGCAGCGGCCATCTGTCCGCCCTTCGACCTGACGGTCAGCGGCCCTCACATGGACCGGCGCCAGCCCTGGTACGTGCAGTATTTTTTGCGGCGGCTCATTCCCAAGGCCTTGGCCAAGGAGCGCCAGTTTCCGGGCATCTTGGACGCCGCCCGGGTCCGTCGAGCCCGGACCTTTCGGACCTTCGACGACGCGGCCACCGCGCCGCTTCACGGCTTTTCCGGCGCGGACCACTACTACCGGGAGGCGAGCTGTGGCCCCCATCTGGGTGCCATCGACCGCCCTGTCCTGCTGCTCGCAGCTGCCGACGACCCCTTCAACCCCGCCGAAACCCTGCCGACCGCCCTGTGCCGAGACCACCCCAGCCTGATCCCGCGCTTCGTGGACCGCGGCGGTCACGTGGGCTTCGTCGACGGTCGGCCCGGCGCGTTTCGCTACTGGATGGACGAAGAGGTGGCCCGGTTTGTCGGGGTCTTGGGCGAAGGCCCTCCCGGGCACTGACGAGGGCCTTGCCGGACCCGCTGTTTCCGAGACGTCGCCCGTTTTTCGCCGCAGACGGCCCTGATATGAGCCCGACCATGCGATGCCGACTGTGCGTGCACGTGGACGGGGCCGCGCTCCTGCGGCGCGGTGCCGAGCCGGACCCGGTGGACGTGGCCCTGGCGGCGGAGCGGGCGGGGGCGGACCGGGTCGCCGTTCACCTGCGAGAGGTTCGCGGCGCCGTGAAGGATCGGGACGTGGAGTTGCTGCGCCGGCTGGTCAAGACGGAGTTCGTCCTGGAGATCGCACCCACCCAGGACATGCTGGCCGTGGCGCTCGAGGTGCAGCCCGACGCCGTGACCTTGGTGGCGGAAAACCGCGAAGAGATCGGGACCGAGGCGGGACTGGACGCGATCCAGCACCGAGACGCGATCCAACGGGCGGTGCGTCTTCTGTCAGACGCCGGAATTTCCGCGGGTCTGTTCGTCGATCCGGACTTGGACCAGGTGCGGGCCGCCCACAAGGCGGACGCCCGAGCCGTCGAACTGCACGCGGGACGCTACGCGGAGGCGCGCTCGTTTCAAGAGCGAAGCGAGGAACTGGCGCGCCTTCGAAATGCGGCCAAAGCAGCCCGAAAGGTGGGCATGGACGTGGGTGTCGGGCGGGGCCTCACGAAACACAACCTGCTTCCCGTCGCTCGGATTTCGGAGATTTCGCAGGTGGGGGTCGGGCACGGATTGCTCGCTCGCGCGGTCTTCGTCGGCATCGATGACGCGGTTCGCGACTGGGTCGGCCTGTTGCGAGAGGCCCGGATTGATCTGCTCCGGGGCTGAAATTCTTGCTGCGCCGGGGCGCCTTCGCCTCGGGGGAGGCCCCCGATGAACGTGTTGCCTCGGTCAAATCCGCATGGTAGCCACCCCGCCGACGCGCCGTTGCCACCGCGCGTCTACCTCGCTCATGAACCACGCGCGTCCACTCCGTTCACTCCGCACAGGCCGACCGGTCCCACGCCTACCCCGGACGATCCTCGCCGGTCTGGTGGCCGTGGCTTGTCTGATCCCGTCCGCAGCCCACGCCCTACAGGGCGGTGAGGACCCAGATACCCTGCCCGTCCTGATCGGCAAGCGCTACGGCGAACAGGGCCGACTGCAGCTGTGGGTCACCGGTTCCATCCCCCTGATCTCGAAGTTCACCGAGATGTACGGCGTCACCGGGGGTGCGGGTTACGCGTTCAGCCGCCTGATCTCCGTCGGGGTCACGGGGGGCTTTTTCGGAGGCGGCGAGGTGGACGTCATCGAAGATCTCCGCCTCGCCTCGGGCACCGAACTTCAGCTGACCGACCTGCATCGGATGGAGTGGTTCGCCGGCGCCGACGTGATCTTCACGCCGATCTACGGGCGCATCTCGTTCGCTTCGGAGTACAACCCGGCTTTCGACCTCTATGCCCTGGTCGGTGGAGGTGTGGTCGGAACCAGCCGAGAGGTGACGCCGGGCGCGGGCGGGGTGGCCCAGGACCAAAGCTCGGTGACCGCCTACGGAAACTTCGGCTTCGGTTTTCGCTTTCACTTCATCGATTGGTTGGCCCTGCGCACGGAATACCGGTTGTTCTTGTATCCGGAAGCCAGCGCCTTCCCGCAAAACGTCGACGGAGGCGGTTTGACCGCCGCGCAGCAGCTCAACCTGGGCTTCGAGTTCAGCTTCGCGCTGTGACCCCGGACGGAGAGACTTCACCATGAACCGCACGAACGACAACTTCCGGAGCCTGTCCTGGCTGCTCGCACCGGCTCTGCTGCTGGTCGGTCCTCGGTTGGCCGCTGCACAAGACGACGCCGAGGCGTCTCGAGATGCGTCGGGGGTGGCCCTCGAGGACACCGGGTTGGTGGAGACCGACCCCAACCCCGACGCCGACGCCCCCTTCCGCCGGGTGGCCGACGAAGAGGAGAGCATCTACGCCATCCAGCAGAAGGCCTACCTGGTGAAGAGCAAGTTCGAGGCTTCGTTGATGTTCTCGGCCCTGTTCAACGACCGCTTCGTCCAGAGCTACGCGCCCGTCGGAAGCCTGACCTACTACTTTGGCGAGAACTTCGGCCTCGAGCTGTTCGGGGGCTACCTGTTCCCGACCGAGTCCGACGCCACCACCGAACTGGCCGCATCGGCCAACCGGCGCCCCCCGTTCTCGTCCCTGACCCAGCTGCTGTGGGCCGCCGGCATCGGCGCCCAATGGAGCCCGATCTACGGCAAGGTGCGCATTGCCGGAAATGAGCTGGGCAACTTCAGCTTCTACGTCACCGGCGGGTTCGCCGTGGGGCAGACCCGGGTGCAGTGCATCCCGAACGAAAATCTGGACCCCCGCTTCGACCAGTCGAACTGTCCGCTTCCCGAGGACCCGACCGACGACACCGCCGTGGTGTACGAGCCCGAAACCTTCCGGCCCATGGGCGTGTTGGGAGGCGGGTTTCGCTTCTATTTCGAGGACTGGCTGGGCGCGAAGTTCGAGGTTCGGGACTACATCTTCGCCTCTCGCGTGTATCGTCCCGGTCAGAACGAGCCCGGTCAGGTCACGCCGACGGACCTGCGCTACTCGGACACGATTCGAAACAACTTGTACCTGAACATCGGGATCAGTTTCCTGTTTTGAGAACCGCGATGGCCAAACCCATGAGCACCCCACTTCGACGAACCTGCCTCGCTCTCTGGGCCGCTTGGGCGGTCGTGCTCGGTCTTCCGGCCGCCGGCCTGGCCCAGAGCATCGACCAGGCGGTGCAGGCGTACAACGACGACAAATTCGAGGACGCCGCGTACCTGTTCTACGACGTATCCCGAAACACGGAGGACCCGGACGACCGGGTGAAGGCGGAGTACTACCTGGCCCACTCCCTGTTCCGGGCGGGCTATCTGCTGCCGGCCTTCGACTTCTACCTCGAGGTCTTCACGCAGGGTGAGGAGCACCCCTACTTCCTGAAGGCCACCGAGGGCCTGCTTCGGTTCTCCGAGAAGATGGAGGACGACGTCCTCGTCCCCAGCGTGGTGGACCGGGGCTATACCACCGCCTTCAGCGGGTTGAAGGCGGAAGACCTGAACGCCGTGAACTACATGGTCGGTCTGCTGGCCTACAACCAGCGAGACTTCGCCGAGTCTCAGCAGTTTCTTCAGGCCATCACCGACGAGGACTCTCCGTATTACATCAAGGCCCGATACCTGCTCGCCATCATCTCGGTGCAGGTGGCCCGCAGCCAGGGCTCGGCGGACTACACCCGGGCCATCGAGTACTTCACCGAGATCGAGGACGTGCTCGTCGACTCGACCGAACCCCGGCTTCGCAAGCTGCGCCGGCTGGCCACCCTCGGAAAGGCCCGGGCCTACTACTCGCAGGGCGACTACGAGCAGAGCGTCGCTTCGTACCAGGAGGTACCCCGCTTTTCGGACGACTGGTACGACGCCATGTACGAATCCGGCTGGGCGTATTGGCACGTGGGAGAGTTCGGCAAGGCCCTGGGCATGGTCCATTCGGTCCACTCGCCCTACTTCGACGATCGGTTCCGCCCGGAAAGCTTCGTCTTGAAGGCCACGACCTATTTTCAGCGGTGTCACTTCGACCGGGTGCGCATCACCCTGGACGACTTCTTCGCGGTCTACGAGCCCATGGCCGAAGAGCTCGAACAGTGGGTCGAAGGCAATGTCTCGGCCGAGGAATACGTCGACGCCATCGTCAACGGGGCCCCGAATCTGCCCGAAAAGGTCCGGCTGTCCGTGGCCACCAACCGCAAGTTCCGAAGGTACCTGCAGGGGCTGCAGGAGGCCGACCGCGAGATCGAGCGGGCTCGGGCCGAGTTCCCGGACGGCAACTTCAAGGGGCTGCTCCTGTCGCTGCTGCAGGACCTGCGGGCCGGCTGGCTCGAGGTCACGGCCCGGGTGGTGGCGCAGAAGATCGCCACCCACTCCACGTTCCTCGACAACTTCCTGAACCAGGCTCGAATCATCAAATTCGAGACCTCGGACGCAGAACGAAAAATGCTCGAAGCCGGCAAGGACATCACGAAGGGCCCCCGCGCCAAGGGGCCCCGACCGGTCGTGCCGAACGCCAAGTTTCAGTACTGGGCCTTCAACGGGGAGTACTGGGTGGACGAGCTCGGCTACTACCAGCACTCGATCAAGGACGAGTGCATTCCTGAAGTGTTTCAGTAGGGTTTCCGAGTTGTCGCGTCGCCCCCATCCCACATCGGGTGCCCGGCACCGCAACCCACCTCTACGTCACTTCCGTCTTGCGCGCCCCAGCACACTTGTCCAATCTGCTGGATGCCTGGCCAAAACCTCAAGCTCCGCAAGGGGTTGGGTGGCAGGCCCCCCGCACCGAACACCGAGGTACATGCATGAAGGACCGAATGGACTTCCGTAACCAGTCTTTTCTGGCTGTGATCCACGCCCTCGTGACCCTGGCCACCTTCTCCGTGGCCGGTCCGGCCCTGGCCCAAGAAGCCGAGGGAGGCGAGCCGGCCCCGAACGAAGACGTGGAGTCGAGCCGCGAGGGGGCAGCCACCCTCCAGTTCGGCAACACCTTCGACGAGCGCGAGGTCGACCGGTCCGCGCAGGCCGATGCCAAGCGGGACGAGGCCATTGCCGAACTCAAGAAGCTGGTTCCGGTGGCCCCCGACGACCGCAAGGCCGAGATGATCTTCCGACTGGCCGAGCTGTACTGGGAGAAGTCCAAGTACGCCTACGGCCAAGAGATGGAAGAGTACGAGCAGGCCTACCGAGGTTGGGCCGAAGGCGGGCAGGTCGGCGAGCCGCCCGCGCAGAAGGACTTCATCCGGCAGTCGGAGCTCATCAAGCAGAACGCCCTCAAGCTCTATGGGCGCGTTCTCGAGGAATATCCCCGGTACGAGCGAAACGACGAAGTCCTGTTCTACCTCGGATACAACGAGTACGAGGCGGGCAACCTCGACATCGCGGTCGACCACTATCTTCAGTTGATCAAGCAGTTCCCCCAGAGCGGCCTGGTCGACGACGCGTACCTCCAACTCGGAGAGCACTACTTCAACAACAACAAGCTGAACCAGGCCCGCCGGGCCTACTCGAAGGCCTACGAAACTGCCACCAACTCCGAAGGCGGGGGTGAGCCGCGGATCTACAACTACGCGCTCTACAAGCTCGCCTGGTGTGACTACAACTACCAGGAGTACGGCGAAGGCATCAAAAAGCTGAAGCGGGTCATCGACAACTCGGAGCGCACCCGCGACCGCAAGTCGGTTCAGCTCAAGTCCGAAGCTCTGGGCGACCTGGCCCGCTTCTTCTCCTACGTGGACGAAGTGGAGAGCGCGTTCCAGTACTTCAAGCTCAAGGGCGGTGAGGAGATCGCGGTCCGCTACACCGAAAACCTCGGAAACCTCTTCGGGCAACAGGGCAAGTGGCCTCTGCAGATCGAGACGTTCCGCATGCTGATCGACAAGTATCCGATGAGCGAGCGGGCGCCCCACCTTCAGTCCAAGATCGTCAGCGCCTACTCTCAGCTGAACGACAAAGAGGCGGTGCGCTCCGAAGTCGAGCGCCTGGTGGACCTCTACCGGCCGGGGACGCCTTGGTACAAACACCACGAAAACCGAGGCGAACAGGGCAAACCGGCCCTGGAGGTGGCCTACGACCTGACGGAGACCTCGCTCCGGAACTTGGTGACCGAGTACCACCGGGATGCGCAAAAGCGGAAAGACGTGCCGACCTATCAGCTGGCACGGGACATCTACGCCAAATACCTGGATGCCTTCAGCGAGACCCAGGCTGCTTATGAAATGCGCTACTTCTACGCCGAGGTGCTCTGGGCCTTGGACGAGTGGAAGAACGCAGCCGTTCAGTATGACACGATCGCTCGGACCGAAGTGAAGGAAGAGGACAAAGCCAAGCTGAAGTATCAGCGGGAGGCGGCGTACAACCAGATCCTGGCCTACGAAAAGATCATGAAGACCGGGAAGGAGAAGGGCGACCCCACCCAAAAGAAGAAGATCGACGAGAAAAAGAAGAAGGGGAAGACCGATAAGAGCGTCACGCGGGTGCGGGTCGACCTCGACGCGGACAAGGTCTACGAAGAAGAGCCCATTCCGGAGGTGGAGCAGAACCTGTCGAAGGCCTGTGACCTGTACTTCTCCATCGCGGATCCGAGCGACGAGGACCTGCCGGCCATCAAATTCAAGGCGGCGTACGTCTACTTCAAGCACAACCACTTCGTCGAAGCGGCCAAGCGCTACTTCGAGATCATCGAAAAGTGGCCGCGCGACCCGCTTTCCAAAAAGGCCGCCAACCTGGTCTTGGACTCGCTGAACCTGCAGAAGAAGTGGGATGAGCTTGCTTACTATGCGGGCGAGTTCAAAAAGAACGAGAGGCTCGCGGGCAACGATCGGAAGTTCAAGAAGGAAGTCCAGGAGCTCTTGGAGGGCGCGACCTACCTGTCGATCCAGACGGCTGAAAAGAAGGTCAAGCCGATGGACGACGGGCCCGAAAAGGAGAAGAAGCTCGGCGAAATCGCCGGCCGCTTCGCCGCCTTCCAGCAGGACTTCCCGGATTCCAAGTATGCGGACGAAGCCACCTTTTCAGCGGTGTTGATCTACAACAACGCCGACGAGCTCGACCGGGCCATCCGCATGTCGGAGATCATGCGGAACGAGTACGAAGACGTAGCCAAAAAGGAATACGTGAAGGACAACCACCTGCTGCTGGCCGAGTTCTACGAACGGATCGCGGACTTCCGGACGTCGGCGAGCCTGTATGACGAGTTCTATGAGACCTACCCCGAGCACGAAAAAGCTCCGATCGCGTTGTACAACGCGGCCATCTACCAACAGGGGCTGGGTGAGACCGACGCGGCCATCGAGAAGTTCACGAAGTACTACAAGGAGCACGCCGAAGGGGAGGAAGCCGCCCAGGTTTACTGGAGGACCTGCGAGCTGCAGGAAGCGAAGGAAAACTGGGAAGAAGCCGCCAAGTGCTATGACCGCTTCCGCGTCAAATACCGGGACGCCTCGCCGGCCAAGGTCTTCGAGTCGCGCTACAAGTACGCGGTCTTGGTGGACGAAAAGCTCGGCAAGCGCCGCGAGGCCCTCAAAGAGTACAAGTGGATCGTCGGAGCCTACCCGAAGCTCGATGCCGAGGAGCAGAAAAAGCCCGGCGCCCAGCTGGCCGGAGCTCATGCGTCCTTCGAGCTTCTGGAGCCTGAATTCCAGGCGTTCAAGGACATCAAAATCAACCGGCTGAGCCAGAAGCTTTTGAAGCGAAAACTCGCCGAGGCCCAAGAGCTGGCCTGCGTCGATTCGCCCGAACAGAAGTGCAAGCGCCAGGGCAAGTACTTGGACGTGCTGACCTACGGCAACGGCGACTACGGTATCTGCGCCCTGACCCGCATGGGCCAGGTGTTTCGGGACATGTCGACCAGCATCCGCGATGCGCCGATTCCGCGGAACCTGACCATCGACCAGCAGGAGATCTATAAGGCCGAGTTGGATGCCTTGGCCCTGGGACCCGAGGAGAAGGGTCTCCAGGCCTTCGAGCGCGCCCTGGACAAGGCGTACGAGCTCAACATCTACAACGAGTGCACCTTGCTGGCGCAGGACAACCTGAAGGAACTGAACCCGAACAAGTTCCCCGAGCTGCAGAGTCCCGACTACCGGGGGGCCGATGTGTTCATCGGCGCCACGCTGAAGCCCGCGGACCAAGTTCCGGACGAGGTCATCGAAGAGGTGATCGAGCCGGTGCTCAGCGAGGGTGAGGCCTCGAACGAGCAGGCGATGCGCTGACGTGGCGCGAGGAGAAGAACCCTTGAATCGAACCAGATCGATGCTGAAAGCCTGTGGGCCCTTGATGCTGATGGCGGCGGTTGCCTGCGGAGGTGCAAAGGCCCCCGTCGAGCCACAAGTCGAGGCCCAGCCCAAGGTCCGGGTGATCAAGCCGCGCGAGGTCGTCGCCGAGGCGAACCAGCAGATCGAAGCGGGGGAGTATCAGGAGGCGGTCGAGGCGCTGGACATGCTCCTCGAAAAGCAGCCCGACAACGTGGTGGCCCGCTACAATCGGGGCGTGGCGCACCAGCGTCTCGGGAACTATGCGGAGGCGAAGTCCGACTATCAGGCCGTGCTCGAGGCCAAGCCCAACGACCTGCAGGCCGCCCTGAACCTGGGGGCGATCTACGTAGAGCTGGGTCGCGAAGAGAAGGCCATCGCCCTGTACGAGTCCAAGCTCGAACAGGACGAGTTCAATCCGGATCTACTGAACAACCTTTCGGTGCTGTACCGAAAGCAGGAGCAGTATGACAAAGCCATCCAGGCTGTCCAAAAGCTCCTGATGCGGGACAAGAACAACGTCGATGCCTACAAGAACCTGGCGCTCGTCTACTCGGATCAAGGCAAGCTGAAGCTCGCCCAGACCATCTTGGAGAACGCCCGGCGGATGTCCAAGGAGCAGGGGCGCTCCGACCCAGACATCTACGTGAACCTCGGCATGCTGTTCCTTCGCAAGGACGACAACGGGCAGGCGATGGCGGCGTTCAAGGAAGCGCTCGAGATGGATCCGGATCACCTCGAGGCGAACTACAACGTCGGCGGTTTGGCTTTGAGTCATCGGGACTACGCCCTGGCCGAACGCAGCTACGCCGAGGTGGCCGAACAGCTCCCAAATTCTCCGAAGGTCGCCATGTATCTGGGGCACGCCGCCCAGGGGCAGCAAAAGTTCGACGAAGCCATGACCCACTTCGAGCGCTCGCTGAAGCTCGAGGAAAAGCGGGGGGGCAAAGCGGATCCGAAGGTGTACGAGTACCTGATCGGGTGCGCCACCCAGTCTCAGAGCGTGGAGAAGGGTCTGTCGTACTGCAGCACCTATTCCCAGGTGTCGGGCGTGACGTGCGCGGAGGACGACTACGATGGCATCTGTGGGCAGTGCAACGGCCTGAAGTTGATGAAACAGATGGCCGAAGAGGCCGCCGCACCGCCGCCCGAAGAGGAGGCCCCGAAGGCCACGGGCCGGGAGATCTTCACCGAAGAGGAAGACGTGCCCGCCGAGGAGGCCCCGTCCGGCGGCGAAGAAGCGCCCGCCGAAGGACAGGGGGAAACCCCGGAGGAGTCACCGCAAGAGGGCGAGGACGCGGAGCCGGCGGACACCGGGGCCGTTTCGTCCTGAATCCTTGCCAAGTCGAAGCGATAGGAGGTTTTTTGAAGCCATGAAGCGCATTTGCACCGCATTCGCCGTCATCGGGATCCTCGGGGTTGCCGCCCCGAGCTTCGCCCAGGACCGGGTCATCCAGCAGGAAGACAAGACGGTCTACAAGAAGAAGACCGTCATCGACTTCTCGGACGTCAGCATTCAGGGCGAGCTGACCAAGCCCCAGGGGTCCTACCTCCTGAACCGTCGAAGGACCCGGTTCACGAGCCTTTTGAAGACCCGTCAGGATTTTCTGCCGGAGCTGGTCAACAGCACCGACAACCTCTGAGTCCCACCTTTTCCGCCTCCTCGCGGGAACCTCCCGGAACCCGCGTTGTCCAACCCCACGGAGGTTCTCGGCGAGAGCCGGATTTTCCCTGAAAAAGGGCCTCCCTCACAGAGGACGGCATGACGCAGCAGCCCAGCACTTACGGCGAAGACTTCGATCCGAACCTGCTCCAGTACGAACTGGAGGAGGAGAACCAGCCCACCGACAAGCAGTACGCCCTGGAAATCACGGTATTCTGGGGAGACACGGTCGTGGACTCCGGCGTCTTCGGCAAAGACGGACCCATCGCCGTCGGACCCCGCACCCAAAAGGGCTCCCACTTGGTCGTGGAAGGTGATCTCCCGAACGATGGGTTCACCGTGGCCAACCTCCAGGGCAAGCAGGCCCAGATCGTGATCCCGGCGGAGGCCTCCGTGGGCTTGCGGCAGGCCAATGGGGCTGTGGTCCGGGACGTGCCGCTTTCGGGGACCGACGCCGCATTCCCGGCCAAGTCGTACACACTGCAGCTCGGCGAGCGTCTGGTGTTCAAGATGGGAACCCTGACCTTTGTTGCCGAGTACGTGCGGGGCAACGCCGCCATGGGCGCGCGTGGGGTCATGGACTGGTATTTCCCTCGGGTCTTCGCGATCTCGCTCCTGCTGCACGTGTTCTTCGTGGTGGCCACCTTCATCACGCCGCAAGTGAACCGCAGCCTGGTGGACGAGATGTTCAAGAACCAAAACCGGTTCGCGGAAATGATCCTCAAGGCCCCCGAGGAGGAGAAGAAGCTGAAGAAGCTCGATCTCTCCGGCAAGGAAGGATCGAAGGCCAAGGACGACGAGGGCAAGTTCGGCAAGAAGGACAAGCCCAAGGAAGACAAGATGGCCTCGAAGGCCGGTGCCCAGCGGGTCGATCCGAACAAGCGGGAAAAGGACCGGAAGATCGCCATGAACTCCGGTCTGCTCGGCATGCTCAAGGGGGGCGACTCGGCAGTCTCGAACGTCTTTGGACCGGGCGGTCTGGGTACGGGCATCAACAACGCCATGGGCGGGTTGCAGGGCAGCGCCATGGGTGACGCCGGCGGCGCCGGCGGCCTCGGCACGCGCGGCACCGGCGCCGGCGGCGGCGGAAACTCCCTGGGCATCGGCGGCCTCGGCCGCGGAACCGGCCGTGGCGGCGGTGGACGCGGCAACATCGACTTGGGCGGCCGGGGCAAGGGCCGCACACGCATCGTGCCCGGACGGACGGTGATCAAGGGGTCCCTGTCCAAGGAGGCGATCGCGCGGGTCATCCGCCGGAACCTGGCGCGGTTCAAGTACTGTTATGAAAAGCAGCTGAACGCGAACCCGAACCTGGCCGGTAAGGTGTCGGTGTACTTCCAAATCGCGCCCACGGGAGCGGTAGCCCAGGCGAGCATTCGGGAGTCTTCGGTCGGGGACAAGAAGGTCGACAGCTGCGTGGCGGGCGTCATGAAATCGCTGAAGTTTCCCAAGCCGAAGGGTGGCGGCATCGTGGTCGTGACCTACCCATTCGTCTTCTCCTCCACCTGATCGGAAGCGTCGCCTCCGGGGCGTCGAAAGGGCCGAAACCTTCCCGGTTTCGGCCCTTTCTTTTTGCGCTACCCTCCAGAATTTCCTTGAGCGTTGAAGGCGGCGTCGTGCTAGGTTCCAGCGCCGTCAGCGGGTCTTCCATGAAGCGCATTACCACCATCTTCTTCGCAACTTGTCTTGCGATGCCCATCGTTCACGTCTCGCCTTCCTCGGCTCGGGCCCAGGACGACATCGAAGATATCGAACCGGAAGACGACGAAGAGGAAGCGACCGAACCCACCGAGTCCGCCGAGGTTGCCGCCGACGACCGGGTTCTGCCGATCCGCCGCGGACTGTTCGCGCGGGGAGACTTCGGGGCTTTCTTCACCATCGGCGGCAAAGACTTCCGTGCAGCCGATGGGTCCGTCAGCGACAACACGGTCTCCAACCTGCAGCCTCTGCTGGGGATCACTGTCGGTTACGACGTGGTACAAAGCCCCAACATCAACCTGGCCCTCGGCGCACGCTTCGCCACCACCTTCAACGCTTCGGCGGCTCAGATCCCGGGGAGCACCAACAACCCGGCGACCCTGCCCCGGGACGCCCAGAGCTTTCCGGGGGACTTTGGCATCTATGAGTTCGGCGCCGCAGCCGACCTGACGATCATGGCCAGCGACCGGCTCGGGGTCTTGGTCCACGCTGACGGCGGCATGTCGCTGGTTCGCCCCGATCCGAGCCTGCCTGCCACGTCCGACGCAGGCACCTTCGTGGATGGCGCGGGGGAGGCCACGATTGGGGGCATCTTCAGTGCCGGCGGCGGCGTCGAGTACTACACCCTTCTGACCGGGGTGTCGGTGGGCTTCGTGGCCGCTTTCTACGGTGTGATCACGGACGATTTCATTCCCGGCGTTGGCCTGTACATTCCGCTCAAGTACAACTTCTGAGACATGTCCTGGCTCGACCAGCTCGCCGAGATCCGACAGACGGACTGGACGCAGGCCAGCGAAACCGAGCGTGACAGCAAGTCCCGGGAAGTGATCCGCATTTCTGGCTACGCGGGGGCCGCTGCCTCCGTCGTGCCGGTGCCGATGGCGGAGCTCGCCCTTCTTCTGCCGATCCACACGGCCATGGTGATGACCGTGGGTCACGTGCAGGGACGGACTCTGTCCCGGGCCGAAGCGGCCCGGGTGGCCATGGAGCTGGGCGCCGTGGCCGGGCTGACCTTCGCGGGGACCGCTGCCCTGAGCGCCCTGCGCAAGCTGGTCATGCCCGGAATCGGAGGCGTCCTGGCCGCACCGGCGTCGTTCGCTCTGACCTGGGGCCTGGGTCGGGTAGCCCTCGAATATTTCAAGAACCCGGCCCTGTCGCGCGAGGAGCTTCGGACCGTGTTCTCGGACGCCTTCAAGGAAGGCAAGGAAAGCTTTTCGAAGGAGCGCTTCGATCGCTTCCGCCGAAAGCACGGCGAAGGGAAGACGGTGGTCGACGAGGCGGACCAAAAGACTCCGCCGGAGCCGGAGGGGGCCCACGGCGACCCCGTCTCCTCAGGGCCCGGGGCGCAGCCCACGGAGTCCTCGGACAGACCGGGAGAGGTGGAACACCGGTCGACCCAGGACCGTCCGCCGGACCCCGAGCCGGCTGGGGACCGCGGCTCGAGGTCCACCGAGGGTGACCAGAATTCGGCATCGGGCTCGAGGTCCACCGAGGGTGGGTCGGCTCCAGCATCCGGTTCTGGGGATGGCGAAGAGCCCGAAGACCTCCGCCCGCCCAAGCGCAAACTCTGACGCCCCGGCCGAATCGGGCACCGGTCGGCGCGAAAACCGCGAGCCGAGCCCGGCCCGCGGTTGGATGCGAAGCCCGAGCGGGTCCGGGGCCCCGCTCCCCGCGGCTGCAGGGCCCTGCTAACGTGTGGCTCCGATGATGGAAGCCCGTTTCGACCTTCGGGATTTTCGTGCCCGCCTCGGTGGCCCGGACGGACCGCCGGTGGAGCTGGACCGCTTGGCGCACGCCCTGGCGGGCGCCGCTTTGCTCCACGGCGCGGACGCGGAGCTCGAAGAGTACGACGCGAACCACGAGATCCTCCGGGAGCGTCTGATGGAGCTCGCCCAGGCCGACGGCTTCACCCACCGGTCGAGCTTCGCCGCTTACTTGGTGGCCGCCTACGCCACCGAATGGGTGCCCTCGGGCTTGGCCACATTCCGCCGCACGCCGCTCGGGCGCGAGGGCCTCGAGCGGGCCATGGCGGACGCGGGCGTGGACCCGACCCGGGTGGAGGCCCTTTTGGGCCGGGGATCGGAGCCCGAGCCCGCCGACGCCGGCGTCTCGACCGAGGCGGAAGTCGGAGCGGTCGAGCTCGACGCCAATCGCTTGGCGGGCCTGGCCGAGCGGACCCTCACCCGACCGGAGCACGTCGAAGCCCTGCGCCAAGCGGCCCGAAGCCCGCGGGACACGGCCCGCATGGCCACCGCGGCGCGGTGGGTGGGCCGGATTCGCGACGGGCTATCGGGCTTGCCGGCCGACCTTCGCCCGGAGCGGACGGTGGCGGCGTTGGCGCTGTGGGACCGGCCCCTGCGGCGCCGGTTGCTCGAGGGCCGGGCTCTGGAATGGCCCCTCGACCGGCTCCTCGCCGTCGAGGCCCGATTGGCGGACGGGCAGGCGCCCCCGTCCGCAGACGAAGGCTCGCCAGACACGGAAGATCTGCCGGGTCCAGATGACCGGGACGACGGCGAAGAGGACGGGATCCAAATGTCGGATGAGGAGGACGGGATCCAGATCTCGGAGGCTCCGGAGGGTCTGGAGGATGCGCCCGTCGAAACCCGAGCCTCGACGGGACGCCTGCTGGGCATGGTTGGACGGACGCTCGACCTGGGCCTGGAGGCGCCGTCCGCCGATGACGTGGAAGCTCGTCTGGCGGAGGTCGTGGCAGCGTGCGAAGGCCGGCTGCCGGTGGAGCGAGACCCGTGGTCCCGTCGAGTCGGCGTGGTGGCGTTGATGGTGGCCCATCAGACGGGCGACGCGTTCGAGCGCTCGCGACCCGACGAGCGGGAGTGGTTGTGGGTGCGGGCGTGCCACCTGGCCGGCCGCACGCCGGACCCGTCGGAATGTCGCCAGCGCGCGGCCGACCTGGTAACGGAACTGCTCGGGGCGTACTTGACCACCCTTTGAGCACGCCATGGCGGACACGCAGCGGAGGCGCAAAGATCGGGCGTCCAGGGCCCTGGCGGAGGGTCGCCTGCGGGACGCCCTCGAGCGATATCGGGAGGTCGTCCGCCAAGACCCGAACGAGCTGAACGCCCGAATGAAGATCGGCGACATTCATCGTCGCCTGAGCGATACGGCCGCTGCGATCGACGCCTACGAGTGGGTGGCCGAGGCGTACGCACAAGACGGCCTGCTCTTGAAGGCGATGGCCGTGTGCAAGGTGATCCTCTCATTGGATCCGCGGCATACGTCGACGCAAAGCATGTTGGCAGAGCTGTACGCGAAGCGGCGATCGCCAGCTTCTGGGACGGAAGCGCCGGTGGCTCCGTCTCGCTTTGGAGAAAAGCCCGCCGAAGCGGTGCTACCGACACCCGAGCCCCGATCCGTGGGTCTGACGGAGCCGCCTCCGAGGATTCCGCCGACCAACGGGGCTCCGCGCCCCGAGCCTCGCGCCGAATCGGCAGCGCCGTCCGCATCCACCGGCGACGTGGACCGCGGGCCCGAGATCGTGATCGAGGAACCGGCCGAAGCATCGGATCCCGTTGCAGCGCCTCCGGCCCGGCCGCTGGCCGAGCGCATTCCAGAGGCCCAGACCTGGGCCGACGCCGTGCAGGTGGAAGAGGTCGATCCGATCCAGATCGCCGCCGCGGCCAAGCGGGCGAAGGCGGCGGCCGGCGGCGCCGAGCCCGTCGCGGACGCGAGCGGTGGCGCCAATCCCTTCGCGGACGCGATCGGTGGCGCCAATCCCTTCGCGGACGCGATCGGTGGCGCCAATCCCTTCGCGGACGCGGCCGGTGGCGCCGAGCCGGTCGGGGGGGCCGACGCGTTCGGGGGGCCCGACGCGGCCGGTGGCGCCGAGCCGGTCGGGGGGCCCGACGCGTT
>DAPKRQ010000118.1:0-24505 GCA_031800475.1 Myxococcales bacterium LLY-WYZ-16_1
GCTTCCGGGGGCGATGCTGCAAAACCACACCCAGACCTTCGTCTGCCGCGTCGTGCGGCTCGAGGTCTGCCGGGCTGACACCCCGTTCACCCGGAAGTTCGAGGCGGGCCGGCAGATCCGGCTGCCAGTGGCCCACCACGAAGGCCGCTACCACCTGGATCCGGAGGATCTGGAAACCTTGGAGGCCCGAGGCGGAGTGGCGTTTCGCTACATCGACGACCCAAACGGGTCGGTGGGTCGGGTGGCGGGCGTCCTGAACGCGGAGGGGAATGTGCTCGGCCTGATGCCCCATCCCGAGCGGGCTGCCGAGGCGGTGCTCGGCGGCGAAGACGGATTGGCGCTCTTTCGGTCGGTGGTGGAGGCGACGTGATGGAATCCGTCGATCGGGAGCTGGCCCGCGTCCACGGACTGTCCGACGGGGAATGGGAGCGGGTGCTCGAGGTGCTCGGGCGGTCGCCGAGTCGGGTGGAGCTCGGCATCGTCAGCGTCATGTGGAGTGAGCACTGCTCGTACAAGTCTTCACGGCGGCATCTGAAGAAGCTGCCGACCTCTGCGCCCTGGGTGCTCCAGGGCCCCGGAGAAAACGCCGGGGTGATCGACGTGGGTGAGGGGCTCGCCGCCGCGTTCAAGATGGAGTCCCACAATCACCCCTCCTTCATCGAGCCCTACCAGGGGGCCGCGACCGGAGTCGGGGGCATCTTGCGGGACGTGTTCACCATGGGTGCACGGCCTGTGGCGAGCCTGAATTCCCTTCGGTTTGGCAGTCTTCACCATCCCCGCATGCGCTACCTGGTGCGCGGTGTGGTGGCTGGGATCGGCGGGTACGGCAACTGCATCGGCGTGCCCACGGTCGGCGGGGAGGTCGCCTTCGACTCGAGCTACGACGGCAACATTTTGGTCAACGCCTTCACGGTGGGCCTGTTGAAGGCCGACCGGATTTTTCGGAGTGCGGCGGCCGGCGTCGGAAGCCCGGTGGTCTACGTCGGGAGCAAGACCGGCCGAGACGGCATCCACGGAGCCACCATGGCCTCGGAGGAATTCGGCGCCGATTCCGAAGCCAAGCGTCCCCGGGTCCAGGTGGGCGACCCGTTCACCGAAAAGCGCCTGCTCGAAGCATGCTTGGAGCTCATGGCCACCGACGCCATCGTGGCCATTCAGGACATGGGTGCGGCGGGGTTGACCAGCTCGAGCTGCGAGATGGCGGCCAAAGGCGGTGTCGGCATCGAGATCGACGTGGCCCAGGTGCCCCGGCGCGAGACCGGCATGAACGCCTACGAGATCATGCTGTCGGAAAGCCAAGAGCGCATGCTGATGGTGGTCCGACCGGGGACCGAGGCCCAGGTCCAGGCGATCTTCGACAAGTGGGAGCTGTCGTCCGCGGTGATCGGCACGGTCACCGACACCGGGCACGTCGTGGTGCGGGACGGCGCGAACGTGGAGGCGGACCTGCCGGTTTCGCTGCTGGCCGACGACGCGCCCAACTACGATCGACCCACCCAAAGGCCCTCCGACCTGGAAAAGCGGTGGACGTTGCCGAAGCTGTGGTCGCTCGAGGAAATGGAGGCGGGCGAGCGCCTCCTCCGCTTGCTGACGCAGCCGACGATAGCCAGCAAGCGGGTGCTGTTCGAGCAGTACGACTGGAGCGTGCGGGCCTCGACGGTGGCGGGGCCGGGGGGTCACGACGCCGCGGTGATCCGACTCACGGATGCCCACATGGAGCCGGCGCCCGGATGGCGGGGGTTGGCCCTTTCCGTGGACATGAACAGCCGCATGGTCGGGCTGGATCCCCGGCGCGGCGCGGCTTTGGGGGTGATCGAGGCGGTCACCAACATCGCTTGCGTCGGGGGTGAGGCCAAGGCGGTCACCGACTGCCTGAATTTCGGCAACCCCGAAAAGCCCGAGGTCATGTGGAGCTTCGTCGAGGCGGTCGAGGGCCTGGCCGAAGCCTGCGAGGCCCTTTCGACACCGGTCGTGTCGGGCAACGTGTCGCTGTACAACGAGACCGAGGGCCGACCGATCCTGCCCACTCCGACCGTGGCGGCGGTGGGCGTGGTCGAGCGAATCGATCGGGTGCCGGGGATGGCCTTTCGGGACGACGGGGATGTGATCTGGCTGGTGGGAGATCTGGAATGCTTGGCCCTCGGCGGCAGCGAGTTGGTTTTCATGGAGACCGGTCGCTCTGCGGGGCGGCCCGCCGCGCCCGACTTCGAAACGGCCCGGGCGGTGCATCAGGTGGTGCGGCAGGCTGCCGAGCGGGGGTGGCTGCGGTCGGCCCACGATGTGGCCGAAGGCGGACTTGCAGTGGCACTGGCCGAGTCATGTATCGTAGAAGGGGTTCCGGGGAGGGCAGACCCGGCACGTGCTCCAGCTCGGGGTGCGGACGTGACGCTGCCCGAAGGTTCCGATCCTCTGGCGCAGCTCTTCGGAGAAGGTCCGGCGGTGGTTGTGGTCTCGACTTCACCCGGTCGGTCCGACGCCTTTCGCGCGCTGGCGGGGGAGCTCGGAGCACCCTGTGTCGAGCTGGGCCGCGTGGGAGGGTCCGAGTTGGTCGTGCGCGGCGCGGCTTCGTCGAGCCCGTGGATCGACCAGGACCTCAAAGTCCTGTCCGAAGCCTACCACTTCGGCTTGGAGCGACGCTTACGGGGCCCCGATGGGAGATGAGACGATGAGCACGAGCCGGCGCAGCCCTTCGCGCAAGAGCAGTCTGAAACGCACGAAAGCCGCGACCCCGAAGGCGGCGGCGAACCGCAAGAAGACCGCCGCAAAAAAGTCCACCGCGACCCGACAGGCCACGACGAAGAAGGCTGCGACGAACCGCAAGAAGGCCGCCGCGAAAAAGTCCACCGCGACCCGAAAGGCGGCGACGAAGAAGGCGGCGACGAAGAAAGCCGCGACCAAGAAGGCCGCGACCAAGAAGGCGGCGACGAAGAAAGCCACGACCAAGCGGAAAACGTCCACTCGAAAGAAGCAGCGCGGAGCCCGGCCGGGTGCCGCGACGAAGACCAAGACCCAGATCGGTCGAAAGACCGCCCAGCCGGCCTCACCTTCCCGTGCGGGCCATGGGGACGTCCCACCCACCTCGGCCGTGGACGCACCCCTCAGCGAGGCCATCATGCCCACGACCCCCAGTGCTCCCTCTTCGAAAAAGCGTTCCGTGATCCGGCGTCCGGCCGGCGAGAAGGGCCGTGCACTCCCCGACGGCGCCGCCGAGGAAAAACCCAAAGTCATTCGAATGGCCGCGGGAGAGCGGGAGCAACGAAAGGCCCAAAAGGCTGCCGCCGGCATCCTGGAATTGAACCCACGGCTCGAATCGTCCCGCGGACGCCTCCCCAAGGCCGAGGGTCAGGTTCCCGGCGGAAAGCCCATGTCCTTCGCCGAGCGCCAGCTCGCCGAGGCCGAAGCCGCGTTTCAAAAGATCGCCCCCAAGTGGGCCCACAAAGTCGCCGACGCGCCTGCCCCCGAGCCGGAAGGGCCCCCGCGCACCCAGTTCGAAATCCGGGTCAACCGGCAGGACAGCCTGACCACCGAGCTTCGCCTCAGCGAAGGAAAGAAGGCCTTCGAGGCCGCCCAGACCTTGGCCAAGGACTACCGGCTGCCGCCGGATCAAGCCCTGCTGATGAAGGTCATCGACATGGGCGACACGGAGCTGACCCGACTGGCCCTGGAGGAGCTTCTCGAGCTCGATGACCGGGGCCGAATCCGGTCCACCCCCCAGCTCATCGAGGCCCTGAGGGGCATCGAGAGCCGGGACCGGGAAATCAAGGAGCTTCGCGAGCTCTTCTTGGAGAAGCTCGGGGCCGCCTGATCCGGCTGGCGCCGACGCCGCGCCGGTGCGCCGGCGGTCCGAAACCCAAGGCCGGTCGGCTCGACCCAGGGCCCGTTCCGTCGTACCCCTGAGGCCATGTCCGAGGACGGGGATCGGATCCCGCTGTACGTGGCCCTGCCGACGCCCTTTGACGAGAAAGGCCAGCCCGACGGCGCCGCCCTCGAGCGCCTGTGCGCGTATTTTCAAGAGCGTTCGATCGACGGCGTCGTGGCGTTTCACGACGGGGGCGAAGACACCCAACTCACCCCCGAAGACCGCAGGCTGATCTTGGAACGGATCACCAAGCGCATCGGCGCGCCCAAAGAAGTCTGGGTGACGGTGCGATCGCCTTGGACGCGCGGAGCCGTGGACGAGATTCGGCACGCCGAGCAAATGGGCGCCGCAGCGATCCTGTTGGCCCTGCCCTTGGTGCCGGGCATCGGCTATGCCGAGGCCTACCGGCACGTGGAGCGGGCGGCCCGGGCGACGAAGCTGCCGCTGCATCTGTGGGTCAGTCCCCTCAGTGCCCTGTCCGTGCTGGCCGCCGAGGAACTGGACGTGGTCGCCGAGCCTGAAGGGGTTCAGGGCGTCGTACTGGGCGAGGCCTCGCCGGGGATCGCCGAGGCCTGGTCCCGCCGTTTCGGCTCGAGGGAACGGCGGGTGTGGTGGCCCTGCGCGTTTTCGTTCGACGAGGGTTTTCGGGCGGGGGCCAACGGGGTGGTCTGTGGCCTGTCGGCCCTGGGCGCCGAGCAGGCGGTCCGGTTCGTGACCGCAGTCGCCCGCCGGGAAGAGAAAACCGTTCGGAGCGGGCGAAAGAAGTTCAAGCCCCTGGTCGAGCTGTTGGGTCCACCCCGATTCGACGAGGAGCCCGACGCGCTTCAGCGCTGGGCCGCGTGGTTGGCTCGGCGCCCCCTGGACGGCGGGGTGGTGGCTCCTCCCGTTCCGTTCCGAATGATCAAAGAGGGGCTGCGGCTTCAGGGTCACGGCCTTCGTTCCTGGGTTCGTCCCCCTTTCGGACCCGTGTCCGACACCGAGCGAGAACGTCTGCAGGCCGTGCTGCGCAGCGCGGGGCTGTTGTCGTGACCCCGTGGAGCTCGCGCTGGGGCCTGCCGTTGGGGATCGGATGGGCCGGCATCCTCGTCAGCGCCTGGGTGTTCGAGCGAAAGTTGCCCCCCGCCGCCCAGGAGCCCACATGGGGCCTCGCGGCCGTGCTGCTCGGGGTGCCGCTGTTGTCCCTGTCGACCTTGGTCGTGGTGCGGGTCGCATCCCGCGGGCCGACCAGCTTCGTCGGGGATCAGATGGTCGCGTGGCTGATGCTGTTCGGACTGGCGGTGCATCTCGCCTTGCTCGGGGACGCCCTCGGCGTGGCTCCTCCCGTCGGTCGCACCGTGCCATGGGCCGTGGCCGGACTGCTGGTCGGACTGGGCCTGTGGTTTCGATACCTGCCGTGGAAAGACGCCATGGGCCTGCGATTGCGCTCCCTGCTGAACGACGAAAGAGCGTGGATGCGGACCCATCAGCGGGTGGGTTGGGGGTTGGTGGCCATGGGGGTTTCGAGCCCTTGGGTCGGGTGGGTGCTGAGCGGTTGACGAGAGGGGGCCCCCGCCCATAGGGCGCCCGAGAGCCATGATTCGTCGCGTGCTTCCTTTCGTGTTGTGCCTGCTGGCCGCGTCCACTGCCCGCGCTGCCGAGGACGAGCTCCTGATCGGATACGTGGACCTGCAAAAGGCCATCCAGTCGGTCGAAGAGGGCCGCCGTGCCAAGTCGAAGCTGGAAAAGACCTTCAAGAAAAAGCAAGCGGCCCTGAGCGCGAAAGAAGAAGAACTCAAGAAGCTGCAGGAAGCGCTCGAGGCCCAGGCCACCGTGTCCGGCGACAGTCCGGATGCGCAGGCCAAAAAGAAGGAATTTCAGACCAAGCTGATGGAGCTTCAGCAGGTCTACATGAAGGAGCAGCAAGAACTCGCCAAGCTGGAGCGCCAGGAGCTCAGCGCCATCACCGAGAAAATGCGCACGATCATCGAGCAGGTGGGCAAAGCCGGTGGCTACAGCCTGATCCTGGAAGTTCAGGGCAATCGTTTGCTCTACGCCAAGGACCACATGGACCTGACCAACGAGGTCATCCGGAAGTACAACGCGAAGTTCAAGTGAGCCCGCCCCGCTTCGGAACCGGCCGCCGGCACCCGTCCCGGGGGCGGCCGATCGGGACGGTGTCGGCCGGGGCTCAAGCGAGGACCGTGGCCAACAGGGCCGCAGCCGCCAACAGCGCCGCGATCCCCACCGCCGTCCAAACCCGGCGAACACGGGCTGGCTGCGCCGAGCTGACCGAGGCCGCTGGGCGGTTGGAGCTCAGGGAAGGCACGGGTTGGGTCTTCAATCGGTCCAAGGCCTCCGGGGGCAGCTGGACGGTGGCCAGTCCGTCTTCGTCGTCGTCCGGACCGGATGGGTTCGACCGGGCTATCTCGACCGGCTCGGTGCGGACCTGGTCGCTTTCGGAAAGGCTTCGACGCAAGGCCTCTTGCGAGTCCGTCTTGACCGTCGGAAGCTCGGCCGGCCGGGCGGGAAGGGTCAGCACCGTGGCCGGACCATCCGGCTCGCCCCGAGCGATCTGGGTCAGCTCGTCCCGAACGGCCTCGATGCGGGCGGGGCGATCGTCGGGATTCTTTTCGAGAAGCGCAAACAGCAGGCGGGACATGGCGGCCGAAGGGGGCTGACCCCCCTCCAGGACCCGCGGCAGGGCGGGGGGCGGCTCGCGGACTTGGCGCCGCATGACCCCCAGGGCTGCGGGGCCGTCGAACGGAGGCCGGCCCGCCAGCACGTTGTACATCATGCAGCCGACCCCATAGAGGTCCGACCGAAAGTCCAGCTTTCGACCCAACACCTGCTCCGGGCTCATGAAGCCGGGCGTGCCCACGGTGCGACCCGGGGCGGTGAGCGGCGGCTGCGACGCGTCTTCTTCCAGGAGCTTGGCCAGCCCGAAGTCCAGCACCGTCACGTGCTCCTCGCCCTCCGGCAGGCGCCGGACCATGACGTTTCGGGGCTTGAGGTCGCGGTGCAGGACGCCCTTGTCGTGGGCCTCCATCAGGGCCCGCACGATCTGCTCGAACACCTTCGCGGTGCGGATCTCGGTCAGGGGGCCTTCCTCGTCGATCACGTCCTGCAAGGTCACGCCGTCCACCCGCTCCATGGCGATGAACGGGACCCGAAAGACCGGATCCACCCCGAACTCGAACACGCGCACGATGTGGGGATGGTCCAGGGTCGAGACGAGTCGGGCCTCCACGTAAAAGCGACGCACCCGGCCCCGGTCATCGGCTTTCGCTCCCCGCAACACCTTGACCACCACCGGCCGGTTGAAGCCGACCTGGGTCGCGTCGAGGACGGTCCCCATGCCGCCGTGGCTCAAAACCCCCTGAACCCGGTATCGGTCGACGATCACGCTGCCTTTGGTGATCGGCGGAGGCTGTCCGGTGGCCGGGGGTAGGGTCGGGACTTCGTGGACCGCGCACATGGCCTCGGGCCGCTCCCGGTCGCAGAGCGGACAGTAGCGCGGCGCCTCCATCCGGGCGCGGAGACTATGGTCCGGCCCGGGCCGTTGTCATCGCTTTTTCATGTCGGCCTCGACCCGCCGAAAGTCCGGAGGACGCTTCTCGAAGAAGGCGGTGAAGGCCTCTTGGGCCTCGGGGCTGGACAGGCGCTCCAAGAACCGCTCGGCCTCCCGCAGGATCGCCTCTCGCACTTGCGGCCGGTGCGGTCCCCGCAGCAGATTCTTGGCGTCCGCCACAGCGCCCCGGGGCTTTTGGGCCAGCGTATCCGCCCGCTCGCTCAGGTGGTCGTCCAGGTCGGCTTCGGGGACCACCTGGTTGACGAGACCGGCCTGCTGGGCCTGGTCGGCGTCGAAAGGCTCCGCGAACATCAGCCATTCCGATGCCTTCTGAAGCCCCGCCAGTCGGGGCAGAAGCAGGCTGGAGCCCCCCTCGGGCACGAGGCCCAATGCCACGAAGGGCATGGAAAAGCGACTGCTGGGGGCGGCGTAGACCGCGTCGCAGTGAAGGAGCAGGGTGGTCCCCACACCCACCGCCGGCCCGCGGACCCCGGCCAGAATGGGCTTTTCGAAGTCCACCAGCGCCAGAAGGAAGCGGATCACCGCGCTCTCGGACGGGGAGCTGGGGGGCGCGCTCATGAAGTCGAACAGGTCGTTGCCGGCACTGAACGCCGAGCCGGCGCCGCGCAGGGCCACCACCCGCACCCGGTCGTCCCGGGCGGCGGCATCCAGGTGCTCGACCAGCGCTTCGTACATGGCCAGGGTGAAGGCATTCTTCTTTTCCGGCCGGTCGAAAGTCAGGTTCAGAACGCCGGTCTCACTGGTTTCGGCCCGAATGCTCATGCCGGAAGCCTCCATCCAAAGGCTCGCCGGCGTCAAAGTCTGTCGGCTGGGTTGAACCCAGCCGGACACCGGTCAAAAAACCTGTTCGACCGCCAGCGAGATGCCCACGTCGACGTCGCCCTCGGTGGTGAAGCCGACCCCGGTGAACAGATCGACCTGAAACACGTCGAGCACCATCAGGTGGGCTCCGATGCCCACGTTGTCGGCCACGGCGGCGCCCCGGGATTGGCGGGCCGCATCCAGGCTGTCGAACACGGCGATGTCGTTGAACAGCGACAGTTTGAAAGTCTCCCGCGCCAGCGACAACCGGTATTCCGTCCGAGCGCTCAGGATCCGCTCCACGAAGATTTCGTCCAAAAACGCCACCCGGAGATAGCCGTCGCCGAATGCAACTTCGTTGAAATACGGCACGTCACCGCCGATGTAGGCCCCGACCAAGCCCGTCCGGAGCTCGTTGTAGCCGAACAGCCAGGTGTTCTCCCAGCCGGCGAAGATCTCGACGATCGACGTCCCGGTTTCGGCGTCTCCAGGAGCCAAAAGGCGCACGTCGAAATGGATCGAGTGCAACCGGTCCTGCCGAATCCGGTTGGGCGATAGATTCAAGCGGCTTCCGAAAGCCCCGAACGGCCGGGTGTTGCTGGGCGGGTCGAGCCGTGCCTCGGACAGCTGCGGCTCGACGCCGTCTTCGGTGCCGGTCCGGACCCGGAGAATGTTTCGACGTTCGACGCCGGCGCCCAGGTAGCTTCTGAAGCGGCCGAAGTCGAACTCCAGGTTCGCCGACGCGGCCACCGGGGCGAAGATGTAGCTATCCACGCCGATGTCCGGCCGGTCTCGACCGAAACCGGACGCGGACAGGAGCAAAAACGACCGGAGCCAGTCCGCGCCCAAGGGAGGCGTGAACCACCTGGCGCGGACGTAGGCGCGGGTGATCCCCAGCCGGTCTTCCGGCTCGTTGGCGAGCTCGTCGATGTCGACCGCGATGCTCGTATCGAGCTCCAATCGGTCTCGGTCCACGAACACGTCCACGAAGCGCCAGTCGGCCTCGACGTACAGGCCGTCCGGCGGCCGAAATCCCAGGCCCAGGTCGAAACCGGGTCGGTCGGGTGGCGCTTGGACGTAGATGCGCAACTCGTGTTGCTCGCCGGGTTCGATCAAGGTCAGCGGGCCGATGCTGCGGGGGCCGAGCTGCACGCCCTTGTGGTCCGGAGCGTCGACCGGTACCACCTGGTATTCTGCCGACTCGAAGCCCGTCCGTTCCAGCAGGCGCTCGAGCTCCGATTCGACCCGGGATTGGTTGAAGACCCGGCCCGGCAAGTCGAACGCCAGTTGAAAGCCCAAGGTCGTGCCGCCGCCGGCGCCGATGAACAGGACGCGGTCCAGGCGGCCTTCGTCGACCCGGATCCGAATTCCTTTGGACGTCACCTCCGCGTCGACTTCGGCCAGGGCGTAGCCCGACGCCTTCAAGAAATCCTCGATGGCGCTCCGAATGCGCTCGGCCCGGTCTGGTGTCGGCGGCCCGTCGTCCAAACCCCGGGCCTTCAAGACCTGGTGGTAGACGGGCGTCGGAAGCGCCGCGTTCCCCGTGATCGACACCTCGGGAAAGGCGCTGGCGCCGACCAAGGCCGCACACAGGAGCCACACGGGGGTTGCTGCTACCCAAAACGGGTCGAGCCGGCTAGCGACAATGTCATGCCCGGGAGCAGCTTCGGTCAGGTGTTTCGGGTCACCACGGCAGGGGAGTCCCACGGCCCGGCCGAGGTGGCGATCGTGGATGGGTGCCCGGCGGGGCTGGAGCTCGAGCCTGCGCACTTCGAGCTCGACATGTCGCGGCGACGTCCGGGACAGAGCCGTCTGGTCAGTTCTCGGCGGGAACCGGATCGGGTGGAGATCCTGTCGGGGGTCTACGAGGGCCGAACCACCGGCGCTCCGATCGCCTTGTCCGTGCGAAACGAGGACGCGCGCAGTCGGGACTACGACCCGCTGGTGTCGGTGTATCGCCCGGGCCACGCCGATCGGGCTTGGGACGCGAAGTACGGGTTTCGGGATCCGCGCGGTGGCGGACGGGCTTCGGCCCGCGAAACGGTGGCCCGGGTGGCCGCGGCGGTGGTGGCGAAGCGCTTGCTGGCCCGACTGGCCGGCATCGAAGTGCTCGGCTGGGTCTCGCAGGTCGGCGACGTGCAGGCGTCGGTGGACGCGAAAACGGTCCGGCTCGACGACGTGGAGTCACTGCCCGATGGTTCGCCCAACCCGGTGCGATGCCCCGATCCGGACGCTTCCGCCCGGATGGTGGACCTGATCCAGGCCGTTCGAAAGGAACGGGATTCGGTGGGCGGGGTGGCCGAGGTGGTTGCGCGCGGCGTTCCGGAGGGCTGGGGGGAGCCGGTCTTCGATAAGCTTCGGGCCGACCTCGGCAAGGCCCTGTTCAGCCTGCCCGCGGTGATGGGGGTGGAGTTCGGTTCCGGCTTTTCGGCAGCAAAGTTGCGGGGCAGCGAGCACAACGATGCGTTCTTTCGAGACGAAGATGGATCGATCCGGACCCGCGGGAACCGGCATGGCGGCATGCTCGGAGGGATCTCGACGGGTATGCCGATCGTGGCCCGGGCGGTGGTGAAACCGACCAGCTCCATTCCGCAGTCGCAGTCCACGGTTCGGGCTTCGGACCTGGAGCCGGCCGAGGTCGAGGTGACCGGTCGACACGACCCTTGTCTGGTGCCTCGCTTCGTGGTCATGGCCGAGGCGATGGTCGCCCTGACCTTGGCCGACCATGGACTCCGGCAGCGCGCAGCCCGTTTGGGTTGAGTCGGGCTGGGGACTGGCCGCGCGGCTCAATCGGAGGCGTGTTTCCAGCGATCGTACTTGGCGGCGGGACCGGGCCCCGCGAACACCTGGAGGGCCACCAGGCGTTCGGGACCGTTTTCGAACCGGACCTTTGCGCCGGCGGGCATGAAGACGGTGCTGCCCGCTTCGATCGGGTGTTCGGTTCCGTCGATCCACAGGGTGCCCGAGCCCTCGATCACGTGAATGTATTCTTCGGTCGGATCTTGGTGTGGCGGAACCTTGGCGTGAGGCTTCATTTCGAGCCGTCCCAGGAAGGCGTTCTGGCCTTGGGCGAGCAAGCGCACTTGGGCGGTTCCGCTGGGAGAGGTGCGGCGCTCGGCAGCCTGCAAGGCCCGGACGACGGCGGAAGGGGACGACGGGCTGGACGAAGCCTCGGGCTCCGCCGCCCAGCCCTGCGAAACGAGGATCAAGGCTGCGAGCGTCGAGAGGACAATGGAGGGTCTCATGGGCGCAGGATAGCGCGACGGACCCGACCCCAGGGTTCGAAAATCCACCCCGAGCCGAACCTGCTACGGAGACCGGGGCTGGACCTCGACCCACGCCGCGAACCGTTCCGCTCGGCTCGCATCGGTGGTGGCGAGAACCCCTTCCGTCCAGCGACCGTGCGAATCCTTTTGCAGGGGTGGCATGTCGTCGGCCGGGGCTTCGTCCTTCGGTCCGAGCCGATGGACCGCCCAGGATCGAGGCGCCACGTGCCGGTGGAGGGACCACGCCACGTGACCGAAGGTGGTTCGCGGATTCACTTCGACCACGGGCCGCAACGCCAGCTCCGGCGCCGGCTCGCTGGGCCGGCGGTAGAGCATGGCGTCGAATCCGGCCCGCCCTCGATGACCCGCCGCCTTCAATCGGCTTGCGACGACGCGCGCCGCTGCCCGCAGCCGGTCGGACAGTCCCTTTCCCCCTCCGAGGACGCGCAAATCCTCCTTCGTCAGGCATCGGACCGGGTCGCCGAGCACGTGACCGAGGAAGGTTCCGTTGGGCCGGCAAATCTGAGCGAGGGCGCCGAGGAAAGGGTCTTTGCGAGCCAGATCGAGGAGCACGCCCAACTCCAGGACCCGCTCGAGTTCGGGCTCTACCACGACGGCGCCGTCCCTTCGAAGCGCCCGCGAGATCCATCGGTGGTCGGCGCTCGTCGGCCGTTCGCGGAGTACCCGCTGACCCCGGCCGGCACTGCCGAAGAGGCGTTTCAGTCGAACGATGTGATCGTCGGCCGCCAGCTCCACCGCATCGAAGCGGGTGTGGACGGCTCCAAAGTCGCCGGGGTGCACCAGTGGATCGTGCCGAAAGGCTTCGGTGATTTCGGGGGTCAGGTCGTGGGCGAAGGCCTTGGAGGCCAGCTGGGGCAGGGTGTCAGCCCACCACCGCACTTCTCGGACCTGGTTCGGTTCGACCGAAGCCGGTCGGCCTACGTGCTCTGCCGGTCGAAGGCCCGCGTCCACCAAGCGGCTGCGGTGTGCGGGATCGGGCTCGGGAGCTTCCACCCAATCGCCTGGAGGCACCACCAGGGCCAGCAGCGGCGCCAGGTCGTTCGCGATGGTGTAGGCCACGGCCGGTACCGCCTCGTTCGCCAACTCGTACTCCCATTGGGCATTGAATCGCCACAGTACCGGTTTGCGGCCTTTTCCGTGCTCCGAGGCCCGAATGCGCTCGACGAACGCACGCGGAAGCCCGGCGCTTCGTCTTCCGGATTCGTCGAATCCGATTCCCCGTGCCCGCTGGGGCGTCAGCGGAGGGGGAAGAGCCTTTTGATACCGGTCGAACAGCGGCTGATCCACCCGCGTGAGCTTGTCCATCCAGACCTTTCCGAACTTCACGTGACGGGTTTCGTCCGAATGGACCTCCCGCATGACCCGAGCAGATTCTTCGTCTCCCGCGCCTTCGAATTGTTCGGCGAAATAGAGGCTGTAGTCCAGGTTGGCTTGTTCGAAGGTCAGCGCCATGCCGGACAGGTATGCTTCGGGGCTGTCTACTTCCTTGAAGATGTTCCAGAAGAATCCATTGACGGGGTGGTCTCCGAAGGACGTTCCGAGCTCTTCCATTCGGGTGACGTACAGCCGCAGATGGCGCTGCTCCTCGCGTAGAGTTCGGACCAGGCCTCGCCGAAAGGCGGCCGGGGCATCGACAAAGCGGAGGATCATCAGGGCCATGATCTCCAAGGCCAGCAGCTCGTGGTTCGCGAAGTGGTGCAGAGCTCGCCCGCGAACGGCCGGATCGTGCAGCGAGTCGGGGTCCGTGGGAAAGCCCGCAGTCCGCCGGCTGGCGAGCGTGGAGGCGAATCGAAGCTCCGGAGGCCGGGCCGGCGAGGCCGGAAGGACGCCTGTCGTGGTGGCCGGATGGTCCACCGCATCGTCCGCGAAGCGGAGCTTTTCGGCCAGGCTCTCTGCGAGAAGGACCCGGAGTGCCTCGTCCTGGATGGACCTCACATCGTGACTGTCCGAGTCGGACGGTTCCGGGGCAAGCGGCGACCGACGAACGTGTTGGTTCAGCTGCCGTGAAGCCACGATCTTGGCAGGATCTCGACCGTGAACAGGAAGACGATCAGGATCGCCACCGGGGACACCCACCGAATGAAAAACAGCCAGATCGGGTATTGATTGCCCAACTTCGAGCCCCGCGCGAACTCGGCCCGTCGGCGATCCTCGGGCATCACCCAGCCGGTGTAGATCGCCACGAAGAACCCGCCCAAAGGCAGCAGCACGGACGACGAGAGCCAGTCGAAACTGTCGAAGAAGCTCTTTCCGAAGATTGCTTCGAACGAGGCGCCAAAGACGTCGGTGCTGCCGGTCAAGGCCGAAGGAATGCCGACGAGGTAAATCGCGACCCCAACCCAGAGCGTGGCCTTTTTTCGCGTCCAGCCCAGCCGATCGATGGCGCTGCTGGTCACCACCTCGAGCAAAGAGATCGCGGAGCTGAGGGCTGCGAAAAACAAGAGCGCGAAGAACACGAAGTTGAGGAATGGACCCCCGGTCAGCTGCCTGAGTGCAACCGGAATGGTCACGAAGACCAGTCCCGGGCCCTTGGATACGTCCAGCCCGAAGGTGAAGATGACCGGAAAGATGATCATACAGGCGGCGAGGGCCACGAAGGTATCCATGATCGCGATGGCAAAGCACGCCCCCGGGACATCGTCATCGTGCTGAAGGTAGCTACCGTAGGTGAGCATGGCGCCCATTCCGAGGCTGAGGGTGAAGAAGCCGTGGCCCAAGGCCTCGAGGAATCCCTCGGCGTTCATGCTCTCTCCTCGAGGGGCGAACACGAAAGAAACCGCCTCGGAGAATCCCGGCTGGAGCATGCCATCGATGAAGAGCCCCGCCATCAGGACAAGGAGAGCGGGCATGAGAAAGCGAACGGCCGTTTCGATGCCGCCGCTCACGCCTCCGACAACGATCGACACCGTCACTCCCATGACGACGGTGTGCCAGAATATGTTGAGGGGGCCGTTGGCGAACACTGAGCCGAACAGTTCGGCGATCGAATTGGCATCCATTCCAGCGAATGTATTGACACCAGCAAGGAAAGTGTAATGCATGGCCCAGCCGGCGACGACCGAATAGAATGACAAGATGACGAAGCCGGCTACGACGCCGAGCCAGCCAATGCTGCCCCAAGAACGGCTGTTTCCCCCTTCGTGGGCCAGCTTTTCGAAGGCGTCGACCGGAGACTGCTGCGCGGCCCGGCCGATGATCACTTCGGCGATCAAGACCGGCACGCCCACCAAGGCAATGCAGACCAGATAGACCAGAACGAACAGTCCGCCCCCATAGGTTCCGGTGATATACGGAAACTTCCAAATGTTGCCGAGACCCACGGCGGAGCCGGTGGCGGCCAAGATGAATCCGAAACGAGAGCCCCAGTGGTCGCGGTTGCTCATCGAGATCGCTCCTTCTCGAGATTCTTGAAGTACTGGCGGGTCATTCGGACCAATTCCGGGCTCAAGAGTACGACTCCCAGAAGATTCGGAACGACCATGATACCGAGCATCAGATCGCCGTAGGCCCAGACGGTCTCCAGCGCGAGCACGCAGCCGAGAAATGAAAAGAAGGTGAAAAGCATTCGGTACGGAAGCACCATGCGGGCTCCGAACAGGTAGTTGACGCAGCGATCACCGTAATAGGACCAGGAAATCATCGTCGACAGCGCGAACATGAAGACGCAGAAGGTGACGATGTAATTGCCGAAGTCGCCGAGAGTCAGCAGACCCCGGCGAAAGCCTTCGGCAGTCAGTGCCGAGCTGTTGAGCAGCATCTTGCCACGAATTTCGAGGTTTTCGGGTGAGGCGACCGCGCCATCCTCGAAACGGACCGGACCGCTGTACGGTTTTCCGCCGGCGAGAAGAATTGGGTTGGCTACCAGACCGTCCGAAGACACGAACAGCACGTGGTCCTGTCGCCCCGCGTCGGCGTCGACCCGGCTCGGAAAAACGGGCCGGCCTTCGCGAAGGGCGCTATCAACCGCCGTCTCGGCCTGGCGGATGCGCAGGTTTTCGTTTTGCGCGCTCTCGGGCAGCAGTTCTGCCGGGATCGGTTGAACCAAGCCGATCGGAAGCGTGGTCTCGTGCTTTTCATCCCAGACCCCCGTCGTGATGATGACGAGGCCGGTCATGGTGCAGATGATCAGGGTATCGATCAGGGGCTCGAGCATCGCTACGACGCCTTCTCGCACGGGTTCGTCGGTCCTGGCGGCGGCGTGCGCGATCGGCGCCGAGCCTTGGCCTGCTTCGTTCGAAAAGAGGCCGCGTTTCACGCCCCACAGAAGGGTCACGCTGAATATGCCTACGACGGACCCGCTCACACTCGCGCGCGGATCGAAGGCCTCCTGGACGATGGTGGCGAATGCAGCAGGTATTTCGTCGGCCTGCAGGGCCAAAATGACGAGGGCACCGAGCACGTAGAGCAGCGCCATGCTCGGCGCAACGCGGGAGCTGACCGAGGCGATCCGGCGGATACCGCCCAGGATCACGGCCCCGACCAAGCCGGCGGTCACTAGCCCAACCAGGAGGGGGGAGGCACCGAAGTCGGTGACTGCGCTGACGCTGACCGTGTTGGCCTGGTTCATGTTGCCGGTTCCGAAGGACGCGAGGGCGCCGCACCCGGCGAAGAGCAGGGCCAAGGGTTTGGCTCGGGGACCGAGGCCCCGTTCGATGTAGTACATGGGCCCGCCCGCCACCATGCCTGCTTGGTCGAAGTCTCGGTAGCGAACTGCCAGGGTACACTCGCTGTATTTCAACGCCATGCCGAAGACGGCGGTCACCCACATCCAGAACATGGCTCCGGGGCCGCCGTAGTGGATCGCGGTGGCTACACCAGCGATGTTGCCGATGCCCACCGTTGCCGACAGGGCGGTGCTAAGGGCCTGAAAGTGGCTGATGTCGCCTTCGTCCTTCGGATCGTCGTACTTGCCTGCCACCACCGCGAGGGCATGACCGACTTTGCGCAGCTGAATCAGGCCGAGCCGAACCGTGACGAAGAGGCCCGAGCCGAGCAAAACGACGACCAGCCACGGCAGCGACTCCGGGAAGCTCCACACGTAATGGTTGAGGAAGTCGACCGCTTCCTTGAGAAAGCCCACGGCGGAGGGTCATACCGCACGCGCGTCCATCGAGAAAGGTGCGTTGCGGGGCGCGATCCCGTCCACTGGGCTGAATGGGAGCCTGCCTGTCGGTGCTGGTTCAAAACCCGAATCTCGCGGCCAGGTGCAGCTGTACCGTTGCCGCGAAATCTTCGGGCCCGCGGTCGAACAACGGCCGGCCACGGACCACGGCGCCGACCGCCCAGGTCGGGTCCAAGAGAAAGTCCACACCGAGTCCGAGTCGAGGAGCTGGCACGATGTCGACGGCGTCGGCCCGTCCGGTCACGCCGACCGTCAGTTCGCCGTACGGAACCCAGCGGACCACATCCAAGGCAGCCACGACGCCCACCTGGGCCTCGACCAAGGCCTGGGCTGGGGCCTCGACCCAGCCAGATTGAACGGAGCCGGTGGCCCAAACGAATTCGCCGAGTCCATACCAGGCCGTCGCGCCGCCCAGCACTCCGGCGCGGGCCCGCTCCCCGGCGGTCCACCAGGGGCCGGCCTCGGCTGCCACCCGCCACTCTCCCGGTGCAGCAGCGGCGGGGGAGCTGGCGGCTGCGGCCCAAAAAAACGCCACGGCTCGGGCAGGGACCCGCCGGGGGGATCGGTTCGTACCCCGCGCGCGTTCCGGATCGCGGGGGGCGACCGGGGGCGGCGGACCCGGAAAGGGGTCGGTCACAGACCGGGCGGAAGGCACGCGAGGAGGCTCCGTGAGCGCAATTCAGGGGTCAACTGCGGCCTTGACTTGCCTGCCACCCTTACCGAAAAGGCGGGGTCCCATGGCGCGGAAGAAGCGAGATCAGGACCGAAAAGAGCTCCTGGCTCCCGACCCCTTCCAAAAGCAAGGGGGTTCGCTGACCGCCTGGCTGGAGAAGAACATTCGCTGGCTGCTGATCGGCCTGGTGGCCGTCCTGGCCGGAATCGTCCTGTATGAGGTCGTACGGTCCCAGAACGTGCGCTCGTCGGCGGAAGCCACGCGGGAATTGGGGGATGTGCTCGAAGCTTATCGCGAGGCGCAAGACCCGGCGTTCGCCCGAACCGCGACCTCGGCGGACGTTATCGACGCCCGCCGTCGAGAGGCTGCGGAGAAGCTCGCGGCGTTTCGCGAGGCGTATCCCGAGACCGGCCCGGCCCGACTGGCGCTGCTCTACGAAGCCAATCTTGCCAAGGCGGATGGAAAGTTGGAAGAGGCGGTGAAGCTGTTCGATCGTTACTTGGAGTCGGCGGGACCCAAAGACCCACTCCGCTTCGTGGCCCTCGAAAACGCCGGTTACGCATTGGAAGATATGGAGCGCTACGAAGAAGCGCTCGAGTACTTCCGCAGGTTGGAGTCGTTGGACTTCTATCGAAACTATGCGCTCAAGCATCAGGCTCGGGTTCTGAAGGAAATGGGGCGAACCGAAGACGCGATCGAAGCCCTGGAAAAGCTTTTGGACTCCGAACCCTCCACATTCCTCAAGAACTACGCCGAGGGTGAGCTCAAGGTTCTGCGCTCGTGAGCGGAACGTTTCGACCGTGACCGGCATCTTTGCCATCGCTTCTCCGGTGCTGCTGGCCATGGCTGCTGGCGCGGCGCCGTCGCTCGACGAAGCGGCGCTTCCGGAACCCGGGCCCCGTTGGGGCGTGCGCTACATCGTGAACTTGGGCCCCTTCGAGTTTCTCAAGATCAACCAAGAACAGTGGTCGCGCCCATACATTTCGCGCACCGGGTCCCGGATGTTCATTGGGCTTCGTTCGAATCGACTCGAGGCTCGAGAAATGGCTTCAGGGCGCATCCTCTGGACCCACCCAGACTTCGGAACCATCGGAGCTGGGATGGCCGAATGGTCGGACTTGCTCTTGGTCGGAGCCGACAGCGATCTGGCCGCGGTCGATCAGCAGACCGGACAGACGCGATGGCGTGTCGATCTGTCGGGCAGTGTGGCTGGCCCGATGGCGCTCTACGGCGATCTGCTGTTGGTACCCATTCGGCCCAATGCGGTGGTCGGGGTCGACCTGGCCGAACGCCAGCTGTTGTGGCGCCAAAAGCGGCCCACGCCCGAAGGGTTGACCATTCGGGGGCAGGCTGTCCCGACAGTGGACCCAGCGCGGGGCTTGGCATACCTCGGCTTTTCCGACGGTACCTTGATGGCAGTGCGGCCAGAAACCGGTGAGCAGGTTTGGGGCATTCGTCTTCCGGGGGGCGTCGATGCTCGGTTCAAGGATGTGGATGCTCGCCCGTGGCTGGTCGACGAGGGCAGGGGGCTCCTCGTGGCTGGCTTTGGGCAAGGGGTGTTCCTGCTCGACCCAGAGACCGGCAGAGAAATATACTCGAGAGAGCTTCTTGGCGTGACGGCTGTAGCCCGCGCCGAGCCACTGGATGTATGGGTGTTTGCGCTGGGCACTCGCGAAGTAGTCGGATTCGATCCCGAGTTGGGCCGTGTGATCTGGAGATATTCTGTAGAGAAGGGCTTTCCAAACCGGCCCGTTCCTGCGGGGAACGGTGAAGTGTTCGTTGGAAGTTCTCGGGGGGCCACCGTCTTGTTGGACGGGGCTACTGGCCGACCCTTGCAGTCTCTGTCGCCCGGAAGCGGCACCTCGACGCCGCTTCAAGTCAGGGGCGAGCAGGCCGTTCTGCTTTCCAACAAAGCGCTTGTCATGGTCATGCGCCGCGGCAGGGGCGATTCGATCAGTGGCGTCCTGCCCAAGGATCCTGGGCGCCAAGCGAAGCTTCCAGCCCGCTGACCGCTCGTTCGGCTCGCGTTGCCTGACCTTCCAGGTCGATCGTTTCTCGCTCCCAGTACGCCTCGGTATTGAAGTGCGGGAAGCTGTTCGGAAAAGCGGGGTCATGCCACCGTCTGGCGAGCCAGCTGGCGTAGTATACGTAGCGAAGGCCCCGAAGCGGCTCGACCAGTCGCAGCCACTTGGATTCGAAGTCTCGGAACTGCCGGTAGCCCTCCAGGAAGACCTCCCTCTGGCGCTCTCCTTCGGCGGATCGCTCGGGAACGAGCATCCATAGGTCCTGGACTGCCGGCCCTTCCAGCATGTCGTCGAAGTCGAGGAAGAACCAACCGTCGCGGCCGTGGAGCAGGTTTCCGAGGTGGCAATCTCCGTGGATCCGATGCCGGGGCACGTCCTTGGCAACTGCTTCGAATGCATCGCCCAAGCGCTTGGCGGCGGCCGCGTATCGCCCAGACCATTGAGGAGGTAAAAAGGGGCCCGACTGAAGTATTTTGACAGGCTGTCGAATGTAGCGATCGCGGTCGAGCTTCGGTCGATGAGGTGCGTCGTGCATGGCGCCGACATTGTGAATGCGCGCGAGCAGGCGCCCGAGCACACGCAGCTGATCGTCGTCGAGTTCGGCGGGGTTGCGACCCCCAGTCCGGGGCCAGACCGCGTACAGAATCTCGTCGACCTCGAAGACGGTCTCCCCGTCCACCACGAGCGGGGCGCAGACGGGGACCTCGGCCTCCTGGAGCTCCAGCAGAAACTGATGCTCTTCGCGGATGGCCTCCCGGCTCCAGCGCGCCGGGCGGTAGAACTTGGCGACTACGTGCTCGTTGCCTTCGAGCTTCAGATCGTAGACGCGGTTTTCGTAGCAGTGCAGAGGCAGGATGTGGCCGGTGGTCTCCAGACCGAGCGCCTCCACGGCGGTCAGGACCTGGTCGGGGCCGAGGGCGAGAAAGAGCTCGTTCACGGGGGCGTTGTTAGCTGCGGGGGCCTGCCGAGTCGACCGCCGAAACTCTTTGGAGAACGACGGGCTGCTTGTTAAGGTCTCGGCGCCCATGGCCGACCAACGGATTCCCTACGCCGAATGGGTGCAACGGGCATTGATGCAAGTGGTGCGTTGGGCGCTGGAGCGGGCATCCCGTCGCGAGCACGGTGATCACCACTTCTTTATCAGCTTCGACACCCGGTATCCGGGGGTCGAGCTGCCCAGCGAGCTCCGCGAGAAGTACCCCGAAACGATGACCATTCAGATCCGGCAGCATTTTCGAGAGCTGACCGTTCATCCAGATCGTTTCGAGATCGTCCTTTCGTTCTCGGGTGAGTGGACACAGGTCGTCGTGCCCTTCGACAGCATCGAGCGATTCCTCGACCAAAGTGAGCCAGCACCGGGTTGGATTCCGCCTCAGGGTACGGAGAGCGAGCCTCCGCCGTTCCAGCTCGTCTTTCAAGTGACTCGACCCACGACGGAAGCGTCGAGTGCCGAAACACAACCCGACGGCGAAGCTAGCGGAGACGTCGTCTCACTGGACGCCTTTCGAAAGAAGAATACCTGAAGCGCAGACCATGCCCTCCGTCTGTCCGGCTGGTCCGCCTGTACCGGTATCGGCAACGTCTTTGCTTCCATCCACGCGATTCCGCAGCCCAGACCAGGCTGCTGAATAGGTTGGCAAGATAGGGGATCCACAGAGGCCGACTCGCATGATCCAGCAAGGGCATGCGCGGTCGCGAAAAGAAGCAATCGTCGATGCTCTGCCGGGTCTCTTCCGAGCAGTTCGTTCCGAAGAGCACCCCTTGCGAAAGATCATGACCCTGCTGCTTCGAGGCTGGAACGTCGACGGCCCCGGAGCCTGGCCGCTGACTGGGCCCGCTGGCGATGGGCAGCTCTGCCGGTCCTGTACCGCTTTCCCGTGCTCGAGATGTCCACGGCAGTTGGCATGGGTCTGCCTGTTCCCGCGAAGAGAAGTGGAAGGAAACCTCCGCTCGCGCCATTCGGAAGGGACCCTCCGTAGCCCGGATCGAGATTCTCCGGTGACGGCGCGAAGTTCCGAGCCGGAAGGGTGTGGGTGAATCGGCGTGACGCGCAGAAGCTGGAGCACAGCCGGACGGGCGAGATTTTCGGTGTCTTTCGGCGTGTTCGAGATGGCGGTACAACCGGAGGCCGAGGCGTGGAATCCATGCGCAGACCTTCATCCATGTCTTCGGTCGACAGCGGTTCGGAAGTGCTTCGCGCAGGCACCATCATCGGTCGCTATACGCTGGAACGGCGACTGGGCGCTGGAGGCATGGCCGAGGTCTGGGCCGCCCGCGATCCATTCGGAGGACCGGTTGCCATCAAGCTTCTCTATCCGGACCATGGAGATTCCGGCGAGTTCGAAGCGATGTTCCGCGATGAGATTCGGATCCTGAGTCAGATCCGTCATCCCAACGTGGTCGAGGTGCGGGAGCTGGGCCAGGACGCTTCCCGGCTGTGGATGGCCATGGAGCTTCTCGACGGACTGAGTCTGCACGCGTTGGAGATCGCGCTCGAGAATGACAAAGAGCGATTTCCGGTGCCCATCGCTGCTTGGATCGCTCTGTCCGTGGCCGAAGGCTTGGAGGCGGTTCACGCCGCCCGCGGCACGGACAACGCCAAACTCGAAGTCGTACATCGCGACGTGGCACCGAACAACGTCATGTTGACCCGTACGGGCATCGTGAAGGTCATCGATTTCGGTGTCGCCCGAGCGCGCAACCGAGCGGTACGTACCCAAGTCGGCGTGGTGAAGGGCCGCATCGCGTACATGGCGCCCGAACAAGCCATGGGGTCGGAAGTCAGCGGCAAGGCAGATGTATTCGCGCTGGGGGTCGTGCTTTGGGAGATGATCGCCATGCGGCGTCTGTTTCCGGCCGGGGGCACCTTGCTCCAGGTGGTGCAGCGGCCAGAGCCGCCGTCGTTGCGAGCTTTCGGTGCTTCCTTCGAGCTCGATGACCTCGTACGCAACATGTTGGCCCTGATCGAAGAGGACCGACCCACCATGAGCGATGTGGTCAGCGTGCTTCGTAGAACCGTCGACCGTCAGCGCGGTGGCCGTTCCGCGGTCTATTCGAGCTTTCGCAACTGGGTCGATCGGTGGATCGTGGAGGCCGACCAGCCGCAAGGGACGGGCATCATGCCCGTGCCAGAACCCACGCCGGTCGATGATGGTGCGATCGACTCGACCCATCGGGGCAGTGGGATCCCTGCGGATGCGACTGTGCCGAATGGGCCTTTGGCTGCTCCGACGTTGGCCATGTCGCCGGTCGAACCGGTGGACATGGAGCAGACAGGTCCCCTGGAACTGCCCACGCAATTGGCACCTGCTCCCCGTGGCGGCTCCAAGCCCCGTCGAGAGGTCGGCGACAAAGTGGATGAGGGTCGGCGGACGGATCAGGGATTCGGGAACACTTCGGCTCTTGGGCACCCGATGGAGTTGGTGATCCCGCAGGAACTGACGGGACCCCACGACGCCTCGCCCATCCCGTCCTTGCCTTCGAGGGCTCAACCTACCGCTTCGACCGAAACTCGCCAGGGGGCTCTGGTGCAGAGAAGATCGGATGCAGACCCCGAAGAACACTCCACGCGGCTCGCGCCGACATATCGCTCTCGTTCCGGCAGCAGACGGCGCTCGGAGTTCGACGAGCTCAAAAGAATCCACCGGAAGGATCGAAGGGTCATTCAGGGTCTGGTGGTGATCATCGCCATCCAGGCGTTACTTCTGACGGTCGCGCTGTTGGTGAAACAGCTGTGACCGATGTGTTGATCCTTTTGCGCCCGTGCTCGTCAGTTGGGTGCGATGCTGGCTTCCATGATGTAGGTGGTTCCGCAGTGTCCGAGTTCGACTTCGACGCGCGCTGCGGGGACGGTGGATATGGGCCCGGCTCGCTGTGTCGTCACACCGTCGACGAAGATGTCGTCTGGGAGGCGCACTCCGCCGCGTGTTTCGGCGGCCAGGTCGACGGAGTAGGACGCCGGGATTTCGCTGGCGGTGATGGGCTTTGCACAGCGGACGAGCGAGGGGGTGATGATTGGACAGATCTGCTCGGCCTCGTTGGCGAGATCGAAGTCAAGGGTGACGGTCTGTCCCGCTGACCCTCGGAATGTCATGTCGACGCTTCGCAGCTCTGCGAGCTCGGTGCACCGAAACTCGGCGTTGCATGCGAAGGTGAGGCTTCCAGGTGGGGTTCCTGGGTCGACGTTTGCGAGGTCGACCGAGAAGCGGTCTTCCACGGTTTCTTCACATCCAAACCGGTTCACGTTGTCGACGTCGTCCGGCGGCACAAAGCGCACGAATTCCGTGTACGGCTCGTCGGGCAGTGCGCGGACTTGGAAGGTTCTGGGCTGCATGTCGAGGCGACATGCCGTGCTGGGCTGGGCTTTTGTGAAAGCGCAGGTACTGAAGGCCGTGTTGCTCCCGTCCTCGAAGATTTGAATGGTTCCGCCTTGGGTATGGAAGTCCAGGTCGACCTTGCCGTCCAGAGGTTGCGTTTGCGTTCGGACGCCGCAGACCACGGGCCCGCTGACCTGAACGCTGGCGGTATCGCTGCGAAGGGGCTCGCAGTCTTGGGTGAAGCTGACCGGGCCTCGGTCGGCGCGGACCTGCACGTCGGTGGGCTGGGTGTAGACGATGGGGTGGGGGACCGCGCTGCCGTCGGCGTCGTCGACGCAGGAGACTTCTTCGCCCAGGGTACACACAACAATCTGGTTTTCCGAATCGGGTCCCGGCTCCACGAAGACGCGTCCGGATGTGCCATCCAGAGTCAACAGGCCTCCCGGAGCTTCCCCGACGGTGATCTGACACGTGGCCTCGAACGTTTCTCTATCGGGCCGGTTTGCGCGAATCTGTCCCGACGGAAGCAACTCGCAATCGCCCGCAACCTCTCGGACCGGCACTTCCACCCCGGACTCCGCATCGAGGGCGCGGAACTCGATGCTGTCGACGTCGTCGTCCAGCACGCGCAGAAGGTCCGGCGCCGCTTCTGACACCCTGAACACCGTCAGAGAGGAACTCACCACGATGTCCGCATCATCGGGCAACGTCTGCAACCGTACCCGCCATCCGCCCCCCACATCGATCAGACAACGCCCCGGAGACACCGAGAAGTATCGATAAAACGCATCACTGTCCTCTTCACTGTACTCACACCCTTCCAACCGAATCCACTCATTCAGCGGCTCCTCTCGA
>DAPKRQ010000119.1:0-8767 GCA_031800475.1 Myxococcales bacterium LLY-WYZ-16_1
CACCCCGAGGGGCCCCCGAGCCCCGGGCGAGGGCCGCCCAACGCGGTGCCCCTGGATCCGCGGGCCATGGGCCTCGAACCCGGCCCGATCCCGACCGCCGACCTGCCTGGCGTGATCCAGGAGCGGCGTTCGTGGCGGGTCCCCGCCTTGACGGTCCGGACGGTCGAGCCCACGCCCAGGGCCCGCATCCGGCGCTGGATCGGGGTCGGGTTGCTCGCGGCGTACACCGCCGGCGGCGTGTGGCTGGGCTGGTCCCGGTTTTCGTCTTGGCTCGCGGCACCGAACGGAATCGCGTCACCCACGGAGCGCGTTTCGAGTCCGTGAGCCCGCCCATCGTGGTTCAAAAGTACGGGGGCAGCTCGGTGGCGACCCCCGCCCACCTGGGCCGGGTCGCGGACCAGGTGCTGCAGCGTCGGGCCACCGGGGTTCGCATGGTGGTGGTGGTTTCGGCCATGGCCGAGACCACGGACCGGTTGATGGCGATGGCCCGGGAGCTCGCCGACGAGCCCGACCGCCGCGAACTCGACATGCTGGTCACGGCCGGCGAACGGATCTCGATGGCCTTGTTGGCCCTGGCGATCCGCGCCCGGGGCGTGGAAGCGGTGTCCCTCACCGGCAGCCAGTCAGGTATCTTGACGACTGCGAGCCACAGCCGAGCCCGCATCATGGAGGTGCGCCCGTTCCGCATTCAAGACGAATTGGAGCGCGACCGGGTGGTGATCGTGGCGGGGTACCAGGGAGTGAGCTACCAGCGAGAGGTCACGACCTTGGGACGCGGAGGGTCCGACACCACCGCCGTGGCACTGACCGCCGCATTGGGGGCGGAGGTCTGCGAGATCTGCTCCGACGTGGATGGGGTGTGGAGCGCGGACCCTCGACAGGTGCCTCGAGCCCAGCGCATCGACCGATTGGACTGGGATCTGATGCACGAGATGGCAGCCAGCGGGGCCCGGGTTCTGCACGCCGAAGCGGTGCGCCATGCCCGCAAACGAGGCATCGCCATCTACGCCCGCCAGACCGGGGGGCAGGGAAGCGGTACGTGGGTTCGGCGAGACCTGGACGTTTCCCGGGAAGCGGTCGCGGTCACCCGGCGGCGCAGGGTGGTTCGCTTGTCGTTCGGCATGGACCAGGCGGAATCCACGTTCGACTGGTGCGAACGCTGCGGGGGCTCTTGGGTCCGGCTGGACCTCGAGGACCGCGGCGGGCGGGCGGTGCTGTCGTTGGACGACGCGGTGTCCGAGGTCGCCGTGCCCCCCGGGGTCGACGCGACCATGGCGTCCACGGTGACCGGGGTCGGCCACGTGTTCGTCGATCGACCGATGGCCACGGTCGAAGCCAGGCAGGCCCTGGAGGCGGCCTCGATCCCGGTGACGAACGCTTGGTGCACCGGTCCAGCGGCCCACTTCGTGGTGCCGTTGGAGGCCTCGACCCGAGCCAGCTGCGTCCTGCACGAGCATCTCGGCCTGGACGTCGGCCGGCCTTGATTCATCCGATCATCTGGGGGAAGACGGGGGTTGGCCGTCTCGGTCGGCCGGGTGTCCCACCGTGCTGTCCCTCGCCCGCCGCACCGGCCAAAAGATCCGCATCGGCGAGGACATCGTCTTGGTGGTGCGCGAGATCCGGGGCCGGCAGGTCAAGCTCGGCATCGAAGCGCCGTCCCACGTTCGCGTGCTCCGAGAAGAGATCTACGAAGAGCTGTGCCAGGCCAATCGGGTCGCGGCCCAAAGCCAGGAGATTCCCGAGGCGCTTCGGATGCTGCGGAAGACGAAAGACCGATGAAGCTGCAGACGCCTCGGTTCGGCGAGCTGGAGGTGACGGAAGCGGACCTGATCTCCTTTCCGGACGGCTTGCCGGGCTTTCAGGGTAAGCGCTACGTGCTGTTTCACAAGGAGGAAGCTCCGGCCATCGACTGGCTGCAATCGGTGGACGAGCCGGAAGTGGCACTGATGACCATCGACCCGGCCGAGCTGGGGCTCGACTACCGGCCGGAGCCGAAGGCGGCAGAGTTGGCGCCCTTGGGGGCGGACCCGGACGGGTCGCTGGAGGTCCGCGTGATCCTCCGGCCCGCCGAAGACGCCCCCGGCAAACTGCGCGTCAATCTGTTCGCACCCTTGTTCTTCAACCCGGTCAATCGGCTCGGAATCCAGATTCCGTTGGTGGGCAGCGGCTACGAAGTGAGCGCCCTGTGGCCGCCGGAGCCCACCGAGCCACCCGCAGACAGCTGACCGGGAAGCTGGTAGCTTCGCCAGCGTGCTCGAGCTGTTTTCGTTTCTGGAAAGCAACAAGCAAACACTGGTCGAGGACCTGACCGAGCGCATTCCCGATGCGGTTCCGGTGTTTCTCAAGGTGCCCCGCTCGGAGCTGCAAGAGAGCCTCGACCAGTGGTTCGATGCATTCGGCGACTACATCGTGACCGGCGAGCCCGACACGCTCACCACGGTTTTGCGCTATACGACGAAGGTTCGGGCGCAGCAGAGCTTCAAATTGTCGGACTTGGTGCGGGCGTATCTCCTCGTCTTGCCCACGGTACGCATGCAGTTGGACGAGGCAGAGGAGTTTCAAGATCAAGAAGACAAGGCTGAGGCCCTCGAAAAGCTCGAAGATGCCCACGCGAACGCGGTGTGTTTGTTCGTAGACATCTATCAAGAGTACCTGATCAACATGCTCAACGAGCACCGGGACTACCTGAAGAAGACGAATCAGAAGTACGGCATCGACATGTCGAAGTTTATTACATTCAAGGGATAACACATCCGTTTTGGTGAATGAAGATGAAGGCCGGGGACTTGGCAAAAAAGGCCGAATGGGAGGCCCATCGTCGCTCGCAGCCGGAAAGCGAGCCGGAGAGCGACTGGTTCGAGCCGGCGGCGGCTGCCGGACCCGGGGCCTCGATTCGGCAACTTCCGCCGGCCGAGTTTCGTCCCCCCGATTTTCTGACCCCGATGGAGGCCATGCGGGACGTATACATGCGGATTCGTCACCGGGCGTCAGTCAAGACCCAGGAACTGCTGGAGGGCCCAGATCTGGACGACCTTTTGTCTTTTCTCCGCGTCCTGTTCGAATCGGACCTGGATAGAGACCCGAGAGCGAGACTGCCTGCTTCGCTTCGAAAGACGGCATCTCACGAAGACAGCCCTCTGTTGGTCGGCCTCGACGACGTTCGCCTGGTAGAGCCGTGGAGACTGTTTCAGCTAGGGTGGGACATATGGACACCCGCCGACCGCTCGGGCGGCGTCGAGCTGTTTTGGGAAGGTGAAGTCGAAGACGAGGCGGAAGACGTGCAGATCGTGCTTCAGTCACTCACGTTCCACGAAGGCGAACTCACCTTGCAGACTCGGCTCGGAGCCTCGGAAGACACGGTGACGTTCGACGGAGAGCACTTCTATCGGCGGCTGACGCCGAAACCCACCCCCAGCGACTGATTTCCGGAGCGAGCCCGTGAAGTGCCCATCATGTCGAGCTCAGCTGTCGCATGACGCGTGGATCTGCGAGCTGTGCGAGTTCATCGTCGATCCCTCGGTGTTGATGCCCGCGAGCTCGGACGAGCTGGGCGAGTTCGACTCCACCATGGAACACACGAACGTGGTCGCGTGGTCTTCGCTCGAGTCGACCCACGACGAGGTGGTTCCAGACGCTGTGCTGTTGGGGCTCGATTCAGTGGAATCAACAGGCAGCGACCTTCACGCCGTGGGCCCTGCCGGCCCCGGACGGAGCGCACTGTTCTACGCGCCCGGTCACACGGCGCGCATCCTGGCCCCGAGTGTCGTTCCGCGGCGGGTCCCCGGGGCGCGTCTGCCGCAAGACGCGAACCCGTACGAGCGACACATCTGGAGCCTGGTCGACGGCCACCGGAGCGTGAAGCTGTTGCAACGCGCCTCGAACCTGGCACCCGAGGAGTTGACCATCACGCTCTTGACGCTCCAGGACCGGGGTCTGCTGGAGGTGACCGCCCCGGCCGACCGAGCTTCGACGGACGTACCGCACGTCGAGCCGGTGGGACTGACGGAAGACGAGCACCTGATCACGGTCGCTACGGAGGCGCCGGCGCCCGCTGGGTGGGCACATGGCACCGAGGAAGTGAACCGCACCTTCGAGGCGCGGGGCCTGCCCGACCCTGTCGGGCCTGGACCGAAGGATCCGAGGTCGGGTCCGATCGGCCAAAACCTTTCCGTGCACGAAGCGCCCCCACCGGACTTGGCGGCAGCGGCCGTGGGATCCCCACGGACCGACGGGGCGACCCACTCCTGGCTGGCCGAGGGTCCCTGGCCGCCGAGGGATCCCGGCGAGCTTTCGGCGGTGATCGAGCCCGCCGCGGCGTCCGATGCGCCCCCACTGGACCCGAGCCTTTTGCAGGCGGCCCCTCCAAAGCCCCTGACCCCATCGCCCGAAGACTGGAGCCCGGCGGCCTCGGCCGTGCCCGAGCCCATCCCGCCGGAGGACGGTCCGGCCGGTCCGCGGGTGGTGCCGATGCCCGCGGGGGACTCTTTGGTGCCGCCGAGCCCACTGCCCAAGGCATCTCCCCGCTCCACATTGGAGCGCGCCGTGCGCCGAGGGCCGATCCAGGAGCGCCGCCGACACCGAGACCTCGGATCCCCACTGGGCGAGCCCGCCCCGCAGGGTGGCGAGGCCCGCAGTCCTGCCCCGGCCGGTACAGGCCCGGCTCCAGCCCGAACCGGGGGCACAACAGATTCTCGGGATGCGCGGGACCCCAGGGACGCGCGGGAACCCCGGGCCGCGCCGGAACCTCGGGACGCGCCCGAAGCTCGGGCCGCGCCGGAAGCTCGGGCCGCGCCGGAACCTCGGGCCGCGCCGGAAGCTCGGGACGCGCCGGAAGCTCGGGCCGCGCCGGAAGCTCGCGCCGCGCGGGAAGCTCGGGCCGCGCCGGAAGCTCGCGCCGCGCGGGAACCTCGGGACGCGCGGGAACCGCGGGACGCGCGGGAACCTCGGGACGCGCGAGATTCGGCGGCCCTGGGTGCGCCTGCGCCCAAAGCCGGCACGGCCCAATCCGGCGTTCGTGACCCGCTTCGGGCCAAAAAGGCCCGGCAATTGTACGAGCAAGCCCTCAACGACGAGCTGGCGGGAAACTTGGTCTCCGCCCGAATGAACATGAAGCTCGCCCTGACCTTCGCTCCCTCCGAAGAGGCGTACCGGCTGGCGTTCGAGCGCCTCTCTCGGCTCGCCGAAACCGCCCCGAAACACGCGCAGCGAGGCGGGGGGTCGAGTCGATCCAAAGAGTTGTACGACCAAGCCACCGCTGCCGAGGAGCGCGGCGACTGGGACGGCGCGGTCGAGTTGCTCGAAAAAGCCCTGCGGGAGTCCGAACAAGCAGCCTTCCACAACCGGCTCGGGGTCTTGATCGCGACCAAGCAACGTCGCTTTCGAGAAGCCCAGGAGCACATCGAGCGGGCCATCGAACTCCAACCCGGAAACCCCCTCTACGAGCGGAATCTCCACAAAATCCTGCAGACGATGGCCACGTGGGACGTCGACGACAAGGGCCGGGGCAAACGCAAGGGCGGATTCGCCGGCCTCTTCCGCCGCAAGTAGAAACCCCATGTTGGCGGGCCCTTTGGCCTCGGAAAGGGGTCCGAAGCGCCGTCACCTCGAACGAACGAACCCGAACGAAGGTGAGCGCGGTAAAGTTGGGACCGTGATGAAGCTCCGGCACCCCACCGTGTGGGGCACTTGGCTCGCGGCGGTCGCCGTCGGTTGTGGCGAGGCACCGACCATCCCGCTCGTCACGACACCTGCGCTATCTGACGCCGTACCCCTCACGATTTCCCCGTCTCCTCTGCGCCTGCCCACGGTGCAGCTGGGATGCCGTGGCTCCCGGGCCGAGCTGGTGCTCACCAACCGGAGCGCGGGGACGGTCCGAATCCCTTCCGCCACCCTGAATGACCCGTCGGCGGCTTTCACCGCCGACCTGCCCGCCACGCCTTTCGAGCTGGGGCCTCTGCAGCAACGCACGGTGCCCGTTCGATTCCTGCCGAATCGGACTGGAACCTTCACGGCCCAGCTCAGATTCGAAATCGCGATCGACGGAGGCTCGACCCGAGTCGTCGAGCTATCAGGTACGGCGTTGGACGCCCGGCAGATCGAAGAGACTTTTCAACAGCTCCCATCACTCGCAACGGACGTCGTGTTCGTCGTCGACAACTCCTCTTCGATGCGAGCCGAGCAAGAAGCCTTGCGCAATAACTTCCAGGCTTTCGTTCGTGAAGCGAACGCCGGATTCTCGGACTACCGAGTCGCCGTCACCACCACCGACATGACCCAAGAAGTGGGCCGTTTCGTGCCCGTGAGCAGCGGGACCGACCTCGATGACGACGGAATCCCAGACGACCTCGACGGCGATGGAGATGCAGACGACGACGACCTTCGCATCGAACGCAACCGAGCGTTGGATCGATTCATCGATCGCAGCTCTCAGCCGACCCCAGCCTTTGCGTTTCGGAGGCTGGCCAACGTGGGTGCCTTTGGCGACGCCGAAGAACAAGGTATGGAAGCCATGCTTCGCGCGCTGTCTCCCGAGCTGCGAGAAGCGTCGAATGCCTTCTTCTTTCGAGACGACGCTCTTCTTTCCATTATCTTCGTGTCGGACGAGGACGACCAATCTCCCGAGAGTATCGACTTCTACAGCGAGGCATTCGAAGCCTTGGCGCCCTCGGGCCGTGTCCGTGTCAGTGCCGTGGCGGGCCCGACTCCGGATGGATGCAATTTGGGCACGGAGCGGGCCGTTCCCGCTTTTCGCTACGAGGCCTTGGCCCGACGTTTCGACGGGGCGTTTTCGTCGATCTGCACGTCCAACTGGTCGCAGACCCTCGAGCAGGTCTCCGGCCTGGCCTTCGGCCTGCGCGTTTCCTTCGAGCTGAGCGGCATTCCTGACGGACCGATTCAGCTGTGGGTCGACGGGAGCTCCAGGCCCGAGGTTCTTCCGAGCGGATCTCGGCTTTGGTCGTATGATGCAGAGCTCAACGAGATCCGATTCGAGGACCTGGCGATTCCGGCTTTGGGCAGCGAGATTCGGGTCCGATACGACCTGTCCTGCCCGAATCCCTGAGCCGTCGCCCGAGCGCGGCGCCTCCGTCTTCGACCCCGTCGATCGGTTGGTCCCCACCGACGACACCCGGGTTCCCGAGACGACGCTCCCGCGAAGGCGACTGCGAAACGGATACCGTTCGCCGCTGGGAGCGCACCCCCCGTTCGGCTGCCGTCGCGGCAGCGCGCAGACCCGACAAGTAGGCGCCAGTTGCGGTGGCAGCCCACTCCCCTTCGGTCGCTTCGCCGGCGAGGACAACCGAGTCCAACGGGCGGGCGAGCTCGGCCCGGGCCGCGTGCCTTCCGGGCCGAGCTGCAGAGTAGGCCCCCAGGAACAGGGGATGGCGGCGCCAATCCGTCTCGAATGCTGCCCTGACGGCCAGGCGACAGCCCGTCGCATCTTCGAGGGCTCGGCGGCTGTCGCGGGCCGTCCAGGTCTCGGTGGCGTCGGCGCCCACCAAGGCCACCACGGCCGGCCGGCCCGCCGGCCGGACGAAGTATTCGACCCGATGGGCATCCCGAAACGCGAGGTGCACGTGGGTTCCAGCCGAACAAGCGAGTGCCGTTTGCCCTTCTTCCAAGAGGAAGGCGTGCTTTTCCAAGCGCCCCATCGGAAGATCGAAGACCGCACGCACCTTGTTCGCGGGCAGCTCGGGATCAAAGCGAATCTTCCCGGCAGCAAGAACTCCGGTGGACACGGTGATGATGGCGGTTCGTGCCATGAGCCTCTGCGATTCGTGCCCGCCGCAGTCCACTTCCACCTCGACGTCGTCCCGGCGCCATCGAATGCCGCGCACGGACTGCCGATAACGGATGTCCAGTCCGGCCGCGAAAGCCTCGGCCAGGCATTGAAGCCCCTCGTTGACCACCGTATCTCCCAGTTCGGGCGCCATCAGATTGAAGTCGGTCGTGGATAGATTTTGCAGCTCCACGCCCATGGACAGCGGCCCCACGATGCCGGCCGCCAACAGATCGGACGCCTTCGAACTCGGAATGACATCCGAAGCTGGCGAGTCGACGGCCGCTTCCATTCTCTTGACGAGCCCATCGACCTCGTTCTGCAGGGCGCGACCCGCCACCTCGGGGGATTCGTGCCCGCCGAGAACCCATCGAGTGTCGGCATCTGCAGAGACATTCAGGCCGAGTTCACCCACGATCTCACTCAAAGGATTCTTTCGGGGCGAATGCAGCCATGCGGCTCCCAGATCGAGTCCACTGCGAGTCAGAAGACGTCCGCCGAGCCTTCCCGAAGCTTCGAGAACCCTCACGGCGTATCCCATTCGAGACAAACGATGGGCGGCGGTGAGCCCGGCAAGTCCCGCTCCCACGACGATGACATCCACCGAATCACTCGGGTCTGGCGGGGGCGGCGTTCGGAGGAAGGCGTGGCGCAGATCCTGGCACGAGAGGAGACCGGCGCGGAGTTGTTCGGCTTCGTCCGGTCGCAGCCGCGACAACGCGCGGCGAAAAGCTGCGTGGCCATCCGCTCCGAACCGGGCCCGCAGTTCGCCAAAGGAACTTCCTTTCGCAGACTCGGGCCACTCGGGGCGCTCGGGCCACTCGGACCGCTCGGGGCGCTCGGGGCGCTCGGGGCGCTCGGGCCGCCTCGGTGGTGGGGTTCCGCCCGTACCCGGTCGGCTGCGCCTTCGGGGCTCATCGTCCCGAAAGCTGGCCGCCTCCCCTCGGGCGCCGGGCCTCGTGTGGATCGTGGGCGATGGGATCGGCGGCG
>DAPKRQ010000120.1:0-5552 GCA_031800475.1 Myxococcales bacterium LLY-WYZ-16_1
CGGCGCGTGCTTTTGGGGTCATGTGCTCGCTCAGATACCTCACGAGCGCTCCGGGCGTGTCCAATTCGTCGCTGAGCTGACGGAACGAGACTTCGACTTCGAAGGTTCGCTTCAGGCTGGTGGCTGCTTGGGTGAGCAGCAGGGAGTCCAGGCCGAGCTCCAGGTAGTTGGAGTCGGACCCGAACCCTTCGAGCTCCAGGCCCGAGATGTCTTCGAAGACCTCCCGAACCTTGGTCATCAGGTGTGATTCGAACGTAGTGGTCATGGAGGTCGAATCCGCTGTTCGGTTGGACCCGACTATCTCGCAAGCCTCGGGGTGGTGTCCAGCAGCGCACCGGAAGTCCCCCATCGACCCGATCGCTGCGCCAGCGCCGCGGTCGAGCAGACGGCGCTCCGCATTCGCCTCGCGCCCGGGGGCTCCGGCGTTCGTCGTGGGAGAAGGTGCCGCAACGGTGGTTTCCCCAGACCCATTTGAGCTAGGAGGTCGCATCGTGGACGCGCAGAGAATTCGGAACATGTTCGTGCGGGGTTGGATCGGTCTGGGCACCCTGCTGGCGGTCGTGGCCGTGGTGGTCGGGGGGACCGCTGCCCGAATCTGGGGTGCAAGTGGACCCTCCGGAGTCTCCGCCCCGGCCGGGGCCGGCCTGAGCGATCTGGAGGTCGTCGGTTATCTGACTCTCGTCAGCATCACCTACACGGCAGCGCTGATGGCCATCCCGATCATGCTCCGACAGAGCGGTCGAAGGCTTCGGGGCGAGGGGGCAGACGACCCCCGCTGGGTGCGGGCCTATCTGGTGGCGCACTCGGTGAAGTGGGGGCTGTTGCTCCCGGTGCCGCTGTTCGGCTCGGTCATGTCGGTGCGGACCGGGGAGATGTTGTGGGTGTCGCTGCTCGCCGTGCTGGCCATCGTCACCATGGTGCTCCCCGTACCGACCCCGGACCGCTTTGAAGCCTGGAAGCGGGAGTGGGGGGCCTGACGCGGCAGCCTTGCCTCGACGCGGTGTGTGGCGACCCGCGGCCCAGGCGCCGCGTCCGTTTACCGCCCCTTTCCCTTTCGCATCGGTCTCGGTCGCCGCGTGGCGCCCGCCCGGACCGAGCCCGAACCGGGGCGAGGAGCGACCGGACCGAGCCCGCACCGGGGCGGGGAGCGGCCTTCGAGTTGTTTTTGGCGATCGGCCTGCCGGACTCACCGACGATGCAGACGGCAACTGCACCTGGCAGGTGAGGGTGCAGAGAGTGCCTCGGGGTTTGGCATCTTACCGCCTCCCGTCACAGTGACCGCGGGACGAACCACTGGTGGTCCGCTCTCAAGGGCGCGATATGTCGAATGGAAAGAACGCGCCATTTTCGATGGTTCCGGCGCTGGCCCATTCCGCCCCCACGCCCAAGTAGGTCCGGTCGCCGATCCGGATGGATTGGACCCATCCTCCGGCCCGGCTTCCCGGCCGGTCGTTCGAGCCGCCGAAAACGGCCCAGGGCGTCGAAGACAGGCTGCCTGCGCCGGCGTTATACTCGAACACCCGGACGCCTCCGGAGCCCACGACGCCGCCCAAATCTCCCAAGGGGCTGCCCACCGCGAGTCCCGCCGTGCCGTCGGCCCAGTCGACGACGGCCACCGACATGCCGAACTCTTCGCCGGGCACGGTGCCGACGATGAAGGTGTCGGCTCCCGAGAAGAACGGGTGAAAGGTGCGGGGCGTCGAACTCGGCGCCTCTTTCGGCAGGTCCCGCAGCCGGGCCCCATCGACGATGCCTGCCGCTCCCACGGTCTCGCCGTTCGAAAAGAACGGCAGTCCCACGGCCAAGTCGGGCACGCCGTCTCCGTTCACGTCGGTTCCACCCCCGAGACCTCGACCGCCTTGCGCATTTCGAAAGCCCGATCGGAGAGCCACCATGCGAGGCGCGTCCGGACAGCCCGGGCCGCCCCAGCCGAACACCACCCGGATCTCGCCCTGGTTGTTGACGCTGCCGTCCACGAGCGGTGCTGACGCCGCCGCTTCGTCGCAGCCGTCGCCGTCCAGGTCCCCGAGGCCCGTCACCTTCCACCCGAGCCAGTCGTTGCTTTGGGCCCCGTACGAGGTGAACTCGGCCTGGCAGATTACCCGGGTGGCGGTACCCGGTGGGTCCCGCCGGCCCGCCACCAACGCGAAGCCCCCGTTGTTGAAGCGATCGTTCGCGTCCCAATCGCGGCTTCCGACCACCAGGTCCATCCGGCCGTCGCCGTTGAAATCCAGCCGTCCTTGCACTTCGCGGAGCCCGTCTCCCGCCAGGGGTCCGTAATAGATGAACGCGGGCTCCGTGGCGCGGGTGCCCGATTGTCCGCCCAAGAACACGAAGACCGCCCCTGCGTTGTTGCGGGCTTCGGTGCACTCCGGATCCGGCAACAGGGGTTGCTCCAGGTTGCCGGGCAGGTCCTCGAAGCGACCGACCACCGCGAAGTCTTCGATGCCATCTCCGTCGAAGTCTCCGATCCCGTCGGCCCCGAATCCGAGCTGATCGAATCCGCTGTGCCGTCGAAAGGCCCGCAAGGTGCGGAACGGCTCGGTCTCGAAGGTTCCGTCCTCGAGGCCCCGGACCAGGTACGCGGCCCCGGCGTTTCGTCCCAACTCCACGTCGGGCTGGGCCGGCGCGGTCACGAACAGGTCCGCGAGGCCGTCGCCGCTCACGTCGCCCACGATGGCCCCCCGCCGCCCGAACTGGCTGCCTGAAGGGCCGCCGGGAAGACCGAGGCGCCGCAGTCCGCCGGAGGAAGACACGTAGAACAAGCCCCCAGCGTCCGGACCCTGCCCGTCGCTGAAGTGGGCGAAGGCCAGCAGATCGGCGATCCCATCCCCGTCGACGTCGCCCAGGGAGCCGGCCGCCGCGCCCAGTTGATCCCCGCCCTCGAGTCCGGAGACTTCGAAGAAGGGCGCCTCTTCCGGAATCCCGAACCGTCCCGACGAGTACATGCGGATCGCCCCGGCCGAGCCGCCAGAGCCCTGCAACTCCTCTTGTGGATCTCCCGAGATGACGTCCAGGCGCCCGTCTCCGTCGGCGTCGGCCAGCGCCACCGAAAAACCCACCTCGTCGAAGGGGTCGGGGTGCTCGATCTGCCAGTCTGCCGGCACCGCCGGGGTGATTTCCGCGGCCATCTCCGGAAGCTCTCGGCCCAGGTGCAGGCGCAGGGCGCCGTGTCGATCGCCCGAGCCATGGTCGCTGTCGGGCATGCCGATCAGCACGTCGTCCCGTCCGTCTTCGTCCACGTCGCCCACTGCCAGGCTTCGTCCGAACTCGGCCCCTCGGTTGGCCGGGTCCAGATTGGCCCAAAAGATCGACGGCCGAGGGGCCACCACGTCGGAGCTTTGGGAGGCCGGGCGCCCCCGAAACACCAAGACGGCCCCGTCGTTGTTGCTGTTCGGCTCCTGCTCCCACTCGGTGCTGGATGCCACCAGGTCGCAGGCGCCGTCTCCGTCCACGTCGCCCGAGGCCAGATCGGCGCCCAAGCGCATGTTCCGTACGCCGTCCCACCCGCCGGCGCCGTCCGGAACGTCGCCCCACACGGTCATGGCAGGCAAAGGGTCGAAGCCGTCCGGGCTGGCGCGAAACACGGACACGCTCCCTTGGTTGAAGGCCGGGTCCGGCCGGCGGCGGTCCTCGGCATCGTAGGCCCCAGCCGCCACGTCGACCCGGCCGTCGCCGTCGAAGTCGCAGGCCGTGACGGACCAGCCGAAGCGGTCACCGCTGTTGACGCCCGAAAACACGTGGTCGGGCTCGTCCGAAAACCAGCCGTCGGGCTTTGCCAGATGCACGTATACGGCCCCGGCGTCGGCGCCCGCCGCGTCCACCCGCGGCGCCCCGATCAACAGGTCGAGCCGGCCATCTCCGTCGAAGTCGGCCACGTCCAGGGCGCGACCGAGTTCGTCGCTGCGGTTCGCGCCCGCGATGACCTCAACCGGCTCCGCCGCCGGCCCATCGGGACCGCCCTGGTAGACGAAGACCGCGCCGCCGTCATGGGCCAGGATGTCCGCATCCGGGTGGGCCACCGCCACGTCGATGAAGCCGTCGCCGTCTTGGTCGCCCAGGGGCGCGATCGTGGTCGAGAAGAGCCCGTCGCTGGTTCGCAAAGGGGGCGGGCGCGGCGATTCGGAGACCCCCACAGTCAGGGTCGTGCGTCCGCCGGTAAAAGCGTCCAACACCTGCACGGTCTGTCGGCCGACCCGCCGCCCGGCCACCCGGCGGCCATCGATCAACTCGAAGACTCGGGCTTCGTCTTCGAGCTCGATGAAGCCGCTGCCGCCTTCGAAGCCGAGCGGTACCTCCTGACCGACGGCGACCAGCACCATCGAAGGCTTCGCTTCGAGCGACGCTGCCCCCGTGACTTCGACATTCGCTTCGACCACCTGACCGGTCTCGAGGTCGGTGACCTCGATCCGATCGGCCCCCGTCATCGGCCCGGCGGTGTAGCGTCCGTCGCGGGTCAGCGTGGCTCCGCTTTCGTCCACCTGCAGCCCGAAGGCGATTCGGCCCGAGCCGCCACGGCTTTCGAATTGCCAACCGCTGCCGGGTTCGGCTGTGGCGAAGGCGGGTCGAACCTTTAGCGGCTCCACGACCCGGAGGGTGACCATCAACTCTTGTCGACACCCGGCGTCGAAGACCCGGACCCGGTCGGTGGTGCCGTCCATGGGGCCGGCCAGATAGGCGCCGGTGCGCTCGTTCAACACCGCTCCGGACTCGTTTTGCACCAGTTCGAACCGAGGATCCGAGGTGCCGCCGGTCACGACGATCGTGTACAGGCTCGAACGCAGGGCGAACGCCTCGGTCTGGGCGACTTCCAAGGGCGGACGACAGGTTCGATGCGGTGCGCCACCCACATCGCCTGCATCCGCTCCGGCGTCCCCATCCGGCCTCGAGGGGTCGTCCGCCGCGCCGGAGCAAGCCGACATCAGCCCACACAGGGCTGCCAATCCAAACCTGACCGTCGCACGCATGGAGGCTCTCCGGAAAAGTCCATACCGGATCCGCCCCAGATCGGGTAAGGTCCGAAATCACCGGTGGCGAAACCGAGCAGGGCAAGTGGGTTCGTTGCGTTCGCGGTTTTCGCGTGTGGCGACGACGGGGTGCAGTTCGAGCCCGATCGGTTTGCCGTGGGTGAGCCTGCGCAACCCGTCCTGCAGGTCTGGTCCGACTCGGTGCCGCAATTCGTGGGTTCTTTTGGCGCGGAGCAGGCTTGGGCCCAGACCGAAGACGGGGTCTGGCGGCTATCCGAGGACGGTGTTCGACCCCTGCGCACACCCGAAGACTTCGGCGCACTGCTCGGGGTGGTCCAACTCGCTGCGGGTCCCGTGGCCGCCACCGACAACGGCCTGTTCGTTTTGCGAGACGATGTGTGGATCCGTTCCCCGGCTTCCGGTTCCCTCCAGGGGCGGATCACCCAACTGCTTCCCGGACCGGACGCCGAGACCGACCTCTGGGTCGCTACCGATCGGGCCCTGCATCTGGTGTGGCAGGGTCGGGTGGATCGATGGGCTCCCGAGGGGCTGTCGACGGCTGGTTGCCGGCTCGCGCCGGGGGCC
>DAPKRQ010000121.1:0-3541 GCA_031800475.1 Myxococcales bacterium LLY-WYZ-16_1
CGAAGACGTGCAGGCCTCCAACCTGCCCCTGCCCCGATTCCCCCCCGAACCCTCGTCGGACCTTTCGGCCGCACTGAGAGGTTCCGAATCACCGAATCCGGCGGAACCGGTGCCCGAGGCGCCGGACGGCGAGCCCTTGTCCGTCGTGACCGGCGAGCTGGCCAGCTCCGGCGAGGAACAAGCCCACCCCGAACCCGAATACCTGGAGCCGGAGGCCCTGGAGCCCATGGGTCCTGCGGACGAAGCCGATGCGTCCCAGGACACGGTCATGACGACCCGGGAGGCCCTGTTCGGATCTCGGCCCGCTGCGCCCGAGCCCGAATTCGAACCCGAGCCAGAAACCCTTCCACCGGGCTTCATGGCTCCGGTCGACGCCGAAGCGGCGACCCCGCTGCCCGACGTGGAACCCCAGATGCCGGTTTCGTCGGACCTGGGCGAGCAGGCCCCGGAGGCGGCGACCCTGGTGGGTCGGGTGCCGGAGCATTCCCCCGAGGTCACCACGTCCCCCCTCGGCGAAGCCGGCGAGACCCTCGGGGCGGCAGAAGGATCGGAGCCCGCGCTGCTCGTCCTGCTGGAGGCCGTCCGGCAGCGTCTGATGATGACCTCCTCCGTGCCGGATCGACAGGAGCTGCTGGCAGCGGTGGAGCTATTGCAGGAGCACCCCTCGCTGCAGGCCCTGGCCGCTTCCATCGAGCGGGAATTCGGCGGCTCGAACTCAGCTTGAGGTTGCGCATCGGCGGAAGCTCGCCTATACGCGCGGGCCCATGTCCCGTTACACCGGTCCCCGACTGCGGATCGCCCGCCGTCTCGGCGGCGCCGAGCTTCCCGGGCTGTTCGTCCCGCGCGAGCTCCGGCGGCCCTACCCGCCGGGCCAGCATGGCCCCACCCAGCGCATCAAGCTGTCCGACTACGCGATCCGGCTTCGCGAAAAGCAGAAGCTGCGCGCGCACTACGGCGTGTCCGAAAAGCAGTTCCGGCGGTACATGGTTCGCTCCAAGCGAAAAAAGGGCAACACCGGCGAGAACCTGTTGTCCATGCTCGAAAGTCGCCTCGACAACGTGGTCTTCCGGCTCGGCTTCGCCCGGACCATTCGGGCCGCACGCCAGCTGGTCGGACACGGCCACGTGGAAGTGAACGGGCGCAAGACCGATGTGCCCTCGTTCCTGGTGAACGTGGGCGACGTGGTCCAGATCCGGGAGGCCAGCAAGATGCGCGAACGGATCGCAGCGGAAATGGCCGGGCCCTCCCACATGGCTTTGCCTCCCTACGTGGAACGGGATGACAAGTTTTTGCGGGGCACGATCAAGGCGCGGCCCGAGTTGGCCGACTGCCCTCTGACCATCAACGAATCTCTGGTCGTCGAGCTCTACGCGCTCAGCCTGTGACCCAGGCGCCCGGTCCCGGGCTCAGCAGCTTGCCCCGTGCGCAGGCCCCGCACGCCCGGGCACACGGAATCAAGACTTCTTGGGAGGTTTCGTCGGCCGGCGCCGCCGAGCCAGGGGCGCAACCTTGGTCTCCTGGTGCGCGGGACTGGATGGCGTCCGGGCCGGGGAAGGCGATCCGCCGCTGGCGGGCCGCTGGAGCGGGGCCTTGCGGGGCGCGCCAGGGCGGCCCCGGGGTGGAGGACCTGCGTCCAGCGGGTCGTGCCCCTTCGCCCCGCCCGGAGCACTTCCCATGGTGAAAATCGGGACGACCTCGGTGGCCCGCTGATCCGAGGGCTGAATGCGGATGTCTGGGAACTCCGATCTCAGTGGGGTCCAGTCCATCCGACACAGCTCGTCGAGGCGGACGTCTTCGGTGCGGCCGAGGCCCCGCCACACTTCCCGGTAGAGGTCTTCGGGAGTGAACGCTTCCGCGACCACCTTGGCGTAGGCCGTCGAGACCGCCGGGTCGATGCCCGCGTCGGTGAATGCACTGGCGAGGCTGATGGCGGACAAGCCCCCGTCTTCCGCGTCCACGAACGGAAGGCCCCCATCTCCCCGGCCGATGATGCGGTTGAAGCTGACCATCGGGTCACGCACCAACGCACCCCTCAGGTTGGCCACACGCGCGGGAGGAACGGAGCCTTGGTCCCTTCGAAGGATGCGCTCGAGCACCACGCGCGCGGCTTCCCGCGAACGCTTCGGATCCAGGCCCGCCTCCTCGAACATCCGGTTGAGCCAGTCCTTATCCACCGCCGTTGCACCCAAACCCAGAATCGAGGGGGATTTCAATACTCGAGCTCCGCGATCGAACCGGCTGCGACAACCCCGGCCACGCACGCCCCGGGGCAGGCCCGCCCGAGGCAGCTTCGACCGCCGGTGCCCGGCTGGGTTCAACCCAGCCGACCGGCTCCGCCTGCGACCGCAGGCTGCGCGCTCCCTCGGGCCGTTCCGACCGAGCCAGCTTCGACCGCCGGTGCCCGGCTGGGTTCAACCCAGCCGACCGGCTCCGCCTGCGACCGCAGGCTGCGCGCTCCCTCGGGCGGTTCCGCCCGAGGCAGCTTGCGTTTAAGCTCAGCGCACCCAGATGAGGCCGGATCCGCACACCGCATCGGACCGGGATGCCCTGTCCGGTTACGAGCTGCTCCACGATCTGGGCTTTGGCCAACGTACGGTGGCCCATGCCGCGCGCAACCCCCGCGGGGAGCTGTGCGCGGTGCGGCTGCTGCGCCCGGGCGTGGCCCCCGAACCGATCGTTTCGAGCTTCGAACGGGGGGCCAGCGCTTTGTGGGGCCTTCCACCCCCCCCAGTGACGTCGGGCTTTTTCGAGACCCCCTTGGTCTGGGCCGATCCTCTGTCGCTGCGGCCGAACGAAGCCATCCCCGTGACCGCCGCGGTGGAACTCGCGGTGGGCGTCGCGGAGTGCTTGGCCACCTGCCCCGAAAGATCCCACGCAAACCTGAAAGAAAGCCACATCCTGGTGGACGACCGGGGCACGGTTTCGCTGATCGATCCCGACCCCACCCATCGCGGTTGGGTCGGGACCCGAGCCCCCGAACAGTCCGAGGGCGTCGTGGGCCCTGGCACCGATGTCTACGCCCTCGGGTGCCTGCTGTTCGGTTGGTGCACCGGCGAAGCCGTCCCGACCAGCCCAGTGGAAGAGGCGGTCCGAAACGAGAAGGTGCAGAACATGTCTCGCTATGGGCTCCCGCTGCAGCTGCAGCTGCTGCTGCGTCGGATGCTTCGGGCCGATCCGCAGGACCGGTTGCCCGGAGCCGAAGCGGCGGCCGAAGCCCTGCGCCTGGTCAATCTGGAGGACGACACTTCGAATCTGAAGATGTGGCTGGCGGGCAGCCGATGGCTTCGGACCGGCTTTTGGATCCGATTGCGAGCGCACCAAGAGACCCTCGACGATCCCCCGGTCGACCTCATGGAGCCCACCGAGGTGGAGCTGAAGCCGGGCGCTTTCGATACCTGGACCGACGAGGCCCGAGACCCCGGCCTGCGGGCCGCTGCGCGCCCAAAGACCACCGGGAAACGGCCTCATTCCGAGCCTGAAGCACGTTCGGCGGCCGCTCCCGCCGACCGGCGGCCGACGGCGCCTTCCGGTCCAAACCGCC
>DAPKRQ010000122.1:0-15122 GCA_031800475.1 Myxococcales bacterium LLY-WYZ-16_1
GTAGGCTCGACAGGTACCAGTACAGCGGAAAGGCGTAGAAGACCCGGATCAGCGTTTCGATCCGCGTGGCGCCGCGCCGATGCCGGTCGAGGACTTCCTTCACCGATGCGGGTGGCTGTCGGCTGCGGAAGAACCAGCGCAGGCGCAGCGGACCCATGGAGGCGGCGGAGCGCGGCTTCATGATGGGGGTCGGACCCGGTGGGGCTTCGCAGCCTTCGGGGTCGAACGGCCGGCGGAAGGGCCGGCGTTTCGAGCCCAGGGAACCTCGGCGCATCCTTCGTCCGAAGCGAAGGTCTGAAGGATTTGCTCGGATCGGATCCGACCGGTTCGCCATCGCTCCAGAGGATCGAAGGTGCGGCGCACCAGGCGATACCGGCTGGGGGCGGGCAGGTAATTCATTTCGAGCCGGCGTCGCAGGCGGGCCACCCGGTCGGCGTCGCCCGCTTCGACGGCCCGGCCCAGGGCCTGGATCGAGGTCCAGGCATCCATGGCGTGCGGGTCTTCCACCACGTCCAGGGCCTGAAAGGTCGTGGGCGGCGTCACGGGCATGCCCCCCCACGCCTCGACCACCAGGGCGTAGCGCTCCACGGTGTTGGGCGCCACCGGGAACAGGAACCAACAAAAGAAGGGAAAAACTTCGAAACCCGGGGCCGAAACGGCCAGAAAACCCGCGACGAGGTAGGCTCCGAACAGCCGGGGCAACCATCGCCGCAAGGCTCGGTAGGCCACGGCGAAAACCTTGGGCGAGGCGCAGGAGGACGGCAAGCGGTGAAGCGACGGGTGTGGCAGCTCGCAGCCTTGGGCAGTATGGCGCTGCACGGCGCGGCCCTTTGGCTGCCGGTTCCGTTCAGCCGGTCGGTGGAGGCCCGCAGCCACCGGGTGGACCTTCGCTTTCGGTCGAGCCCCCCGCTGCCCGCCGAGCCCCAAGTCCTCCCGAACGATCCGCCCCAGGCTCCACCGCCCGATGAGGCCGAGCCCACTCCGGAGGCGGTGCCGGCGGACCGGCAGCGCACCGCGCGGGCGCCGGCTTCCCGCCGCCCCGCGCCGCGGCGGGGGCAGGCCCCCGACCGGCGCCAGCCCGAGCTGCCCAAAAGCGACCGCGCCGAGCCCCAGCCTGGAGTTCGGGAATCGCCGAAGGGGCCTCGGCCGGGGCCCGAGGCCGTGGAGGGCTCCGACCCGAAGGACGCGGATCCCGCCCGACCGGCGCCTCCAGCTCGGCGCGAAGAGCGGTCGGGTTCGGGGGCTGCGTCGGAGCTACCGGACGATCTGAACCTGCTGCCCAGTGGCCGGCCCCTCGCGGCGCCCGATCCCGGTCCGCGCACCGAGCGCCGGATCCGGCCTCCGAAGGGACTCGAACCGTCGGGCGGTGGCACCTTTCGGTTCCGGCACCGGGGCTTCGAGGCGGTGGTGTCCCGCGACGGCACCGTGACCTTTCGGGGCAAGGGAGGCGTCACGGTGATCGAGGGGGCCCTGGGCATGGCTTTCGACAGCACCACCATGCTGGCCCGGTTGCAGGGCGACGATCCCCACGCCGCCGACAAGATCATGTTCTTGAAGCGGACCCGCCGGTTTCGGGCTGAGCTTCGGCGGCGGAGTACCAACGAGCGTTTGAAGCGAGCGGTACGGCAGACCAAAGGGCGTTTGGCCAAGATCTGGGAGGCGCCCGAACCGGCCCGGTTGCGGCGAAAGAAACTGTTTCGAATCTGGGACAGCTGCATCGAGTCCGGCACCCCCGAACAAGAGCGAGCCGGTGCCCAGATCCGGGCTTCGGTGGAGGCCTTCGTGCGCCGGGAGTTGCCCGCCGGAAGTCCGGACGCTTACGCCCCCGAAGAGCTCGCCCATCTGAACGCCGAGCGGCACTCCCGAGCCCGTTTCGAACCCTATCGCTGACCCGCCTCGCCCAGTGGGCGCGTGTTCCGAGTCGGCGACGACGCCCGGGAGTTGCCTTCGGCGTGCCCCGCGGTCAGCTTGCTCTACCGTGGCCCGGAACCGGCCAGGCCCCCGCCGTTCCCTCCGCTTCGCCCTGGGGGTGGCGGCGTGGACCGTGGTGTCGGCCGGCTGCGGGATGGGGCTGGGGGCCACCTTGCGGATCGTGCAGCTCCGCGAGCATGCTCCCGAGCGAACCGCCCTGCAGGCCCGCAACCAGCGGCGCACCGGCCGCCCCCCGACCAAGAGCTGGCTCGACCTGGGCGCCATGGATCCGGACGTGAAGCACGCGGTCCTGGTCTCGGAAGACATTCGGTTTTTCGATCACCGGGGCTTCGATTTTCACGAACTGAAGGTGGCTCTGCGAGAAGCGTACGAGTCGGGGGAACCGCCTCGGGGCGCTTCGACCCTGACCCAGCAATTGGCCAAGAACCTGTACCTGACCGCGGATCGGAGTCTGGTCCGAAAGCTCGTCGAAGCGTTCTACACCGTGGTGATGGAAACGCTCCTGTCCAAGGAACGCATCCTCGAGATCTATTTGAACGAAGTCGAGTTCGGGCCGCAGGTGTATGGAGTGGATGCGGCGGCACGGCATCATTTCGGGCGGTCGGCCCAGGACCTGAGCCCCGAGCAGGCGGCCCAGCTGGCGGCCCTGCTCCCGGCGCCCTACCGGGACCATCCCCGGTCGGGCCGGGAAATCTACGTGGCCCGGTGGAATCGGATCCTGGATCGCATGGCGAGCACGGCGGACTTCCGAGCGCGGATCCCTTGAGGGAGGGGGCAAGGCGAAGCCGGTCTGCGGGTTGCGCAGTGAAGTCGCCCGACCGGCGCGTGCGGCCGCTCTTCAACCCCCGACTGAGTCCTTGGCGGATGCCGTTCGGCCGGGGCAGGACTGAAAGCCATGTGCGGGGAGCGCCTTCCGCTCGCCTCGGCCCTGCTCGGAGCCTGGCTGCTCGTGGCCTGCCGGACCTCGGGACCGGTCCCCGATCCGTCGCGGGCCGCAAGGCGTTCGAACGCCGTCGAGCGCGAGTCCTCCCAAACCCCCGGCGCCCACCGGGCGGCCTCGGCGTCCCCGCGCGACGAAACATCTTCCGCCGGCCCGGCCCGGTCTCCATTCGACCCGGCCCCCGCGACTGGGGCCGAGGCGAGCGGGGCGTCCGCGACCGAAGCGTTCGGTGTGGAAGCGTCCGAGAGCGGGGCGTCGGGGACCGAAGCGTCCCGGAGCGGGGCGTCCCGGGACGCCACCGGCGCAGCGTCGGGCGACCCCGGCGCTGCCGCGAAAGGCACATCCTGGGCCGGTTCCGTCTCCGACACGGGGGGGGCGCGCAGCGCTGCCGGGGGACCCGGCCCAAAGGTCGGCTCGGCAAGGTCTCCGTCTGGCCTGGCGTCCGACCGCTCGCCGCTGCCGGCGCCCGAGCGGGTGCTGGTTTTGGGCGACAGCATGATCGTCACCGAACTCGGTCGGGATCTGGCCCGCCGGTTTCAGCGGTCCTACGGTGCCCAGGTGGTCCGGCGAGGCAAGAGCTCGACCGGCCTGGCCCGGCCGGACTTCTTCGATTGGTTCCGCGAAGGGGCCCGCCTGGCCCGGAAGATCCAGCCCGACGTGGTGTTGGTGATCGTGGGCGGCAATGACGGGCAGGACCTTCTCGATCCCGAAGGCCGAGGCCGTGTCCGCTGGCGCAGCGAGGATTGGCCCGCTCGCTACGCCGAGCGGGTGCACCGCTTCTTGGACGCCATGGCCGCGCCGGGCCGGCACGTGGTTTGGGTCGAGCTGCCCGCCATGGAGCACCGCCGGCTCGAGGGCAAGCTCCGGTTGATCCGTCGCGTGCAGTCCGAAGCGTTGGCGGACCGGACCGATGTGGCCCTGCAGGTCGACCACCGCCGGTGCTTTTACGACGGCTCTGGCCAGATGCTGACCGAAGTGCCCGCCGGACCGGGCCGGGGCCGACCGATTCGCCAGGAGGACGGCATCCACTTGACCCTGGCGGGGGCTCGCTATGTGGCCCGCTGCGTCTTTCCCGAGATCTCCGCCCTGTTTCGGGCCGAACGTCCCAGCTGACCGAACCCGGTCAGGCCCCCCAACGGGCGGCCCGGACCGCAAGCAGGATCCACCCCACGATCAAGGCCACGCCCCCGAGGGGCGTGATCGCCCCCAGCCAACGGGCCTGGGTCAGCACCAACAGGTACAGGCTGCCCGAGAAGACCGCGATGCCAGCGACGAACGTCCAGCCTGCCCCTGCCAAGCCCGCCTGGGGCCGGATCAGGGCCAAGATGCCCACCCCGACCAGCGCCACCGCGTGGAGCAGGTGGTAGCGCACGGCGGTTTCGAAGATCGCCATGTCGCGGGGCGTCAGTCTGCCCTCGAGGCCGTGGGCGCCGAAGGCTCCCGCGGCCACCCCGAGCGCGCCCAAGACCCCCGCCACGACCAGCATCTGGTTTCCCATCGGCTTTGATGTGCACCGAAGAGACGGTCGGCGCCATCCCGATCCGCCCGACGGAAACTCGCCAAACCTCCGGGGGCCGGAGTATAGGCCAGAACGGGGCCGAACCCGGACGAGCCGTGGACCGGTGCGTTGACTCGCTCGGCAGGCTCATTTAGAGCGCTTGGATTGACCCGGATCCGTGGCGCCACGGATCACGGGAAGGACCTGGCGACAGGTTTGACGTAAAGGGAACAACCAAATCATGCAGCAGCTTCGGAACACCTCCTGGATGGCGTTGGCCCTCGTCGGCGCCTTCTCGGTCGTCGCGTGTGGCGACGACGGCGAAAACGGCAACGGCCAAGGCATGGGCAACGGCAACCCGGACATGGGTTCCGTAGACATGCCCGGCAACGGCGGCGCCGACATGGGCCCCGACGGTGGAATGATGGAGGACGCGGGGAACGGAGAAGACCCGGTCCTCGAATCGCTCACGCCCAGCCCCTCGACTCTCGAGATTCGGGAGGGCCAGTCCGATACCGTCACCATCACCGGCGACTTCGACGACGGCTCCTCCATGCAGCTGAGCGCCGGTGACCTGACCCTCAGCAGCGCCGACGAGGCCGTCGCCACGGCTCAGGCTCTGGACGACGCGGTCCAGGTGACGGGGGTGGGGCAAGGCATGACCACCATCACCGTGTCGAGCGGCAACGTGTCGGCCCAGGTGGCGGTCACGGTTCAGCCGATGGATCCCGGCCGGACGCTCGTGACGATCAATCTAACCGGCGTGAACGACCCGATCCAACTCGAGGTCGGCGATGAAGCCTTGTTCCTGCCGCGGGGCGTGTACGACAACACCGACAACGAGTTGCTGGACCCGACTGAACTCACCTTGAGCAGCGCCGACGACACCATTTGCACCCTGGGCGCCCAGGGCCAGCAGCTGGTCGCCACCGGCGTGGCCGAAGGCACCACCACCTTGACCGTGGAGCTGGACGGCGTCATGGCCACAATCGGATGCGAAGTAGAGCCCGCCGAGATGTGCCCGTTCGGGGACGAAGGCTGCGGCTGCACCCCGTCGACGACCGTCAACATGGATGGCATGACCAACCAGGATTACCAGCAGGACGACTGCGCCAACAGTGACCTGCGGTGCGTGCCCTTCGACCGGTTCACCCGCAACGTGTTCGACATCGATGGCACTCAGCTGGTCGATGGCGCCCTGGCGACATGCGTTCAGAACTGCACTCAGGATTCGGACTGCGGCATGGGCCGCTTCTGCCAGACCGACTTCCGCTTCTGGGCGAACTTCCCGCCCGGAGGACTGGAGGGGGTCTGCGTGGACCGGCTCGCCGGCGTGGACGAGGCCTGCAAGTTCTCCCGGCGCACCCGCGAGGTGATCAACGCCTGCATCGATGCCAACGAGAACCCGGTGCCCTGCGGTCGCTTGGTCCCCGAGGCGCAAATGATCGGCTGCGAAGAAGGCCTTTCCTGCGTCACAGGGCTGCTGCAACCTTTTGTGGGTGGGTACGTTCCCTCGCCGATCGCCTACTCGGAAGAGGGCGTCTGCACCGAGCTGTGCGAGACGGACAACGACTGCGACGCGCCGGCCACCCCGGATCGCAGCATCTGCAGCGGAAGCACCGATGGCCCGGTCTTCAGCAACCGCGGGATTTGCATCGCGGAGCGGAAGGAGCTCGGGGAGACTTGCGGAGTTCCCGCCATGGGCGCAGCCTGGAACGCGAGCGAGGTGTGCTACCCCGATGGCGATGTCGAAAAGGCCTGCCTGAATTTCGGGGCCAGTGGCATCTGCGCCGAGACCTGCGACAGCGACGGCACGTGCACGGGGCAGCTCGCTGGCGTGGATGCGGCGGACTACAGCTGCGATCCGCAGGCCGATTTGTGTGATGTCACGAGTTGCGGGGCCGACCAGGGCTACGTGAACCAGTGCGAGGGCGGACTTTCCTGCCGGGAGTTGTTCTTCACCGACATGAACAACAACATCGTAGCCACCCCGTCCATCTGCGCCGAGGAGCTCACACCGACCTGGACGCCGGCCGAGATCGACGATTCCGGAACCTTGCTCTCGCAAGGGGACGACTGTCTCCCCGCGATGCCCACCCTCAGGGATGTGTTCTCCTGCCCGACCAACTACACCTGCGTGAACATTCCGGGCGGCGTGAACGCCATTCAGGCCTGCTTGGCGTTTTGTGACCCGGATGCCAGCGACGCGGACACCTTCTGCGAGGGCGCCATCGGGACCGGCTCCACATGCCTGGACGCCGACGACCCGAATTCGGGCTTTGCCCTCAACGATGTGATAACCGGCGACCCGTTGACGGGCGTGGGCGTTTGCACAAACCCCTGAGTTCGGTTCCCGCTCGTGCTCGTCGCCGGCCCGAGCCCCGGAAGAGGCCGGTCGGCGCCCTGCGGGACTTTCTGCGAAGGGGCAACGACCGGCTTCACGTGCCTGGACGCACTCTCCCAAGGTCTGGCCTCGCCCTCAGCGGCGACCCGCGCATGCCCGTCTGCAATCGAACGAGCCGTCGAATGTGCCTCTGCACCGTCTGTCGGGCTCCACGAGGCCCCCCCGGGACGGCGCGTCGTGCGGTGCACCTTCCTGGACGGGTGTGAGCCAGAGGCTGTGGCGAAGGCCGCGGCACCGCCGCCGGTGCGACACCCGCGTCCCATCCAGCGAAGATCCCGTTCGGCTCCGACCTGCGAGCTGCGTCTGAGCCTACACCGCAGTCGCCGGCCCCGCTCCGGAATCGAAAACCGATGAGCGGAGCCGCGGGACCTTCAAAGGCCTACGTCCATGGCTGCTTCCCAGCCACCCGCGGAGTCGTCTGCTGAAGATACCCTTCGAGTCCCCGATCAAACCGCCTACCGATCAAGCCGGTGAAGCTGAATCGGTGTGGGATTTCCGTCCGTCGACAAACTTCCCTGCCCCCAAGTCATGGCGCCGGTCGGCATCGCTGAAGCAGATGGACGACGGAGTCCCGCCGGTTTTTCGGGTCAGTCGGTGTGGACGAGGGGGTCGGAGGGGTCAGGGTCGGTCATCTGGGTCCGGGGTTCGTTCGGCATCATCACAGTCCTCCTCCCGGGCCGCCCAGGATCCCGCCTTGGGTCCACAGCCCATCGCCCAAGAAGTACGTGCCGCCCTCCAAGTCGTTCCCGGACGAATCCTCGTCTTTACGCGGCAAGTCGCCGGAGCTGTGGCTCCGGCGGTCGGCCTCGATGACCGTTCCCTCCAGCGCGCCGGCTTCGTGCCCCGCATCTGCCCCGTCGACCGGCTCCGCGTTCGCCGCGGGGCCCGTCTGCGACTCCGGATTCAGCCAGTTGGCAGCCCGAATCCCGAAGACCACGTCGAAGTGGGAGCGTTCGTCGAAGGAGACGACCAATTCGGTCCCGGCGCGGTCCACCAAGATGATCTGCGTGCCCGCTTCCAGGCTCTGGCTCTGCTGGTCGCAGGGCTCTGTGCAATGCACCGGGTCGCCCTCGGGGTCGACCATGCCGTCGTCGGGCTGGACCGGATCGCCCTCGGGGTCGACCATGCCGTCGTCGGGTCGGACCGGGTCGCCCTCGGGGTCGACCATGCCGACCAACGCGAATTGGCCGGCCTCGGGCACGCTCGCCACCACCCGCACCGCGGCGCCGTCGAGCTCGGGACTCGGGGCAGTGCGCAAGTAGACCGCCAGGTCGTTCGCCTCCAAAAACGCGGACGGAAACGGCAGCTCGATGCCGAAGCGCCCGTCTCCTTCGGCATACACCAGGCGGGGCGCGTCGAGCAGGGGCAGGCCTCCGGCGGGGATGCGGGGGTCGTTGCCCAGCAGCCGCGCGTCCACCAAATGGACCACCAGCTGTTCCACCGTCAGCTCCTCGGAGAGCTCGGCATCGGCCAGGCCCGAAAGATCCAAGGCCGGCGTCACGGTCACCCGGGCTTTGCGGGCCTCCGGCACCGCGATCTGCGCGCTCACGTTCGTGCTCGACGGTTCCGCGCCATCGCCGCACGCAGCCACCGCCAGCGTCACGGCCCCCAGCAGGGCGCATCTCGATGCGGTCTTCATTTGTTCGCCCCCTGACATAGCGCCTTCAGGTCGTCGTCGGCGTTGATGATCTGTGACAGCCGCGGCCGCCGCATGCCGAGCATCTCTGCCGCCTTCGTGATGTTACCCTCGCTCATCCGCAACGCGCGAGTGATCGCTTGCAGCTGAATCATTTTTTTCAGGTCCGGCAGGGGAACACCCTTACGGAAGATTTGGTCGATCAACTCCTGCTCCACCGCTTGGGGCCCCCCGACGGCGGCCCCGGCTTCGGACGGAACGCCGTTCGGCTCCGGCGGGGGAAAACCGTGCGGTCCATTCTCTGGCTCGGCCCCGGTCGTCGAATCGCTGCCATAGGCAGGCCGGCCGGCTCCAGCCCCTGCGGACGCATCGCCGGTCCAGCTGCCAGCCTCGGCGCCCCCGGGCAAGACCTCTGAGGCTCCGGCTGCTTCCGCGTACCGCAACGCCGCCGGCAGCGTCAGTCCGTCTTGGAACAGCTCCCGGTACTCGTCGAAGTCGCGCTCGGTGATCACGTTCCCTTCCGCGAACAGGGCCACCGACCGAATGATGTTTTCGAGCTCCCGGATGTTTCCGGGCCACGGGTAGCGGCTGAGCAGCTCCGCCGCCCCGGCGGACAAGCGCTTTTGCACCGTGGCGCTCTCGGCCGCGTATTGGGCCAAAAAGTGCTGGGCCAAGGGCACGATGTCGCTCGGTCGCTCCCGCAAAGGCGGCAGATCGATCTGGATCCCCTTGATTCGATAGAAGAGATCCTCTCGAAAGGTGCCGTCTTTGACCATTTGGGCCAGGTTTCGGTTGGTGGCGAACACGATTCGCGCATCCACCGCGATCGGTTTTCCACCGCCCACCCGCTCGAACTCTCGCTCCTGCAGTACGCGAAGCAGGGCCACCTGCGTCTTGGGCGAAATGTCCCCGATCTCGTCCAAAAACAGGGTACCGCCGGCGGCCATCTCGAACCGGCCGATCTTGCGCTGGTGTGCCCCGGTGAACGAGCCCCGCTCGTGGCCAAACAGTTCGCTCAAAAGGAGCGTCTCCACCAAGGCCGCGCAGTTCAGCTTGATGAACGGACCCTTGGCCCGCGGCGAGTTTCGGTGGATCGCCTCGGCCACCAATTCCTTTCCCGTTCCGGACTCGCCGTACAGGAGCACCGTGCCCTCGCTTTCGGCCACCCGGTCCAGGATGTGAAAGACCTTCAGGAGCTTGGCGGAGCTCCCGACGATGGCGCCGTAGCGTCGCTTCCACTCGGCCTTGCGCTGGGGCCGGGGGCCCACCGGCTCCGCCTCGGAGGCCGCGCCGTTCGGGGCGGCGGCGGTCTCGGCCGGTGCCTCCTCCGGGGCCGGGCGCTCGAAGTTCGCCCGACCCTCCAGGGCCGCGAGCACGTCCTGTTCTCGGCGGCGGAGGGAAGACTGATCGAAACAGCGGCGGGCGTCCGGCGGCAGCGCCCGGGCGATGCCGTCGCTGACCTTCTCCGCTGCCGCCAGGTGATGCCGGGCCTGCTCCCGCTCTCCAGACCCCAAAGCCGCCCGGGCCAGACCGACCTCGGCCTCGTGCACGAACAGAGCCCGGCCCATGCCGTCGAAGGTGGTTCGGGCCGCGTCGAAGTGGGCTTTGGCCGCCTCGGGGGACCCTTCGGCCAGGTGCACCGCACCCCACGTGAGCTCGACCCGGCCCTTCACGTTGGGCGTCGCCCCGTCGCCTGCGTGGCGGGACAGCTCGTCCAGCACCGAGCGAGCCTGGGTCGGGTCGTCGAAGCGCACCGCGCACTCCGCCAACTCGAGCAAGGCTTCCTGCGGCCGGGCGTTCAGGCCTTCGCGCAAGCGGGCTTCCGCTTCGGCCCGGCGGCCCTTCTCCATCAAGATCACCCCTTCCACCAACGTGGACAAGGCCGCGAGCTTCTCCTGCCCACCCTGCTCGGCCAGGCGGATCGCCTCGCGCACGTGGGCCATGGCCCGGTCCGTGTCTCCGACCAGGCACAGCACGTTCCCCAGGTTGCTGAGGGTCCGGGCCAGCTGGGTGCGGTTTCCGAGGCGACGGAACAGCGACCGGCACTCCCGGTAGCACTCGAAAGCCGGTCCCAGGTCCCCCCGCTGGTGGTGGAGGGTGCCCAGGTTCAGTCGCCCGCCCGCCAGACGCACCAGGTCTCCGGCCTCGCGGGCGTGGGCGATGCCGTCCAATAGATGGGACTCGGCCGACTCGAGGTCGCCCTCCCGCATGGCCACCAGACCCAGATTGATCTGGGCCCGGGCTTGCTCGCTGGCCAGACCGCTCTTTTCCGCACCCCGGAGGGTCTCTTTGAAGAAGTGGGCCGCCCGCTCTCGGTCGCCCCCCGCCAGCGCCACCCGACCGAGGAGGTTCAAAAGACCGAGCCGCAGTCGGCTCGGCGTGTTGCCCTCGACCACCGACAACAGCTCCAGGCTTTCTTGGCCGGCGCCGTTGGCTTCGTCCAGGCGACCCAGGTGGTAGTGGGCCTCGGCCGCCGTGGCCTCGATTTTGGCCCGGTCCATCCAGGCGTCGTCCTCCGTGTGCTGCCGCGCCCGAGCCAGGGTTTCGAGGGCCTTCGCGTGGTCGCCGGCCGCGTTCAGCAGTTCCGCCTCCCGCTGCAGCGCCCGGCCCTGCTGCTCTTTGGGCAAGGCCGCTTTCCATTCTTCGACGTAGCCCAGGGCCCGCCGGGGGTTGCCCGTGAGCGGCGCCAGCTCCCCGAGCCGAGACAATATCGACAGCTTCAGTTCGCCGGCCGCGTGGGGGAGGGCGTTTTCGAGCATGTCGATGGCTGCGTGGAGCGCACCGCCCACCGCATAGGTCTCCGCCGCCTGGATCGCCAAAGGCACCCCCCGGTGGGGCTCGTCGGACCGCAACTGGTGGTACGCGAGCAGGGCGGGTCCGCCGCCCGCATCGCCTTCCTTTTGCAGGGCCCGGGCCCAACCGTGATGGTAATGGTGCCGCTCGGCCTGCGACAAAAACCGTTCCGCCACCTCCAGATCCCGTTGGCGCGAAAAGCCGAAGTGGAACTCGCCGTTGTAGATGCGCCGATCGAGCACCTTGTCGGTCCGCAGGGCGTTCAGGGCTTTGGCCACCGTGCGCACCGGGTGTTGCACCACCTCGGCCAACAGCCGCGCCGAAGCCGGGCGCCCCGACACGGCCAGAGCGCTGAGAACTTCCCGGCGCAGGGGCTCCATGTCGGCGACCTTTCGCTCGAAAAGCTCCTCCACGTTGTTGGGAAGGGCGTCGATGAGGGCGTCGAGCTCCTGCGGCAGACCTTCGGAAGCAGCCAGGAGCTTTTCCAGGACGTGCCGGGACTGGACGTATTGCCGCAGACCCTCCAGGTCGAGTCCTTCCAAACGAAGGTCTCGCACCGAAGGGCGGCTACCCATCTCTTCGACGAACTCGCGAACGCGCCGAGACCCCAGGTCGTCGTCTCGGCAGGTGAGCACCAGCAAACCGAGTTGCGCCTTGTCCGGGTCCAGGGTCGGGTCGCCGAAGAGCTCGTCGGCCAGGTAGCCCGCGAGCTCCAGGGTGTCCGGGTCGGCTCGCTCCAGGTCCCGCACCACGACCAAGACCCGCGAGCGGCTCCCGATGGCCGCCAACAAGCGCCGAAAGCCCTCGAAGAACCGAAGCTTCTGGTCCAGGCTCGGCCCGTCGGCCGCCTCCTCCTCTTCGGCGGCGGCATGGTCCAGCACGGGCGCGATGTCCGCGTACACCGGGTCCACCGCATCCTCGGTGAGGCCCGTCTGCTCGGCCCACATCAGGGCTTGGTGGGCGATCTCGGCAAAGGGATGGAACGAGCGACCGCCCGCGTCCGGGACCCGGGCATCGAACACGGCCGCCTGCCGGTTGGAGGTCTCGCGCAACAGCTCCTCCACCAGTCGGCTCTTGCCCACGCCCCGGCGACCCCGCAGGAGCACCACCGACCCTGGATCGGACTGAAACCAGTCCAGGAGCTGGCTCAGCTCGCGGCTTCGGGGCGATCCGCCCGCAGGACTTCGACTTGGCTCCCCCATCCCCACGCCTGTCTCATACAAGCCGCATGCCACCCGTCAGCTTTCGCACACGGGGACAACCACGGCATCGCGGGCATGAATTGTGGTGGAGTGTGAGCATCTGCACGAGGCGGCCCCTCGAGAGTCGGCGGACCGTGCAGTACATAACATAGCCCACTCAGTCCGGCGCGCTCCAAATCGACCGGCCAACCTCGAGGGTCCGGCCGGCCCCGCGGAGAAAATCGGCCGCAGGCATGGGGCGTTTTCCCGGCACCTGCACCTCGAGAAGGTCCAGGGCCCCGTCGCCGCAGGCGATCCGGAGCCTGTCGCCCTCTGCCGCGAGCACCGTGCCCGGTGTGGCAGAATGTCCCGGATCCAAAGCATCGGCAGGCACCGGGACCGCCCGGTGGATCTTCAAAGGGGCGCCGGGCCGGTCCAGGTAGGCGCCCGGCCAGGGGTGCACCGCCCGGCACCGGCGATCCAGGGCTTGCGCCGACTCCCGCAGGTCCAGCCGACCGTCGGTCTTGGCGAGCATGGGTGCGTAGGTGGCGCGGGACGGATCCTGCGGGACTTGTTCCAGCCCCTGTCGTTTGGCCAACTCCAGACCCTCGACGAGGCATGCGGCTCCGAGTTCTGCCAGCCGAGCGAACAAGGTCCCGGAGGTGTCTTCGGGCCGGATCGGTGTGGTGCGGACGTGGAGCATGGCCCCCTCGTCCATGCCTTCGCTGAGCTTCATCAGGGTCACGCCCGTCTCGGCATCGCCCGCCAGGATCGCGTGCTGGATGGGCGCAGCGCCCCGGTGCCGCGGCAGCACCGAGGCGTGCACGTTGACCGTGCCGAAGCGGGGGGCCTCGAACAGGGCCGGGGGCAGGATGCGGCCGTAGGCGACCACCACCCCCAGGTCGACCTCGGCGTCCCGGAGCTCCCGGGCCAATGCGCCGTCCTTCAGCCGGGTCGGCTGCCGCACCGCCAGCCTCGCTTCTTCGGCCACCTGCTTCACGGGGGGAGGCTCGGTCTTCCGACCCCGACCCTTCGGACGGTCCGGCTGGCAGACCACCCGAACCACCTCGTCGGTGCCCGCCCGCAAGATGGCTTTCAGAATGGTGGCCGCGATGTCGGGGGTCCCGAAAAACGCCAACCGAAGTCGCCGGTCGGGAAGCTGCCAGAGCGGGTTCAGGCCACGGCCTCCGCCGACGCCTTGCGCCGAAGCTTCTTTTTCACCACCGACTGCTTCAGCCGAGACAGGTGGTCGATGAAGAGGGTGCCCTCCAGATGGTCGATCTCGTGCTGCAGGCAGACGCCCAAAAGGCCCGAGGCAGGGATCTGTACCGCCTCGCCGTTTCGGTCGAGGCCGGTGATCACCACGTTGCTGGCCCGTTCCACCTGGTCGTAGTAGCCGGGCACGGACAGGCAGCCTTCCTCCCAAACGATCTTGCCTTCGGCGGAGGCGACCCGAGGGTTGACGACGGCCACCGGCTCCGCGGGCTGCAGGGGGGCCTCTGGGTCGTCGGTCTCCGGCCGCTCGCCGCAGTCCACCACGACAACGCGCTGGAGCACGCCGATCTGGGTGGCCGCCAAGCCCACGCCGCGGGCGTGGTACATGGTCTCGAACATGTCGTCGATCAGCGTCCGGATCTCGTCGTCCACCACGGAGACCGGCTCCGCCTTCGCGGCGAGCCGGGGGTCGGGAAACGTGAGGATCTCGCGCAAAGCCATGGCCCTGCGAGTTTAACACCCCGACAGGGCCCGACAACCGAACGGCGACCGAACTCCGCCCGAAACTGGGGTGCCGCAGGTGGGAGGGCCGCTTCTTCGGCAGCGCCTCAGCCGCGCCGGGTCAGGTGTTTTTGATAGGCCGCCCGCAGGTCGGGGGCCGACAACACGTGGCGGGCCTCTTCCACCACCCGCACCACCTCCTCGGCCAGGGCCCGGACCCCGGGGGCCTGGGTCTGCATGGCCGAACGGATCACTTCGCCCAAAAACGCAGCGGACCGTTCGACCGCCTCGGTCGAGGCGTCCGGCGACAGGTCCAAAAGCGCGAAGTAGTCGGCAGTGCGGGCCAGGTGGGCCAGCTGCCGCACCCGCTGGTCTGCGGGCAGCCCCGCCAAACTCCGGTGGGGCACGGCGTAGGCGGCCGGCGCCTCGGGGGTCTGGGGGATGGGGTGCCCTGCCGGAACGGAGCGCGCTGGCGCCTCGGGCTGGGGCTCCGAAACGGCCCCGGGCGTCGTCTCGGAGATCGGCCCGGGAGCCTCGGACGGTGGCAGCTCGGAGGATGGGCCCCACCGAGCTCTGGGGCCCGTGGGGGCTGGCTGCACATCCGCATGACCGGACAGGCACCAGTAGGCCGCCCATGCGTAGGCCCGGTCGAGGGCGATGCCGGCCACCTGACGGGCCGCCTCGACGGTTCGTCCGTCCAGATGGTCGCGAAACAGCCGTTCTCGGGGCCTGCGGGGGCCGGGGGCCGCGTCGGACACCCGCACACCGGCGTCGGCTCCCCCGACGGCCTGGACCAACCCGGGCAGACCCACCCCTTCGATCAAGGCTTCCACCACCCGCTCGCCCGGGTCCAAGTGCGGAAGGCTTTCGTCGGGGTGGAGCGGCGGACGCAAGCGCTGAAGCCACACGTCGCCCCGGTGGTTGACCCAATCAGCCACCACCTCGGCGCACAGCTCGGTCAACACCCCGTCCACCTCGGCGGGCGCGCTGTGGGCGAGCAGGGCCGGGCGCAGGGCATCGTC
>DAPKRQ010000123.1:0-3145 GCA_031800475.1 Myxococcales bacterium LLY-WYZ-16_1
GTGCCCCTGATGCAGGGGGTACCTGCGAGCGGACATGGTGTGTCCGGTCTCGATCGGCTGAGGGTGGATTTCCAACGGCTGCGATGGAAGCATCCTGGGCGTCCGGGCGGGGAGCGGCATTGCCATGGGCCGAGACGCACCACTTCGCGGAGGCGGATGCAGGCTGTGAGCTGGCGAAGGTTCTACTCGATGGAATCATACGAAGGTGTGCTCGAGATCGCGATCGAAGCCGCCCGAAAGGCGGCCGAAGTATTGCGTGCCGAGTTCGAGCGGGCAGGTGGACCTCGGGGGCCCATCGGCAAGTGTCCCTCCGACGAGGCTGCCGAGGTCGCGATCCGGGATCACCTTCGCGGTCGGTTTCCCGATTGGCAGTTTTTCGGGGAAGAAACCGGCACTACCGGGGAAGCGAGCATGCACCACTGGTTGGTCGACCCGAACGACGGAACGAGCTCCTTTCAGAAGGGCTTTCGAGGGTCGGCCGTTTCGATCGCGCTCCTTCGAGGAAAGGAACCGGTATTGGGCGTGGTGCTGGCGCCTTGTCCGCCTGTGGGGCAGGAAGATCTGATCACGTGGGCCGAGGGCTGCGGTCCGGTGCAACGAAATTCCCTTCCAGCGGAGGGGGTTCGAGCCGACCATCTTTCACGAGAATCCGTGATTTTGGTGTCGCAAGACGCGGACACCCGGTCCGAGACCAACGCCCAGCTCGCTGATCCAGCCCGGTTTTGGGCTGTTCCGTCGGTGGCGTACCGAATGGCGCTGGTGGCAGCGGGAGAGGGCGATGCTGGCGTCGCCCTGTCGGGTGCGGCGGACTACGACTGCGCGGGCGCCCATGCGCTATTGCGGGGAGCGGGCGAGGTGCTCCTGGACGGGACAGCAGAGCCGGTCCGTTACGCCGAAGATGGCGGAAACCGCTCTTCGGGGGGTGGCCAGCTCATCGGCGGAAGTGCGCCGCTTGCAAAGGAACTTTCGACGAGAGAGTGGAATCGCATCAAGGGAGTGCTTCGAGATCCCGGTCCGCTGGTGCGACCGAGTCCCGCGTACATTGTTCCAGCCGGAAGAACGCTCCATCGGGCGCAGGGATTGTGGCTCGGCCAGCTGATCGGAGATGCGCTCGGCGCGCAGGTCGAGTTTCGCAGCGCCGCTCAGATTGCTGCAACGTTTCCCCAGGGAGTGCGCGAGCTTCAGGATGGAGGTCACTGGAACACCCTGGCGGGCCAGCCGACCGACGACTCGGAGCTCGCTTTGGCGCTGGCGCGCTCGCTGGTGGAGTGGGAGGCATTCGACCGGGAGGCTGTGGCTCGGGCGTATGCTGCGTGGTTCGACAGTGATCCCTTCGACATGGGCGGCACGATAGCGGCGGCGCTGGGGCCTGCGTCGAGGGCCAAGGCGGAAGACCATCCCGTGGCCGACGCGGCGGTTTCCGCGGCACGCTCCCAAAGTCAAGCAAACGGGGCGCTGATGCGGATATCGCCTTTGGCGTTGGTCTACCATCGCGACGTGGACGTCCTTTGCAAGTTTGCTTGCGATGATGCGGGTCTCACGCATCCGCACCCGGTGTGCGTTGCCGCCAACGTGGCTTTCGTCGCGGCGTTGGCGGTAGCGTTGAATGGAGCCGACACCCCAGAGGACATGATTCGGGAGGCGACGAACCGGGTCCGAGGCTTCCCGGGTGCGGAGACGGTGGTGGCGCGGCTCGACGCCGCTCGAGAAGGAGAGGTGCCAGTCCTGGACGAGGGCTCCCAGGGGTGGGTGGTCCACGCCATTCAAAATGCGTTTTACACCCTGCTGCACGCGGAGTCGGGCGAGGAGGGTCTGGTGACGACCGTGGGCCGAGGCGGCGACACCGACACCAATGGCGCCATTACGGGAGCCCTCCTGGGCGCGTTCTACGGGGCGGAAGCCTGGCCCAGCCGCTGGCGCCGGGCCGTGCTCACCTGCCGCCCCGCGCCGGGCCGAGCCGCTCGCCCGCGACCGCGCCTGTACTGGCCCGTCGACGCCCTCCACCTGGCCGAACGCCTTCTCGCTCTCGGGACCCGCGACCCCCACACGTGAAAAAGCAGCACCTGCCCAAGCGAAAGTGGACCCGCGCCATCCGCGCCTGGGCGCTGGTTCAGTCGAGCTTCCGGGGCCTCCGGCGGCAAGTTCCGCGGTGTCGGCCGGCCATGGCCTTGGCAGTGGGTGTTCTCTGCTGCACGACCACGACCCTACTGGGAACCGACCACCGGCGAGCGACACCGGCACCACCTGCATGAGACTGTGCTGCAGCGCGCCTTTCACAACGCGACGCGCCTCGCGAATCTCCACGAGCGGGTGACCTGTCATACCCTCTGCCTCGTCGATCGTCGGTCTACGCCAAGCGACGGAAATCGCTTGCATCGACCCAGACCGGGGGCACGCGACCGGTCACTCGAATGGAGCAATGATGAGCTACCGGCTCGCTTACGAGCTTTCCCGCCGGCTCGCCGCCGTCGCCATTATCGCTGGTACGATCGCTTGGGGGGACCGGCTCACGGATCCGCCGCGCTCGTCCTTTTCATGCGATGCTGAGCGGCCCGTCTCGATCTTGCACATCACGGCTTGCTCGACAGGTGTGTACCGGTTTCAGAAGGCGTCGTGCCGGGAGGCGCGGTGGTGCCGTCGGTCGAGGAGTCCCTGCAGGTGTGGCGGACCCGGAACGCCTGCGAGGAGCCCACCGTCGAGGAGGTCGGCGAGGTGACCCGCACCTTTTGGTCCTGCGCTCGAGGCACCGCCGTCGAGCTCATCACCGTCGACTCTCTCGGCCATCCTTGGGCCGGCAGCGCCATCTACCCCAGCCGCGCCACCTGCGGCGGCTCCACCACCGACCGGATCTTCGCGACCGACGAGCTCCTCCGTTTCTTCGAAGCGCACCCTGCTCCGTGAGCACGAACGGGTGTTTTGCCGACGATAGCCTCTCCTGACAGGTCGTTGTCAGCAGGCCTGTGAGACAACGAAGCCCGGAGCTTCCCGAACGGACCTCCAGAAAGGCTTTTGATGAAAGATCCCCAGTCCCCTTACAGACCCACCCACGTGACCGTCCACGCCGAGATTCCGGTCACCGACCTGGACCGAGGCATCGCCTTCTATCGCGCCACCACGGGCGTCGAGCTGACCCGGACCGACGATG
>DAPKRQ010000124.1:0-24899 GCA_031800475.1 Myxococcales bacterium LLY-WYZ-16_1
CGGACGAGGTTCCCCATCAGGTGCGGATCGAAGTGGGGGTGGCCTCCGCCCAGCCGGCAGCGGGGGGCGGCGTTCGGAGGACGGTCGGGCTCGGGTTGGACCTGTTTTCTCTGTCCGATCGGGAAGGATTTTCGGTCACCGGGCTCGCCCACGTCGAAGGCGGCGACGACGACGGATGGCGCCAGCCGCGGGACGAGGCGCTGGCCACGGCCGTGGATCGACTGGGGCAGCGCCTGGCTCTCGAGCACGCCAGGCCAGCCCGAGTGGTCGAGGCCCTGGCCGCCTCCGACGAGTTCGTGCGACGGGCGGCCATCGCCGTCGCCGCCCGGCGCGAGCTGAACGGGGCCGTCGAGCCCCTGTCCGCCCTGATCCGGGCCGAGGACACGCCAGAGCCCGTGATTTTGGAGGCGGTGGGGGCTTTGGCGGCCATCGGCGATCCGGCCGGGGCGCCGGCCGTCATCGACGCCGCCCGCGGCCGTCCCCCGGCCTATCTGCCTCAGCTGATCCACGCCCTGACCCGCATCGGTGGCCCGCAGGCCCGGGGCTACCTGTTCACGCTGCGCCAAGGTCATCCCTCTGCCGCCATCCGAGCTGAAGCAAAAGACGCCTTGCGCGCCCTGGAAGCTTTCGAAGAAGAGGGCGCGCCGTGAAGCGGCTGTCCGCCTCGACCGTTCTGTCGGTCTGGGCCTGCGCCACGGCGGGTTCGGGCAGTGCGCCCGGCGCGGACCGTCCGAAGGGACCGGCCATTTCCGATTACGTTCGCCTCGACGTGGGTTCGAGCCGGACCTATCGAATGCGCTTTTTGGGGCAAGAGGGTGAGCGAACGGTGCAGGTGGTCGGCACCGACGACGGCTGGGTCGTGGACGACCAGGGCGGGGCGTTCCGAATCACCGAGGACGGGCTTCGGGACCGGGAGCGCTACCTGATCCGAACCCCGCTCGAACCGGGCACCACCTGGCAGTCGGTCCTGGGCGCCAGTGCGGTGGAGCGCTACCGGATCGCCTCGGTGGGGGGACCGTGTCAGGTGGCAGCGGGGCGCTTTTCGGACTGTCTGGTGGTCGAGGGGCGGTTGCGACGGGATCCGCGGATGACCCTCCGGCTCGAATGGACCTGGATTCGAGGCGTCGGTCTCGGACGGATCGAATCCTGGGCGGTGGTCGACGGCGAAACCCGCCCTGCCACCACGCAGGAGCTGGTGGCTTACGACCTTTCGGCGGGGGACGGAACCACGCCGTGAACGGGTCCGTTTGACAGGGCGGGCGTTCGGCGGCGTTGTAGAGTGGTGTCCAGCGCGGGCGTGGTTGTGGTCGGCAACGAGATCCTGTCCGGCAAGGTGCAGGATCTGAACGGCCCGTTCCTGACCCGCGAGCTGCGGGCCTGCGGCGTCCGTCTCGGCCGCGTGGCGGTGCTGCCCGATGAAGTGGCGGAGATCGCCTTCGAGGTCGGTCGCATGACGCGGCAATTCGATCACGTGATCACCACCGGGGGCATCGGTGCCACCCACGACGACGTGACGCTGCAGGGCGTGGCCGACGCGTTCGGCGTGCCCCTCGAACCCCACGCCGAACTCGTGCAGATGTTCGTCGAACGGACCGGTGAGCCTCCCGCGGGCGCGGCGGAGCGATTGACCCGTCTGCCCGCGGGAGCCGAGCTGATCCGGACCGGCCGGCCGGCATACCCGCTGGTCCGGGTTCGCAACGTCTTCATCTTTCCGGGGGTTCCTCGGTTTCTTCAGCAAAAGTTCGAGCTCTTGCGGCCCTTGTTGCAGGACGAGCCCTTTCACCTCCGGCGCTTGTTTTTGAGCGTGGACGAAGGACGGGTGGCCGACCTTCTCGAGCGGCTCGACCGGCGGTTTTCGAACGTGGACGTGGGCTCCTATCCGAAGTTCGACCCGGGGGTGGACCACGCCGTCGAGGTCACCCTGGAGTCCCGAAACCCCGAGGCCGCGGACCAGGTGCTGGCCGAGCTCGAAGCCGAGCTGCAGGCCGACTGGATCGTTCGAAAGGAATGAACGCCTTCGCGCTGGCGGGGCTGTTGCTCGGGGTGCCGGCAGAGCTGCCCGAATGGGTCACCTTCGAACGGGTCGAGCCGAGTGGACTGGTGACCTTGTCCGAGCTGGTGGAGCAGGCGCCGGTGGTGGTGGTGCCGCGCAATCCCCGGCGCCCGTGTTGCGCCGAGTTGGAAGACGGGGCGCGGGTGGTGGTGCTTTGGGTTCCGGATCGGAGCCGAGCGCAGCGCCCGACCGTCCAGGGCGGCGCCTGGCTCGCAGTGGATCGGCACGGGCTGGCGGCGCACCAACTGGGACTGGACCGCGACGACCTGGCGGTGATCCTCACCCGCCGGGGCGAGGTGGGCCGGGTGCGCTTGGACCGTCCGGGGGGTCCGGAGCAACTCCGACGTCGGGTTTCGTCGGTGGCCGCGACCGCTTCGGGCGCCGTTCCTTGAGGGTTAGCGAGGGTACGCGGGGCCGCCTTGCACCTGCGGCTTGATAAGCGCGGCCGGACCTTGGCAAGCAGAGGCATGCTCGACGCCCTCAAACAGACCGACCCCGAGATCGCCCAGGTGATCCGCAACGAGACCCGACGCCAGCAAGAGGGTTTGGAGCTCATCGCCAGCGAGAACTTCACGAGCCCGGCGGTGATGGAGGCCATGGGCTCGCCCCTGACCAACAAGTACGCCGAGGGCCTGCCCGGAAAGCGGTACTACGGCGGCTGCGAGCACGTGGACGTGGCCGAGCGACTGGCCATCGACCGGGTGTGCAAGCTCTTCGGGGCGGACGCCGCCAACGTGCAGCCCCACTCGGGGGCCCAGGCGAACATGGCGGTCTTCTTCGCGACCCTGCAGCCCGGCGACACCTTCGCCGCCATGAGCCTGTCGGAAGGGGGGCACCTGACCCACGGGTCTCCCGTCAACTTCTCCGGCCGGATCTACCAGCCGGTTCACTACGGGGTGCACCCCGAGACACACCTGATCGACTACGACCAGGTGTACCGGCTCCTGAAGGAGCACAAGCCCAAGCTGCTGGTGGCCGGGGCCTCGGCCTACCCGCGGGCCATCGACTTCGAGCGGCTCGGCGCCATGGCCCGAGAGGTGGGGGCCCGCTTCATGACGGACATCGCCCACATCGCGGGCTTGGTGGCGGCCGGCGTGCACCCGTCGCCGGTGCCTCACGCGGATTTCGTCACCACCACGACCCACAAGACCCTGCGAGGGCCCCGCGGTGGGTTGATTTTGATGCGGAAGGACGACGCCAAGGCCGTGAACGGTCGCGTCTTCCCCGGAATGCAGGGCGGTCCGCTCATGCACGTCATCGCGGCCAAGGCGGTGGCATTCGCCGAGGCGGCTCGGCCCGAGTTCCGCATCTATCAACAGCAGGTGGTCTCGAATGCGAAGGCCATGGCCGAGGCGTTTTTGCAGCGGGACTACAACCTGGTCAGCGGCGGCACCGAAAACCACTTGGTCCTCCTGGACCTGCGCAACAAGGGCTTGACGGGCAAGGTGGCGGAAGAGGCCCTGGGCCGGGCCGACATCACCACCAACAAGAACATGATTCCGGGCGACCCGGAGTCGCCCTTCGTCACATCGGGGATCCGGCTCGGCACGCCCGCGCTGACGACCCGAGGCATGAAGGAAGACGCCATGGCCCAGGTGGCGGGACTGATCGACCAGGCCCTGAAGGCACCTGAAGACGACGACAACCTGGCCCGGGTTCGCCGGCAGGTGCACGAGCTGACCGAGGGCTATCCCTTGTATCCGGACTGGTCGAACGGAGGGGTCGGCAACGGGGCCAACGGCGACGCCCGCCCCGCCCGCGACTGACGGGTTTCGGACACCCCCACCGGTTGGGGCTCCGACCGGGATGGGCCCTTCGCGTTGCGTTTCCCGCGTTCCACGGGTAACAGTGCGGGCGTCTGCCGTGAAGTGTCCATTCTGCGGAACGATGGAGAACAAGGTCATCGACAGTCGCCTGTCGAAAGATGGCCAAGTGATCCGTCGGCGCCGAGAATGCAACGATTGCGGCAAGCGCTTCACGACCTACGAGCGCATCGAAGAGGTCCTGCCCATGGTGCTGAAGAGCGACGGGCGGCGAGAGCCCTTCGATCGCTCGAAGCTGCTCGACGGCATTCAGCTCGCCTGTGAAAAGCGCCGAATCCCGCTCACCGTTTTGGAGCGGCTCGTGGACGAGATCGAAAAACAACTCCAAGAGACCCAGGAGCGCGAGGTCGAGTCGCAGGCCATCGGCGAGGAGGTGCTGGTGCGCCTGGCCGACATCGACGACGTGGCCTACATCCGCTACGCGTCGATCTTTCGGGACTTCCGAACCCTCGGCGAGTTCGCCGAGGAGCTGAACCAGCTGCTCGAGGAGCGGAGCCGGCGTTCGGCCACCGGCTCCGGCTGAGGCATGGACCGGGAGGGCCGCGCCGGTCTTCGGGATCCGGTCGGGGTCCGCGGGTTCAATCGACTGATCCATCTGGCGCGACGCCATCGCCGTCGGGTGTCCCCCGAACCGGTGGAGGCGGCGGGGTGGATGCCGGCGGATGGATCGTGGACCCTCTTCGCCGGGGCGCCGGCCGACCGCCCCCCGGGCCGGGTGATTCCTGCCGAGCGTGCTCCAGGCCACTGGCTGGCCACGTGCCCGCCGACCTCCGAGGAGGTCGAAGCGGCCCTGCGGGTGGGGCTTTCGGGCCTGTGGATCTCGTGCGGCTCCCTGTCCGAAGAAGCTGCGGCGCGGCTCGACCGGGCCGGGGTACCGGTGCACGGGGGGGCGGCCGGGCCAGTTCGGGAGCTTCAGCGGGGACCTCGGTTTTTGCGCTGGACCGGGCGCCCGTTGGTGACCCTGAAGGTGGCGGCCACCTTGGATGGCCGCATCGCCACCGCCGGCGGAGACAGCCGGTGGGTGACCTCGGGGTGGTCTCGGCGCCGAGCCCGGCGATTGCGCAGCGAGCACGACGCGGTGGCGGTGGGGATCGGCACCGCCTTGGAAGACGACCCCCGCTTGCTGGTGGGCGGTCCGGAGCCCGAGCCCCTGCGGCTGGTTCTGGACGCTCGCGGTCGGCTTCCGCTGGATGGAAAACTCGTGCGCACGCTGGATCGGGGGCCGGTGGCCGTGGCGTCGGTGGACCGTTCACCCGGGCTCGAGCGAGCCGGCGTTCAGACGATTGGGTGCCGTCCGGCGCCCGGGGGCGGCGTCGACCCATCGGACCTGTTGTCCCGTCTGGCCGAGCGGGGCATCGCCAGCCTGTGGATCGAGGGCGGGGGTCGGGTCCTCGGATCGTTCGTCGAAGCCGGGTGCGTGGACCGAGTGGAGTGGTTCGCGGCCCCGAAGCTGTTGGGCGGCGACGGGCGACCTGCCGTCGGCGGGTCGAGCCCCCTTCGCATGGCCGACGCCCTCCAGCTGGAGCGGCCCCGGGTCCGGCGGCTCGGGCCAGACCTGTGGCTGTCGGCTTGGGTCTCGGGGCGCCGGCCGCCCGAGCCTTGACCCGGCGCGCTCTGGGTCGCACTGGCCACCCACCATGTTCACGGGACTGGTGGAGGACGTGGGGCGCATCGTGGCGGTCGACGCCACGGCCGACGGCGGTCAACGGCTGACCGTGGTTTCGGCCTTCGAGCCCGAGTCGGTGGAGGTCGGCGACTCGATCGCCGTGCAAGGGGTCTGTCTGACGGCGGTGGAGCGCAGCCCGCAGCCACGGGGAGGGGTCCTCTTTCGGGTCGACGTGGGCCCCGAAACCCGCAACCGCACCACCCTGGGGCGCCTTTCGGTCGGGGACGGCGTGAACTTGGAACGGAGCCTTCTGCCGACCCGGCGTCTCGGGGGGCACTGGGTGCAAGGACACGTGGACGCGGTCGGCGTGCTGCGAAGCCGCACCGAGCGGGAAAACGGATGGGATCTGTGGATCGACGCACCCGCCGAGGTGCTCCGGTTGGTGATCCCGCGGGGCTCGGTGGCCGTGGACGGCGTCTCCCTCACCGTCAACGACCGGGACGACCGGGGCTTCGTGGTCTGCATCATCCCCCACACCTGGGTGGTGACGACGCTGGGGCGGCGAGAGCTGGCGGATGCGGTCAACCTGGAGGCCGATCTTCTGGCTCGCTACGTGGACGCGCTCCTGCCGAGCGGGGCCGGGGATTCGCTTGCCGATGGGCCAGCGTCCGAATAGGTCAGCCGGGTGACGTCAGCCAACGTCCAGGGGGCGATCGACGACATCGCCCGAGGCCGCATGGTGATCCTGGTCGACGACGAGGACCGGGAGAACGAAGGGGACCTGTGCATGGCGGCCGAGCAGGTCACGCCCGAAGCCGTCAACTTCATGGCCACCTACGCCCGGGGGCTGATCTGTCTGACTTTGACCGAAGAAAAGACCGAGGCGCTTCGCCTGCCGATGATGGTGGAACGAAACACCTCGGCCTTTCAGACCGGCTTCACGGTTTCGATCGAAGCGCGGCAAGGGGTCTCCACCGGGATCAGCGCGGCCGACCGGGCCCACACGATCCTCACCGCGGTGCGGGACGATGCGAGTCCCGATGACCTGGTGACGCCGGGGCATGTGTTTCCGATCCGAGCCCGAAAAGGTGGGGTGCTGGTTCGGACCGGCCAGACCGAGGGTTCGGTGGACCTGGCGCGTCTGGCCGGCCTGCGTTCGGCCGGCGTGATCTGCGAGATCATGAACGAGGACGGCAGCATGGCCCGTAGGCCGGACCTCGAGCGATTCGCCGAGACCCATGGGCTGCGGATCGTGACCATCGCGGAACTCATCGAATATCGCTTGGCCCATGAGGCCCTGGTGGACGTGGTGGCGGACCGGGAGCTTCAGACTCCGGCTTGGGGCGACGTCCGGGCCGTGGTCCTGAAGAGTCAGGCTGACCAACAGGAGCACTTGGCCCTGGTGAAGGGCCAGATCTCCGAGGATCGGCCGACGCTGGTCCGGGTTCAGTCCATCGACCTGCCGGCCGACCTCGTGACCTTGGCGCTCACCGGGGGCGGACCCGAGTTGCAAGCTGCGTTTCGCGTGATCGCGGACGCGGGCGAAGGGGTCTTCGTGTACCTGTGTCGGACCGACACGCCGCTGCGCATGTCCGAAAAGCTCGACCGACTGGAGGCCTCGGACCCGGCCCGGCGCTACCATCGGGTGGGCTCGCGCCTGGATCTGCGGGAGTTTGGGACCGGCGCGCAGATTCTCCGGAAACTGGGCGTCAGAAAGTTTCGCCTGCTGACGAACCGCGAGTTTCGGATCGTGGGTCTCGAGGGCTACGGGCTGGAGTTGGTCGATCGCGTGGAGCTTCCGATCGATGGGAAGGTCCAGGATCGGCAGCAAGGAGGGACCCCATGAACGCTCGTTTTGGCATCGCGGTGGCTCGCTTCAATGAACTGATCACGGACCGTCTGCTCGAGGGGGCACGCGGGTGCCTGCTTCGTCACGGCGTCGACGAGGGTCAGGTCGACGTCGAACCGGTGCCGGGAGCCTGGGAATTGCCGCTCGCCCTGCGATGGATGGCCGACTCGGGTCGTTTCGATGGACTGATCGCCATCGGGTGCGTGATCCGCGGAAGTACGCCTCACTTCGAGTACGTGGCCGGCGAGGCCGCCAAGGGCGCGGCGGCGGTTCAGATGGAGGCCCGGATCCCGGTGGGATTCGGTGTTCTGACCACCGAGACGATCGAGCAGGCCATCGAGCGGGCCGGAACGAAGCTCGGGAACAAGGGCTGGGACGCCGCCATGGCGGTGATCGACATGGTGGAGCTCAAGCGTCGGCTGGGGTGAACGCACCGTGAAGAAAAGCCGGCGAATGGGGCGCGAGTGCGCCCTCCTGATGCTGTACGGCATCGACGTGACGGGCCAGCATCCGGACTGGGCGCTGAGTCGGTTTTTTCAAAACCTCCTGGAAGACGATCTGGATCCCCCGCCTCCTTGGGCCGCTGCCGAGGGTGCGGGGCCGGGACTCAGGCTCGAGCCCGCACCGGAGGCCGCACAGTACGCGGAGCTGTTGGTGCGCGGCGTTCACGGGCGGCGTGAGGAGCTCGATCGTGTGCTGCAGGAGGTCTCCCGCAACTGGCGGGTGGCCCGGATGGCCCTGGTGGACCGGAACGTGCTTCGCCTCGGGGCATTTGAGCTGCTCCATCGAGAAGACGTGCCCCGCCGGGTGGCGATCAACGAAGCGATCGAGCTCGCGAAGCGTTATGGTGCGGCCGAGGCCCGAGCGTTCGTGAACGGCGTGCTCGATCGGGTCGGGCGAAAGGAGGCGTGAACCGTGGCGTGTGAGCTGGCGTTGGCTTCGGGGCACCGCCGGGCCTTGCCGCGACTCGCGGCGGAGTCGGTGCTGTTGCCGACCTTCGAAGGGCGCAGCCAGCCGCGCAACGTGGCCGGCCACGTGGACTGGCGCCTGTGCGGACGGCTCGCCCGGCTGATCCGGGACGGCCGCTTCGTCGGGCGCCCTTCCGAGGTGCTGCTGACCCCCAGTCAGGGGCGGATCGGGGCGGCCCGCTTGTTCCTTTTCGGACTGGGCCGGCCGGCAGCCCCGAAAGAGCCGCACATTCGGGAACGGCTGCGGGAGGGTCTCGAAGTGATGGCCGATGCGGGAGCCGACCAGGTGGCCATTGGCTTCCCGGCGGCACCGTCCTTTTTGGCCGAGGCGGAAGACGCGGTCGACGCCGATCTGGCGCTGCAGGTGATCGACGTGCTGGGGCCCCTGGCCGATCGTTTTCGCCGGTTGGTGTTTCTGCAGAGCGAAGGCGGGCTTCAGCCCCACCTGGAGACCCTGAGACGCTTCGCACACGACCGGGGGGTGCCGTGGCCGACGACCTGAAGAACACCCTCGACGAGCTGTGCCAGCGCACCGGAGCCATCGGCGCCGTGCTGTGCGACGACGAGGGCGAAACGGTGACCGCCGCCCTGGGACCCCAACCGATCTCCGAGGGGGCCGAGGCCCGGGCCCGAGACCACATCCCGCGCTCCATGCAGCTCGAGATGCCGGTCGGCGAGTTCCTGGTTCGATTGGTCGGAGCGGAGTGTTGCGGGCTGGTTCGAATGGTCGATCGGGTTCTACGCGACCAACTGGATGGGCCGCTGTCGGGGTTGCACCTGAGGTACCGCGACCTGGATCTGCTGCTGCAGCCCCTGCCCGAGGACTTCTATCTGCTCGTATTGCTCCGTCGACCGCTCCTGCTGCCGGTTCTGCAGATGCACGTGCGGGACGCACACTCGGCCCTCGCGGCCCAACTGTCTTGAAGGAGCAGTCCGGTCGAACCCCGCCGGTCGGTGGTCAGATCGGCCATCGGTGTGGTAGCTGCGGGTGATGGAACGAGGGAGCCGAGGGGAGCGATGAGCAACCTTCAGTTCGACTTCGTGGTGTACGCCGGCGACCCGGATGCCGGCGCCGAATCTCGGTCGAGCCGCGAAGCGCTCGCCGAGCCGTCGGTGTTGCCCGCCGAGCCGTGGTCCGAGGTGTACGGAGCCGTGGTGGCGCACGAGGGCGAAAAACGGCGTCTCGACCCCAGACCGGACCCGATATTCTCGCTGGTCACCAACCTGGTGAAGGCGGTCGGCTACGTGATTGACGGCGAGACCGAAACGGTGTTGCTCAGCGAGTCGGAACACGGCTTCGCCATCGAGCCCAACGGCAACGACGTGATCGTGTCGTTCTTCGCCGGCGACGCCTTCGAGCCGGAGGAGTTCTTGCTCGAGCCGGAGACGCTGCCCATGCAGGCCTTCGCGGAGCAGCTGTTGTCCATGGGCGAGCGCCTCCGCGACTTGATGAAGGCCACCGACCCGGAGGTGTTCGAGCGGGACGACTACTCCAAGAGCCTGCTCGAGTTCTTGGACGAGGGCCGAGACCGACTGAAGAAGCTGCAGCTCGAGATGGAGCGCGGACTTCGGGTACAGTAGGATGTCCCCGTGAGCCGACGGATCGAACCGCGGCCCTCGCGGGTGGGAGAGGGCGATGGTGGATCCGACCCGGACCACATCCGTGATCTCGAAGAGCGGGTGGAACGCCACGAGCGCGTGACCCGGGGCAAACCGCGGGTGTCCTTCCGCGCGGTGCTCGCCCATAAGCGAAAACGGGACGAAGCGCCTTCCGAAACCCCAGAAGACGAGGGTCCGGTCGACGCTTGGCTCGGATATTCGCCGGGTCAAGCCGCCCAGCTGGGGCCCACCCGGTCCGAGCGCCGATCGGGCAAAGTCATCTTCAAAGGCTGAGCGAGTGAACACGGCGCTCGATCCGATCTCGAAGGAGATCGCCGTGCTGGCCCGAGCGGCCTACCCGCTGATCTACGTCCTCACCCACGAAGAAGAGCGAGCCATGGAACTGGTTCGAGCTGCTGCGGCAGCCGGACGGCGCAAGCTGGTCCGCTGGAGCGCCTCGAAAGGGCTCGAGCCTCGGCCGGCCGAGTTGCCGACCGACTCGCCCCGCAAGGCCCTGGCCGCCTTGGGCAGCGCGACGGAGCCGGCGCTCTTCGTGTTCGTGGACCTGCATCCCCACTTGTCGGACCCGGCCGTGATCCGGGACCTGCGCGATCGGCTGCCGGAGCTGGTGCGGCGCCGGCAGACGGTGGTCGTGATGTCGCCGGTGTTGGCATTGCCCCCGGAGCTGGAGCGCGACGCCACGGTCGTCGACTTGCCCCTGCCCGGAACCGCGGTGCTCGCCGAGGAACTCGCGCGGGTGGCTGCGAGCGAGCGGGTCGAGGTGGCGCCGGATATCGGCGAGCGGGCGGTCCGAAGCGCGCTCGGTCTGTCCTCCAGCGAGGCAAGCCGGATCTTTCGCAAGGTGATGGTGCTCCGCCGGGGGCTGTCCGAAGAGGACTTGAAGCTGGTCGTCGAAGAGAAGAAGCGGGCCCTGCGGACCACCGAGGCCTTGGAGTTTCACGAGCTGGGCGAGTCCCTGTCCGACGTGGGGGGCCTCGGTGAATTGAAACGATGGCTCGAGGCTCGAACGCGAGCGTTCGGAGCCCAGGCCCGCGAGTTCGGGCTGCCGGCACCGAAAGGGCTGTTGCTGTTGGGCGTGCAAGGCTGCGGAAAGTCCCTGTCGGCCAAGGCGGTGGCCGAGCTGTGGAAGTTCCCACTGCTGCGCTTGGATCTGTCCACGGTCTTTTCCGGCACAGAGCGCAGTCCGGAGGCGGTGATCCGGCAAGCGATCAAGGTGTCCGAGAGTCTCGCTCCCGTGGTCCTTTGGGTGGACGAGATCGAAAAAGGGTTCAGTCAGGTCTCGGGCAGCGAGACCGGATCGCGGGTGTTCGGCTCGTTTTTGACTTGGTTGGCCGAAAAGCGGGCGGAGGTCTTCGTCGTGGCCACCGCGAACGAGGTGGCCCAGCTTCCGCCCGAACTGTTGCGCCGGGGCCGATTCGACGAAGTGTTTTTCGTGGACCTGCCGAACGTCCACGAGCGCCTGGACATCCTGAGGATCCACCTCCAAAAGCGGGGTCGGGATCCGGCGGCCTTTCCGGAACTCGAGCGCATCGCCGAGCGAGCCGAGCACTTTTCGGGTGCGGAACTCGAGCAAGTGGTCGTGGCCGCGCTCTACCGCGCATTCGCCCACGAGCGTGAACTGGCGTCCGAAGACCTGGAGCTGTCTGTGAAGCAGACCGTTCCGCTCTACGCCACCTACGAAGAGCGGATCAAAGAGCTCCGAGACTGGGCCCGCCGGCGGGCTCGGCCGGCCACTCAAGATGCGTCGGTGCTGGACTTGTTTCGAAGCCGCTAGGCTGCGGGCCGCAGCCGACCTGGGGCCCTTTTCGACAGGGGTCGCGGGTCAGCCCCACCCGATGCCGAGACGCGGCCCGTGCAGCGAAATGGGGGCTCGCGGGGAGCGGCGGACGCGCTCAGTCTTCGGTGATCTCGAACGTGAAGGTCTCCGAGTCGAAGCCGCCGCTGCTGTCCCGCACCTCGAACAGGACTGGGAAGCTGCCCGACGAGGTCGCCGTCCCGAACAGCAAGAGGTCGCGCCCGTTGACCGGCGTGCTTTGAAGGCCGGGGGGCAGGGGGTCGACGAGGGTCCAGCCCACGTTGATGCCGGAGCCACCGCTGGAGTTGACCTGGCCCAGATAGGCCGCTCCCACCGTTCCGGGCGGGACGAAGGTGGAGGTGATGGTCAGCGGCAGTTCGGGGGGCTCCACCTCGATGGCGAGGCTCTCCGTATCCTCCAGAGCGTCCGCGTCGGTCACCCGCAGGTCGAAGTTGAACAGGCCCGGGACGGTCGGTGTTCCGGACAAGACGACCGGGTTCGAGGCCGGATCCTCGATGGTGACCCCGTCCGGCAGGGATCCGGACGCGACGGCCCAGACGTATGGCTCGACGCCGCCGGTCGCTTCGATCGACACGGTGAACGGCTCGCCGGCCCGTGCTGCCGGAATGCCGGCCGGCTGAATCGTCGGCCCGGTGCCCGCGATGGCGAACAGGATCTCCCGGGTGACCTGGGTTCCGGCCTCGTCTTCGACCGTCACCTCGATCTCGAAGTCCCCGGAGACGGTCGGGATGCCGCTGATTTCGGCCTGGGGCGTGCCCGAAAGAAGGGTGAGGCCATCGGGCAACTCGGGGTCCGTGGTCCAAGTGTACTCGCCGACTCCACCGGCGGCCTCGAGGGTAGCCAGGTAGGTCATGTCCACCACGCCGGAGGGGACGGTCCGGGTCAGAAGGGCCAACGGGCTGGGAGCCTGCACCGTCAGCGTGAAGGCGCGCTCTGCCGTGTCGTCGTTGCCCCGGAGCACGGTGATCAGCACCGCGCTGGACCCGACCTCGGTCGGGGTGCCCAAAATCCTGGCGGTCGGCGTGCCGCCTTCGAGCCGCAGCCCTGGCGGAAGGCTTTCGGCAAACCACGTCATGTCCAGGTCGGGGCCGCCCACCGCAGTGATCTCGGCTTCGTAGGGGACCGAGACCACGCCCGCGGGCAGTCTTTCGGTCTCGATCCGGAGTTGCTCGCCGGGCGCATCCACCACCAGCTCCAGTCGTCGGGATGTCCGGGCGCCGCCGGCATCGGTCAGGGTGACTTCCACCGAAAAGAGGCCGGTTTCGGTCGGCGTGCCGCTGATCCGGGATCTCGGCGTGCCGAAACGATCGAGCTCGAGTCCATCGGGCAGCCCAGACGCCGTCCACTCGTAGCCGGTTTCGGTTCCGCCATCTCCGTTGAGCAGACCGTCGTAGGGGACGCCGGCGGACCCGGTGGGGAGGCTCGCGGTGGTGATCCGCAGGGGGTTCGTTTCACCGAGGACCCGAAGCACGTATTGGCGCTGAATTCGGTCGCCGTCGCCGTTGGCTCGGACCGTGAACGAAAAGGTCCCGACGGATACGGGCTCGCCGGCCAGTCGAACCCGCCGTCCCGTGGGCTCGCCAGATTCGGACAGTCCGGCCAAGGCCAGCCCCTGCGGTAGCTCGCCGAAGGGTACGGACCACTCGATGCCGCCCAGTTCCCCATCCACCGACAGGGTCGCGGTGTAGGTCCGCCCCACCTCGGCGGAGGGAAGGCTCGGGGGCTGGATGTTCAGGGGCTCATCGTCGCCGCAAGCGGCGGCGCTGGCTCCCAGGGCCACCAAAAAGACTGCGGTTCGGGTGTGTCGAGTCGTGCACATGGTTCGGCGCGGCGCACGGGGCGTCGCCAGGATTGCCCCGATTGCCCGAATGTGGGTCAACCGGCAACCCCCGACTTGGGCCGGATCCGTAAAATCACGTTCCCAGCCGACTTGCCCCCGGAGCAGGGGGGCGATAGCCCAAAGGTGCATGGCCGAGCCCAGCACCATCGGCGCCGATTGCACGGTGCGCGGCACCCTCCGGGGGAGCGCCGCCCTCGACGTGGAAGGCACGGTCGTGGGGCGCATCGAGGGCCCCGAGGGTCTGACGGTGGCGGCGGGAGCCCGGGTCGATGCCGAGGTGCAGGCGGGCCACGCCCACCTGGCCGGGGAGCTTTCGGGCCAGGTTCAGGCGCAGCGTGTCGAGGTCAAGGCCGGCGCCAAGGTCCAAGGGCAGGTCGAGACCGATACCCTGTCCATCGAAGAAGGGGCGACGGTGCGGTTCGAGACCCGAATGAAGCTCGACCTGCCGCCGGACGCCGAAGGCTAGGGCCCGATCGACCGGCCGTCGGCCCAAGGAGGAGCGCATCATGGCACGCACGTTCATCGGCGACGGACTGGTGGTGGAAGGGGACATCGAGGGCTCGGACGAACTCGTGGTCCAGGGGCAGGTCCGCGGAGGGAGCATCTCGGGCAAGGAGATCGCCATCGAGAAGTCCGGCGACGTGGAGGCCCAGGTCCAAGGGGAGACCCTGCGCCTCGCCGGAAAGCTGGTGGGCGACGTCCAAGCCCAGGCCCGGGTGGAGATCGGGGCGGAAGGGCGGCTGCACGGCGACGTGAAGGCACCGCGCATCGCCATCGCGGACGGGGCCCACTTCAAGGGCCACATCGACACGGAGTGACCCGCCATGGCTCAACCCGGCGAGAGCATCATCGAGGCCCAAACGCGGATCCGCGGGGACGTCCGGGGCAAGGACAGCCTGGTGGTTCGAGGGCGGATCCGGGGGTCGGTCGAGCTCGAGGCTGCCCTGGTGCTCGAGTCGGGGGGGCTGATCCGAGGCAACGTCTCGGCCACCGAGGTGACCGTGGGGGGGGTCTTGGTGGGCGACGTGGAAGCCCGGGATCGGGTCGTGCTTCTTCCCACCGCCCAGGTGCAAGGGCGCGTGCGGTCCCGCAGCCTTCGGGTCGAGGCCGGAGCGCGGGTCGATGGAAGCCTGGAGGCCGGCGAGGTCCAGCAGCTGAGCGCGGCCCCGCAGGCGCCCCGACCGCTTTCACCGGCCCCGGAGCCTGCGGCTTCGCCGGATTCCGAAGCTGGGCCCGGGGCGCCTTCATCCGACGCCGAGTCCCCGGATCCGGAACAGCCGCGGCGGAGTCGGGTCGTGGTGGTGAAAAAGCGCTCCTGACCGCCGCTTCCATCCGCGGTATGTCCGCCACGATGCTGCCGACGGAGCAGGAAGCCTGGGCGAATCTTCTCGAGCGGCTGCGGGATCGGGCCTACCGGCGCGGAACCGTGACCCTGGCCTCGGGAAAAACCTCGGACTTCTACATCGACTGCAAGCAGGTGACCTTGGATGCGGAGGGCGCCCTGTGGGCCGGCGTGTGCTTGCATGCGGCAGTGGACCGCTGGGAATCGGTGCACGGCCCGGTGGCGGCGGTGGGGGGACTCACCTTGGGTGCCGACCCCCTGGCGACGGCCTGCGCCGTGGTCAGCGCGCTGGTCGGTCGCAACCGTCCCGGTTTCATCGTGCGCAAGGCCTCCAAGGGCCACGGCACCGCCCAGTTCTTGGAGGGCGTCGCGTCCCTTGCCGAAGGGGTCGAGTTGGTGGTGCTCGAAGATGTGGTGACCACCGGTCGTTCCGCCCTGGAAGCGGCAGAGCGTTGCCGGGCGGCTGGGTACCGGGTGCGGCACGTGGTCGGGCTGGTCGACCGAGAAGAGGGAGGTCGGGAGGCTCTGGCCGAGGCGTCGTTGACCTTGGAGACCCTCTTTCGCCGTTCGGACTTCGTCGGAAGCTGACGGACGCGGGCTTCGTCGGCCCGGGCGCAGGACCGATGCAGCGCTTGGGCTCGCTTCACACCAGATCCAGCCGCCTCAGGATCGTGTCTTGGGGATGGCCGCTGGACAGCTCGGGAAAGTCCAAGGTGAAGTGAAGGCCCCGAGACTCTTTGCGCCGCAGGGCCGACTCCACGATCAGCTCTGCCACGGTCTGAATGTTGCGCAGCTCCACCAGGTCTCGGGTGACGGTCGCGTTCCAATAGAACTCGCGGATCTCGTCCTTCAGGTTGTCGATCCGCCGGCGCGCCCGCAGCAGTCGTCGATCCGTTCGAACGATTCCCACGTAGTTCCACATGAAGCGGCGGATCTCGTCCCAGCACTGGGTGATCACCACCAGTTCGTCCGAAGGGACGGCGCGGCCTTTGCGCCAGTCCACCATTTCCATCTCGGTGGGGCGATGGGCCCGGATGGCGGCAACGGTGGCCCCAGCGGCCCGGTACCCATACACAGCCCCCTCTAGCAGGGAGTTCGACGCCAAGCGGTTTGCGCCGTGCAAGCCGGTGCAGGACACTTCGCCAGCCACGAACAGGTTCTCCAGGTCGGTGTGTCCGTCCATGTCGCAACGGACCCCCCCGCAGACGTAGTGCGCCGCGGGCACAACCGGGATCGGCGCTTTGCGCATGTCGATCCCGTAGCCGAGGCAGGTCGCGTGAATGGTCGGGAACCGCCGCTCCAAAAACGCTCCGTCCAGGTGGCTCATGTCCAAGAATACGCAGTCGTCGCCGGTCCGTTTCAGCTCGCTGTCTATGGCCCGGGCCACCACGTCGCGCGGCGCGAGCTCTCCGTCCGGGTGGTAGCGCTCCATGAAGCGCGTTCCGTTGGCCCGCCGAAGGATGCCGCCTTCGCCCCGGAGGGCCTCCGAGATCAGGAAAGACTTGGCGTCGGGATGGAACAGGCAGGTCGGGTGGAACTGAATGAATTCCATGTTGGCGACAGACGCGCCGGCTCGCCAGGCCATGGCGATCCCGTCGCCCGTGGCGATGTCGGGGTTCGAGGTGTACAGGTATACCTTCGAGGCTCCGCCGGTGGCCAGGAGCGTGGCTTTGGCCACCACGGTATGGACTTCGCCGGTCTTCTCCTCGAGCACGTAGGCCCCCAAGCACCGGTTTTGCGATCGGCGCCGCCGGCCGACGCCGCCGTGCACGGCCTCGAGCTTCCGCTCGGTCAACAGGTCCACCGCACAGGTGTGTTCCATGATGCGCACGTTGGGTCGGGCGCGCAGGGCTTCGAGCATGCCACGCATCACCTCGGTGCCGGTCACGTCGCCGGCGTGGAACACCCGGCGGTGGGTGTGGCCTCCCTCTCGGGTGAGGTCGTACGGGGTCTCGCCGTCTTCCAGACTGCGGTCGAAGCGCACCCCGAACTCGATCAGGCGCTCGATGGCCTGCGGGCCCTCTCGCACCACCATCTCCACCACTTCCCGCCGGCACAGGCCCGCCCCGGCTCGCATGGTGTCTTCGATGTGGGCTTCGAAGGAATCCTCCGGGCTCAGTACTGCCGCGATGCCGCCCTGGGCGTATCGCGTATTGGCCTCTTCGGCCGTCCGCTTGGTGGTGATCAGAACTTCGAAGCCTCGGCTGCTGACCTCCAGCGCGTAGGCGAGGGCGCTGATCCCGCTCCCCACCACCAGGGCATCGCACTCGAACCGCATTGATCCCGCCTAGCGGAAGTGTACCCAGCCTGACCATCGGATGCGGTTCGGCTGGCTTCTTGCGCGGAATCGGGGCTCTGTTAGGTTTCGGGGTACCGCCGTGCGAACGACCGTGCTGTCAGCCCTATTGGGTGTCGGGGTGTTTGGAGCCGGCCTGGGGCCGGCCCGGGCCGACGTGTACAGCTGGGTGGACGACGAGGGCGTTCTGCACCTGACCAACGTCCCGGCGGACGGTCGATTTCGCCGGTACTCGGGCCCGGACGTGGAAGGGTTCGGGGGCCAGCTGCCCCTGGTGGTCGAGATCGAAGACGACCGCTCCGGGACGGACGGCGAGCGTGTTCTCTACCCAGTGGATGTCGGTCGCTTCGACGGCATACTGCGGCGGGCGGCCCAGCACTACCGGCTGCCTTTCGAATTCTTGAAGGCGGTGGCCAAGGTGGAGTCCAACTTCAACCCGCGGGCGGTCTCGCCCATGGATGCGAAGGGACTGATGCAGCTCATCGACGCCACCGCCCGCATGGTGGAGGTCGAAGATCCCTTCGACCCCGAGCAGAACGTGTTCGGTGGGGCCCGATACTTGCGCATGTTGGCGAATCGTTTCGATGGAAACATGGCGCTGACTGCGGCAGCCTACAACTGCGGCCCGGAGAGGGTGGAACGACTCGGACGCATCCCGAACATTCGAGAGACCCGCAAATACGTGCAGCGCGTGCTGCAGATGTACCGCTACTACCTCGAGCATTGACGTGGTTCGATCCTTGACGCCACCTGCCCGGTCCAGCCGGTACGTGCACACGATCTCCCAGGCGGCCGAAGCGCTACAGCAGGAGCGGCCTGCCGAAGCCCGGCGCCTGCTGGAGCGGGCGTTGGGGCTCGAGCCCGACGAGCCCAAGGGGCTCAATCTGCTGGGCTTGGCGTACTTCAAACTGGGCCTGCTCGGGGGCGCGAAGCGGGTGTACGACCGGCTGGTGGAGCGGTTTCCCCGAGAAGCGGCCCTCCACGTCAACCTGGGGCTCGTCCTGCTGCGCCAAGGTCGATTGACCGAAGCAGAGCAGAGCCTGCGCCGTGCCATCGAGCTCGACGCGGACCATCAGCGGGCCCACTGCTATCTCGGCTTGGTCTTGTTTCGGCGGGGAGATCTGCAGCTCGCGAGACAGCACTTCGTGCGAGGTAACGCACACGACTTCGCGAAGAAGGTCGAACGACGGCTCGATCGATTGAGTGGACCCAGGCCGTCTCAAATCGAACAGCTTCAGTCCGTCGGTCACAAGGGTCTCGAACGGCTGCAGCGGGAGCCGGTGCCATTTCGGTCGCTCGAACCGAACGATGATCCCGTGGTGCGGGACGAGGAGGCGTGGGAAGCCCGGGTGGGGCACCACCAGCAAATCCCCGTCCCCGAGCTGGTGGAAGAGGACCGGACCGCCAGCAGCTTCGCCCAAGCCACCGGGTCTCGGGAGCTGGAGGAGGCGCGGGCCGCCGACGCCGACCTGGCCCGAGACGGCGCGCCGCCCTGGCCCGAGGTGGAGTTCGACCCCCGGGGGCAGGCCCGCGACCGGTTGAGTCCCAGGGAGGTCGAGGCGCTCTGCTCTGGGATCGGCCGGCCCGGGTTCGTGGCCGGGCCGGCTGCCCGAGCCAAGCTCACCCTGCAAGAAGGGGGATGGATCCGGCCCGACAGCCTGGTCTGCGTGCTCGGCGAACAGCCCAGCGCCCTGTGGACGGGGACAGAGGTTCGGGGGCTTCGGCCGGTTCACGGTCCTCGGGTCTTGCTTTTGTCGGTCTCGGGGGTCGCGGTGGCGCTGCGGTCCCTGCAGGACGTGGCGGTGGATCGGTCCCGCTTGGTCGGGTTCGAGGGCCGCTTTCAGCGGGTGCCGGGCAACGCCTGGGGGCGGCCGGCCGAGGTGCTCCGGGGGGACGGCAGCGCCTTGGTCGAGACCGCGGAGCCGCCGCTTTTCGTGCCCCTCGACGCCGGGCAAACACTGGCCGTCCGTCGGCCCGGATTGATCGCGTGGTCGCTCGGGCTGGACGTGGTCCGCGAGCCGTCCGAAGATCCGCATCCGCTGCTGCACGTGTCGGGGCCGGGGTGGCTGCTGGTGGCAGAAGCCCACGCCTGAGCCCGGCCGAGTCGGCGGCCCAAGGAGTCGACCCTGAACCTGCCGAACGCCATCACCCTGGCCCGGATCACCGCGGTGCCGGCGGTGATGATCATGATGCAGTGGGATCCCGTGGCGCTCGCGTGGCCCGCGGCGATCGTGTTCGGTGTGGCTGCGGGCACCGACTTCGTCGACGGGATGCTGGCCCGGCGATGGAACCAAGTTTCAGACCTGGGAAAGCTGCTGGATCCCTTGGCCGACAAACTGTTGGTGCTGGGGCCTTTGATGTGTCTGCTCCCACTGGGGCGGGTGTCGCCTTGGCTGGCGTTCTTGGTCTTGGGGCGGGAGTTGGTGGTGTCGACCCTGCGGACCGTCGCCATGGGGCGTGGGGTGGTGATGGCGGCGCGCAGGCTCGGCAAGCAAAAGACCTTGTTTCAGATGTTTGGCCTCGGGTTCCTGATCGTGGGACGGCCCGTGGGGCCGATGGACTGGTCCATCCGGCCCGACCTGGGCGCGGTCGGTGGGGTCTTGCTGTGGGTAGGGGCGATCTTGGCCGTGATCTCGGCGGTGGACTACTTTTCGGCCCTGTTTCGAAGGGGCGGCGACGGCGGCCCGACCGCGCCGTCCTCGGTTGACAATGCTTCCGGCATGAGTACAGTGTCCGCCCCATCGCGGGAGTAACTCAGTGGTAGAGTGCAACCTTGCCAAGGTTGAAGTCGCGGGTTCAAATCCCGTCTCCCGCTCTGTGATTCCGATCGGTTAGTTCTCAGAGGCGCTCAAACAGCCTGCTTGGCAGACAGGGAGATGCGCTTTCGGGCCAGGTCGACGGAAAGGACCATCACCTTCAGCCGGTCCCCGGTGCGCACGACTTCGGCGGGCTCGGAAATATAGCGGTCCGCCAGCTGCGAGACGTGCACGAGCCCGTCTTGGTGGACGCCGACATCCACGAACGCCCCGAACGCGACGACGTTGGTCACGACCCCCTCGAGCACCATGCCTGGCTCGAGATCGTCCATCGTGTGCACGTCTTCGCGAAAACGAGGAGCGCTGAATTCGGCGCGGGGATCGCGGCCCGGCTTCTCCAGCTCATGCAAGATATCCTGCAAAGTAGGCAGGCCGACGTGGTCGTCGACGTAGCGTTGCAGATTCAGGCCCTTCGCAGTCTCGGGCTGCCCCACCAGTCCGTCGACCGTCGTCCCGAGGTCCGCGGCCATGCGCTCCACCAGCCCGTAGCGCTCCGGATGGACCGCGGAGGCGTCGAGGGGGTGCGCACCGGCTCGAAGGCGGAGGAAACCGGCGCACTGCTCGAAGGCTTTCGGCCCGATGCCTTTGACCTTCAGCAAATCGTTCCGGGTGCGAAAGCCACCCTGCGCATCTCGATGGTCCACCACGTTCTGGGCGGCTCGTGGCCCGATCCCCGCTACGTGCGAAAGAAGCGCCGCGCTCGCCGTAGACAGCTCTACGCCAACTTTGTTTACACACGACTCGACGACCTCGCCGAGCTTTGCGTCGAGCTGCGCAGCAGGCAGGTCGTGCTGATACTGCCCGATCCCGAGCGACTTTGGGTCGATCTTGACCAACTCCGCGAGCGGGTCTTGGAGCCGTCGGCCGATCGAGACCGCACCGCGCACCGTGAGGTCGACCCCGCCCAGCTCGACGCGGGCCACATCCGAAGCCGAATACACGCTGGCCCCGGCCTCGTTCACCGACACCACGGGAAGGTCTCGATGACCCGCTGCGCTCAGCACCTCGCGGCAGAACGCCTCGGTCTCGCGTCCGCCGGTGCCGTTGCCCACCGCGACGGCGGCCGGGTTGTGTTGCTCCACGAACCGCAGCAGGGTGGCCCGCGCCGCCTCCCTGGCGGCAGCGCTCTTCGCGAGTTGCAACACGTCGTGCGCGCGAAGGACGCCGCCGGCGTCCAGCGCCACCAGCTTGGACCCCGTGCGGAGGCCCGGGTCGAGCGCCAGCACCGGCTCGGCGCCGAGGGGTGCCGCCATCAAGATCGCCTCGAGGTTCTTCGCAAACACCTCCACCGCGGCCTGGTCGGCCCGCGCCTTCAGGGCGCCCCGAAGCTCGCTCTCGAGGCTCGGCAGCAGCAGCCGCGACCACGCGTCGCGCACCACCAGGGCGAGATGCTCGGCCCACGGCGAGCGCCGCTGCAGCCCCACGCGTTCCTCGATTCCGGGGAGGATCTCGCCTTCGTCGATCGCGATCCGCGCCTTCAGCACCCCCTCCTTCTCGCCGCGCAGGATGGCTTGGAAGCGATGGGGAGCGATGCGACGCACGGCCTCGACATGGTCGGCGTAGTCGTCGAAGGGGGTGGGGCTGGCCCGGCCCTTCTTTGTCGCTTTCACCACGATGTCGCCGCGCGCGAACAGGGCCCGGCGCGCTTCGGCCCGCACCGCCGCGTGCTCGCTCACTTGCTCCGCCACGATGTCTCGGGCGCCGGCGAGCGCCGCGTCGACGTCCGGGACCTCTTCACCCCGCACGAAGCCCCGCGCCGCGAGCTGTGGGCGCTCGTTGCCCTGCGCGCGCAACTTGTCGGCCAGCGGCTCGAGGCCCCGGTCGCGGGCCATCGAAGCCCGCGTCCGGCGCTTTTGTTTGTACGGTAGGTACAGGTCCTCGAGGCCAGACCGGCTGCCCGCGGACCGAATGCGCGCCTCGAGGTCCGGCGTCAATTTACCTTGGCGTCGGATGGCATCGAGGATCGTCTGACGGCGCCCCTCCAGCGCCTCCAGGGCGGTCTTCTCGGCGAGGATGTCCCGGATCTGGACCTCGTCGAGGGCGCCGGTGGCCTCCTTTCGATAGCGTGCGATGAAGGGGACGGTGTTGCCGTCGTCGAGCAACCGCACCGCGGCCGCGACCCGCGGTTCGGGCAGCTTCAGGCCGCGCGCGATGAGGGGCGTGGGGTCGAAGGCAAGCGGCGCGGTCACGGCGGCCTCCCGGAGCGACCCATGCAGCCCTGTTACATGCCCAGCGCGGCAAAGGCGAGCCCACCGGCGACCAAGCCACCGCCCGCGCCTGGCTCGACTCCTGCGGCCTCGCCGACGTCTTCGGAACTCGGGTTATCGGATTTTCCCCTCGGACTCGGCCTCGTGCGCCAGCCCGTAGGTCCCCAACTCGATCCGCCGGCCATCGCCTTCGACCGTCACCAGGCGGATCTGAAGGGTCATGGTGGGCAGCGACCGCACGAAGTCACCCGTCTCGGCGAGGATGACGGCGTTCGCCTCCGGGGCGAACGGGACGTCGGAGAACCGCTCCAGGGGGTGACCGTCCTGCGTTGAGATATCGATGTCGACCCGGCTCACGTTCGCGAGCTCCGCCGAACAGCAAGTGATGGCGTAATGCTGCGTGGGCGTCGCGCTGCACGGCACCACTTTGCTGGGCGCCGGATCGTAGGACCGCAGCTCGAGGCCGGCGTCTTCCATGGCTCGGACCAGGGCCGGTGTCGCAACGAAACGAAGGTGGCCCGCATGGAAGGCGTTCCGGATCGCGTCTCGAAGGTCGAGCAGCCGGTGCACGAACCGTGTGCACGCCTCGCATGGCAACCGGTGCGACTCGACGGCTTCGGCGTCCTCGGGTGCGTCACCGAGCGCCCAGGATCCGAGCTGTTCGATTGGCATCATGTCGACCCCCCGTCCATGCAGGTCCGCAGACGCGCCAGTGCACGATGGCGGATGACGCGGACGTTGTTCGGACGGGTGCCCACTTCCGTCGGATCTCGGGCCCGGCGAGCCCAGCGCACACTGCGAGCAGCACCACGGTCCTGGCTCGGTGCTCGAGCCGTTCCAGACACTCCACCGATCGGCCTCGGTCCAGCGCCTCCGTCCGAAGCTCCACCGTCATCGCTTCGAAGTCATGCAGCACCGGATGCAGATCGTAGACGAGCGAACGCCGAAGGTCACTGCTCGACGGCGGCGCGCAGCGACTGGGCCAGGTGTCCGAGGAGCGCCGATCCGTGGCCTCGATGCGCAGAGCCGTGCATGCAGGCCAACAGGTCCGGCTCCAGCGCCGCCAAGCGCTCGAGCGTCGCGACCGTGTGGGGCGCGTGCGCGTAGTAGATCTGGTCGCCCACTTCGGCGATGGCGTCGTGGATGGTGCTCATGGCCTCTGGGTTGTAGCACGAGCCCGCCGAGCGTTACGCCCGGGGCGGACCGCTCGCCCACCGCGGGTCGGCTTTCTGTGGTTTTCCAGCCGGAAAAGACCCACGCAGGCAGCCCGAGGCAGTAGCTTTGGACGAAGTCCGTCCGTTTCCAGCCCAGCGCTGCGCCGAACTCGGCTCCAACATGCGGATTTGGTTTCCTTCGGGAGCACTCCGCCTTTCCTGGCTCCTGCCGGGGCTTTCCGCTTTTTTCGTCGGAATCGGCCGTCGTGATCAATGCTAGGAAAAGCCGTGGCCAAGGACGGAACGCGCAGGACGTTCTGGCCTCGCGCGCGGGCGGGGCTCGCAGCGCTGGCGCTGGTCGCGTCGCTCGGCGCGTCGGCGAGGGTCGGCGTCTCGCTGCTCGGGGCCGATGGCTGGCTGACCCCGCCGCGCTCCTTCGCGCAGGAGGGCGCCGCGAAGCCGAGCTACTGCGGGCACCGCACGCAGGTGCCCTTGCAGATGATCGTCGACGGCGAGCGCGCCTGGGTGGTCTGCAGCGGCGAGGATGACTCGATGCCGAGGGGCGGGCTGCTCCGACTCGAGCCTGCGCTTGGGGTGGCGCGCGGCGACTGGCCGATCCCCGCCGGTGGCCCGGAGCTGATGAGCGTGCGCGCCGCCCTGGTCGGCCCGGACGGACGGCTGGGCCTGGTGTACCGCGCACGCGATCGGGGGCGCAGCGGCGGGCTTGCGGTGGCGGTCGCGACGGACGACGGCTGGTCGCGCGCGCCGGCGATCGTCGACGGGTCCGACGCGGTGCTCGGACTCGCCTGGGTCGACGGCGCTCTCGAGGTGGCGGTGCGAAGCGAGGGGCCACCGGAGGACTCGCCCGCCGGGGACCCGTTCGTGCTCCGGGTCGCGTCGAACGGCGAGGCGACGAGCGTGTCCACGTTCGCGCGAGCGACCATCTGCGGCGAGCTTGGCCGCTCGTGCAAGGTTTACGGCGCCTACCGCCCCCCCGGTGCGCCCTGGCGCTTCGTGATGGGCGGGGCCGGCCGCTGGGGCGAACGCCGCGCGATCGACGACGGCGGGCTCGGTCCCGGCGTAGACGCCTCCGAGGGCGGCCAGGAGCCGGGCAGCGTAGCCTGGCTGTGGACGGCGCGCGCGGACGGGAGCGACCGCCGGGCCTTCGACAACCGTCCGTTCGAGCGCGCCGGGCGCGACATGAGCGTGGCCGGCATGCCGCTCGCGCTTTCGCCTGCGATGACGACCTATGTGCTGCAGCCGGACGGAACATGGGCCGACGCGGAGGGCCCCCCGTCGCGCGCCGCCGATCTCGAGCCCCTCGCCAACGTGTTCGCGGTGCGGGACGGTCACCAGCACCTGCGGCTGCGCTGGACCTCGCGAACCGGGGCGCGCCGCCGTCTCACCAGGGAGATCGACGGCCGCTGGATCTCCGTCGTGCGGCAGCACGGTCCGCGACCCACCCTCTCCGTCGACCTCGGCGAGGGCACCGAGGCAGCGCGTCTTCTC
>DAPKRQ010000125.1:0-1990 GCA_031800475.1 Myxococcales bacterium LLY-WYZ-16_1
CGCTCGATCCGTTCCGCCCGGGCCGCCAGCAGGGGGTCGGTGGGCGGGTCGAAAGGAAGGCGGTCGATGACCACCAGGCGCAAGGGGTCACCCGGTATGTCGACCCCTTCCCAGAAGCTTGCAGTGGCGAAAAGCACGGCCGGCGCCCGGGCGACGAAGTCTTGGATGAGCTCCCGCTTTGGCGCCTCGCCCTGCATGGAGGCCGGATGGGCGAGTTTCGGCTTCAGACGGCGATACGCCTCCCGCATGGCCCGGTTGCTGGTAAACAACAGCAGCGCCCCACCCCCGACCAGCTCGACCAGGGACTGGAGCACCGGCAGGGCCCGCTCCACACCTGCCGGACCGTCGGGGGCCCCCACGTTCGCTGGAAGGTACAGCGCGGCCTGGCGCTCGAAGTCGAAGGGTGAGCCGAGCACCAGGGTTTCGGTGTCCTCCGGTGCCCCCAAAGACTCGAGGAAGTAGCTCAGGTCTTTGCGCCCGGCGGACAGGGTGGCGCTGCACATGGCGACGGCGCCGAACCGGGGGAACAGATGGTGCCGGAGCAGGTTCGACGCCAGGATCGGCGACGCCCCGAGCGACGCCGACTTGCCCTGGCGTTCGCTCCAGTAGACGAAGTCTGGATCCTCGGCGGCCAGGACGAATCGGATCCCCTCCCACAGCTCGAGAGCGCGCCGGGCAAGCGGTTCGGACACCGGGTCGGCATGGGCCAACGCCTCCAGGTCGGCGGCCAGGGCCCGCAGCGCCGCCTCGGTGGCCCCCAGCCGGGAGCGAGCGGGCTCCCACTGGGTATTTTCGGCGCCAGTCCCGCCGGCGGCGGCGATCCGCACCCGCCCGTCGACCGGCGGAAGGTTACGAAACAAGTTCTCGGTCTCGACCTGGGCTCGGGTCAGATGGACCGAACAAGCCGAGGACGCCGCCGGTGTCTCGGCCAAGAACGTGGCCACGTCTTTCGAAAGCCGTTCGAGCTTTCGAAGGGACACCTGACCTCCGAAATACTCCGAGGCCACCTGGTCCAGCCCGTGGGCCTCGTCCAGGATCAGCGCATCCGCGTCGGGCACCACCTCCCCGAAGCTGCCCCGGTCGCTCAACGACGCTTCGGCCTTCAGCGCCAGGTCGGACAGCAGCAGGTGATGGTTGACCACGATCAGGCGAGCGGCCTGGGCCTCTTTGCGCATCCGCACCACAAAGCAGGCGTCGTAGCGCGGACAGCGGGACCCCGTGCAGGTCTCGGACCGGGCGTCGAGCTCGGACCAGATCCCGTCGGCTTCCGAAAGCTGGCCGAGCTCGACCCGATCTCCCCGCTCGCTCTGCTCCGACCAGCTTCGGATCTGGACCAGAGGATCCGCAGCATCGCCGAATCCGAAGCTGCCCTGCTGGCTCTTTCGATCGAGCTTCGCCAGGCACAGGTAGTTCGCCCGCCCTTTCATCAGGGCGAAGCGGATCTCGTGGGGTCCGGGGGGCCCGTCGTCGGGCCGAGCCCGCTGCAGGGCCAAGCCCATGCGGGCCAACAGGGCCTGGAGCTTCGGCAGGTCGCTGTCGACGATCTGATCCTGGAGGGTCTTGGTGTGGGTCGACACCAACACCCGCCTGCCGCTGAGCACGGCCGCCAGCAGATACGCCAAGGTCTTTCCCACCCCCGTGGGGGCCTCGACCGCGATGGGGCCACCCTCGAGGAGCCGGTCCAAAATGGCCTGGGTCATGCGAATCTGGGCAGGCCGGGCTTCATAACCGGGCCAGACCCCCTCGGCGATCCCGCCGGGTCCCAGAACATCTTCGACGGTCCAGCGGACCGCTGGACTCGGCGCCTCCATGGCCTGGCGTGGTACCTTGGGAGGACCCGGCCCGGGAAGGCCGGAGCGGCGCTCGAATGCACGGAACTGAATCCGCCCCCGATGAACGATCCCTGACCGACCCCTCCCTGTACCTGAATCGGGAGCTGTCTTGGCTGGCGTTCAACAAACGGGTGCTCGCCTTGGCCCAACGGCCCGAC
>DAPKRQ010000126.1:0-3859 GCA_031800475.1 Myxococcales bacterium LLY-WYZ-16_1
GTGGGTTCCGTCATGGGCCGAACGGGGCGCGGCGCCCCCGGGGGCGCGCGGCCCGAAAGCTCGTGTACCGGGGTTCGGGAGCGGCGTCGATGACCGGTCCGGTGCCCGGGCCGCGGATGGCTGCTTCGGGGGGAGTCGAAGGGTATGTCCCGAGTGCGCGGAAGGGGACGTCCATCGGCCGGTCGTCCGAGGCCCCGCCGGCCGCCCCCGTGTACGAAGAGGCATGATGCTGGCGGCCGGCGATCTGGGGAGGGTCCGATGGACGACGTGAAACCGATGGTCCCGGACTTCTTTTTCTTCGCACCGCCGATCACCGCCGAGCACCACGAGCCGGCTCCCTTGGACACGGTCGAAAAAGCGCTCGTTCCCACGTGGACAACCGAGCCCTTGCCAGATCGGTTCGAACGAAAGACCGAACCCTCCATCGAAGGCGGGATGACGCTGGCCGCTTCGTACTCCGAGGGCATGACCGACTCGCTGAAAGGCGCCCTGCGAGTCCGCCGTGAGCGGTCGCACGAGGTCGAACGCGGCTCGACCGATACGAGCGAAGCCCCGTCGCGGACGCCAACCTTTCGGTCCTCGATTCTTTCCGATCTCATCGCTTCGGGCGAAGGAGACTACGGCTCGTTCAACCGAGGCACCGCCGGCGATTCCGCATCGGAGCGGATCGACTTCTCTCGAATGACCATCGGCGAAATCATGCGTCGTCAGAGGCTGCCGCGAGGCGACCCGAATCGCCTGTTCGCCGTGGGACGGTATCAGATCGTGCCGTCGACCATGCGGATGGCCGTGTCGACCCTCGGTATCGACTCCGAGCGCACCTTGACACCCGAGCTTCAGGAACAGATTTTCGCCGACTTCCTGATCGACGACAAGCGCCCCCAGGTTCGAGCATACATAACGGGAGAAAGTGACAACATTTTTGCGGCCCAACTGGCCCTCGCCCGGGAATTCGCGAGCGTCGCCGATCCACGCACCGGGCGAAGCTACTACGACGGCATCGGAAACAACTCGGCGTCCATCGGCGCAGGCGAAGCGGCGCAGGCCCTCCGCAGCATGCGGCATCTGTACGCGGCGAACCGGGCCCAAGGCCTGGACCCGTCCAAAGCCTGGGTGGGCGCGTTTCAGCAGGAGCCCGGTTCGGGGTCGGCTGCCATGCTCGGCCTTCGGCGAGGACATCGAGGCGAAGCGGTCGCATCCCTTCAGCGGATGCTGGTGGACAAAGGCTTTTCGACCCAGGCCGACATGGAGACGGGCCCGGGGATCTTCGGGCCCCGGACGCAGGCCGGGCTTCGCGCCTTTCAAGCGGCGCACGGGTTGGTGGAGTCGGGGATGGTGGACATCCGGACGGCCCGGGCCCTGCTGCGCCCGGAGTCGGTGCGAGATGAACCCGAAGATGGAAAGGCGGACGCCAACGGTGTCGAGCCCGAAAAGCCCGCCCCCGAAGGTCCTGACCGGCTCCCGTACGGACCCCTGCCGATCCCGGGGCGCCGGTTGGACGGTTCGGACGGGAAAAAGGGACACCGGCGAAAACCGACCCCTTGACCCTGCTGCCGAATCGACGCCACATGGGTGCTCGACTGCAGACGCGGGTGGAGGCCCACCGCCGCAGCAAGCAAAACATCCGCCGCCTGCTCCCAGATTTGGATCGCTTCGAGGAAATCAATGATTCCATGGGCCACGATGGGGGGGACCTGCAGTCCTGCCTGCAGCAGGTCGATGAAGCCCTCTTCGCTGGCGAACGGGCAGCGCAAGATCGAGTCCTCGCTGGCGAGCCGGCGGTCGACTCCCGGCGGTAGCCGACGTGCTGGGGCTCATCGGCTGGGTGGTCCTGGGCGTACTCTCGGCTTCGCCCAACGCGGAAGCTGAGGAAGTCGAGCCGCCGTTTTGGTCGGTCCATGCTTGGACGGCGCAAGATGGCCTGCCCCAAAATGGGGCCAGTGGTCTGGCCCAGGACGCGCAAGGAATCCTGTGGGTCGGTACCTACGGTGGTTTGGTTCGCTTCGATGGAGCAACCTTCGAGCCGGGTCCTTCGCTTCGGTGGCCCCGGGTCAGCGCCATGGCCCGCGGGCCGCCGGGCGTCCTGTGGATCGGACACCTCCGGGGCGGACTGACCCGCCTGGGTTCTGATGGAGACCTGCGCACCCTCGAACCCGGGCAGGTCGCCGGGTTCGGTCGAATTCGCCACCTCGAATGGCGAGGCGACCGGCTCATGGTCTCCGGGCTCACCGGGTGTGCCGAGTTGGGCCGGGACGGGCGCCGCATTCGGCATTGGAACGTCGGCCCTTGCGCCATCGCCCAGGGCCCGGACGGGTCCATGTGGTTGGCCGCCCAGCGGGTCCTGAATCGCCTGGACCCCGAGGGCCTGCACCCGCTGGGGGCGACCTCCGAACTGAGGTCCCTCCAGGTCGACCCTTCCGGACGGCCGTGGATTTTGGACGACGCGGGGCTGTCCGTGGCCTTGGACGGGGAACTCCACCGAGTGGTGTCCATGCCTGTCTCCAGCGAAGGGGCGCCACTCGGCATCGGCCCGGACGGTCGAGTCTGGTTCGGGAGCGGCACGGCGGCGTACCACACGAGCCTGCCGTCCGTGGACGGAGCCCCCGGCCCGATTTCGACCGCGCCCCTGGAGCGGATCGAGCTGTCCCGGTCGGTGCGCACCTTGCGGGTCGACCCGGACGGGCGAGGCGTCTGGGTCGGCAGCTTTCCCGGCGGGCTTCACCGTATCGAGCCCGCTTCCTTTCGACAGGTCGAACTGACGCCTACCCCGCTGGCCGGCGTGCGGGGTGTGGCGTTCGACGGCCGGGGTCGACTGTGGTTCGGCCACGGTTGCCGGGGGCTTCACCGGCGGGAGCCAGGTGGAGAGGTGGTCCGGGTGCTCGAGGACTTCTGCGTGGCGGCGCTGCACTGGGACCGAAAGACCGGTCTGTTGCACGTGGCCGGCGGAGGACTGTGGACCGTCCGTTCGGACGGCACGGTTCGGCGGGTTCCGACTCCAGACCTGCCGGCCAGCGCGGTCTGGGCCGAAGACGGGGTCTCGATGTTCGGCACTGCAGACGGCCGAGCGTTTCGGCGCGAGGGAGGCGTGCTTCGTTCCCTCGAAGCGCCCCTGTCCGAGCGGATCGGCGTCATCGTGCAGGACCCCCGAGGACGCTGGCTGTTCGGCGAAAACGGCCGCCTCGGCATCTGGGACGGAATGAGCTGGTCGGTGCTCGACGAAACGGACGGTGTCCCCCCGGGCGAAATCCGCGGCATCGCCTTCGCTGCCGACGGCATGTGGGTGGCGACCTACGGGGCGGGGCTCGGTTGGATCGGTGAACGAAGCGCATTCGTCTTCGATCGAAGCCACGGCCTGCCGACCCCGTTTTTGGCGAGTGTGGTGCGGGCCGACGGGGGCCCCGGTTCGGCGGACGGGGCTTTCCTGGTCGCCAACGGCAACGAGGGCCTGTTTCGGGTCGCGGAGGCGGAGCTCTCGGCCGTGGCCCAGGGCAGAAAGCAGCGGGCCCGGGTGGCGCTGTTGGGCACCCCGGAGTCGGAGTTCGGGCATCCGGGGGTGGCTCGGGCCCCGGATGGACGGCTGTGGTTTTCGACCCTGTTCGGTCTGGTGGAGTTGGACGTTCCCGCCGCTTCCCGACCCCTGCCGACCCCGCAAGTCATCGTGCAGCACGCCGAGGTGGACGGGCGGGCGTTGGATCCGTCGGGGGTCACCCGATTGCCTCCAGGGCCGGGGCGCCTGCGTCTTCGTTTCACGGTACCGGAGTATCGTCGGCCTCGGACCACGGGCATCGAGTTTCGGGCGAGCGAAGACGAGCCCTGGCGGGCCGTGGGCGACCGGTCCTTGACGATCGGCGGTCTCGAC
>DAPKRQ010000127.1:0-8279 GCA_031800475.1 Myxococcales bacterium LLY-WYZ-16_1
GGGGATGAAGACATGAAACGAATCACGGCGTGGATGGGCGCGTTACTCGGTCTGGGGGCCGGGGCTTGGGCCGCGCAGGGCGGCGAACGAGCTGATCGCTCCTCCGGATATCCGGTTCGAAAGTCGCCGGCCGAATGGAAAGCCGAGTTGACCGACGAACAGTATCGAATCCTGCGCAAGGGAGGCACGGAGCGCGCCTTCACCGGGGAGTATTGGGACGAAAAGCGTGCAGGCGTGTACCGCTGCGCTGGCTGCAAAAACCCGTTGTTCGACGCCGGAGAAAAGTTCGAAAGCGGCACCGGCTGGCCCAGTTTCACGGCGCCGATCGATGCGGACGCGGTGGAGCGCCACCGGGACACCAGCTACGGCATGGTCCGGACCGAGGTCCGGTGCGCCCGGTGCGGCGGCCATCTGGGCCACGTGTTCCGGGACGGCCCAGCCCCCACCGGCCTTCGGTTCTGCATCAACAGCGGCGCGCTTTCCTTTGCGCCGGAGGTCTCGAAGAAGGCCTCGAACGATGAAAAGCCCCCGGCCGCGGACCCACCCAGCGGGAGCGGGCAGACGAAATCGGGCGGCGGTGGGCCGAACTTGTGACTCCGCGGTCCGTTGCTTCGGGGGGAGCCTTGATCGTTGGGCTCCCCGTCTGGCCTGATGGACGCCGCCGCCGAACGTTCGGTCGGCAAGGGGGCTGTCCGTGGGAGATCACAACCTGAGCGCCCGCCTGGAGGGTGAAAGCCACCGCAACTTCGTTTCCCGGCTGCTGCAGGATCTGCGTGCGCTGGAGAAGATGGTGCAGGAGGACCGGTTCGAGACCGGCGTCCGGCGGATCGGCGCCGAGCAAGAGATGTTTCTCGTTGACGCGTCGCGTCGTCCGGCCTGCAAGGCCATGGAGGTTCTGGCCGAGCTGAACGATCCGCAGTTCACCACCGAGCTGGGCCTATTCAACCTCGAAGTGAACCTGGACCCTTTGGTCTTCGAAGGCCAGGTGCTCAGCCAGCTCGAAGCAGATCTGGTGGGCCTGGTCGCGAAGGCGAATCAGGCTGCGCATCTGCACGACGCCAGCGTGATCTTGGCCGGCATCCTGCCCACCCTGCGCAAGTCCGATCTCGGCCTGGATTCAATGACGCCCCTTCCGCGATACGAACAGCTCAACGACGTGCTCAACGCCCAGCGCGGTGGCCCGTACGACTTTCACGTGGAGGGGCTGGACGAGCTTTCGGTCAAACATGACAACGTCATGGTCGAAGCCTGCAACACGAGCTTCCAAGTTCACTTTCAGGTCGCGCCCGAAGAGTTCCCCGAGCTGTACAACGTGGCCCAGCTGGTGGCCGGACCGTTGATGGCTGCGGCCACCAACGCCCCTTTGTTTCTCGGCCGGCGGCTGTGGCGCGAGACCCGGATCGCGCTGTTCGAGCAATCCATCGACACTCGAGGCGCGTCCCACCATCTGCGCGAGCGTCAACCTCGGGTGAGTTTCGGCTCCAAGTGGGTCCGAGAGTCGGTCACCGAGATCTTCAAGGAAGACATTGTCCGGTACCGCGTGATCTTGGGATCCGACCCGGACGAGGATCCGATCGAGGTTCTCCAGGAGGGTGGCATCCCCCGTCTGAAGGCCCTTTGCATGCACAACGGGACCGTCTATCGGTGGAACCGGGTCTGCTACGGGAGCAACGGGGCGGTGCCTCACCTACGCATCGAAAACCGCATTCTTCCTGCCGGTCCGACCACCGCCGACGAGGTGGCCAATGCCGCCTTCTGGTTCGGGATGATCAGCGCATATTCTCAGGACCCAAAGCCCGTGGCCGATCGAATGGATTTCGCTCGAGTGAAGGGCAATTTCGCCCGAGCTGCTCGGTACGGTCTGGACGCGGTAATGGATTGGTTCGACGACCGTTCGCGGGTGGCTCGGGATCTGATTCTCGAGGAGCTGCTCCCACGCGCTCGGGAAGGGCTCGAATCGAAGGCCATCGACCAGGGAGACATCGAGCGGTACCTGGACATCGTCCGCAGGCGGGTCGAAGGTCGCAAGACCGGTGCAGACTGGATGCTCTGTTCGCTGGAAAAGATGGGCAAGGCAGCCAGCCTCAGCGAGCGGCTCGGCGCTCTGACGCAGGGCATGGTCTCCCGTCAGGCGAGCGGCAAACCGGTGGCCGACTGGACCTGGGCGAGTCTGGAAGAGGCCGGGGGTTGGCAAAACCACTACCTGCGCGTCGAGCAGTACATGACCACCGACCTGTTCACCGTCCACGAAGATGAGTCCATCGACCTGGTGGCCCGCATGATGGATTGGCAGAAGATCCGGCACGTGCTGGTCGAAGACGGCGCCAATCGCCTGGTCGGCTTGGTGTCCTATCGGTCGGTCTTGAAGTTCCTCTATCAGCGTCCCAAGGACGGACGGCCCGAAGCTGTGGCCCGGATCATGAAGAGCGACGTCTGCACCATCACCCCCGAGACCCGGACCCTGGACGCGATCCGGCTCATGAAGCGCGAGCGGGTCGGTTGCCTTCCCGTCGTGAAGAACGACCGGCTGGTGGGCGTGGTCACCGAACGCGATTTCATGTTCTTGGCCCGAGATCTGATGGAGCGGGTCCTCGAGCGCGGCGAGGGAAGCCTGCAGGCGGAGGGGTCCAGCGATTTCGACCCGGCTTCGTCGATGGAGTCTTCCCCGCGGGCGCCGGCCATGGCCACATCGCCCGGTGGTGAGGGCTGAGGCGCAGGACCCGAGGTTCGAGCGGCGGATCGGAGACGTTCGCGGGACCGGCGAGGGTCCGCTGTTCGTGGCAACCGGGGGGCTGCACGGAAACGAGCCGGCCGGGGTGCACGCGTTGAGGCGGGTCTTCGAGCGGTTTCGATCTGGCGATCTGAAGACGCGGCTTCGGGGCCGATTCGTCGGCATGGCTGGGAACCTGGAAGCGCTGCGGCAGCGGGTGCGCTTCGTGGACCTGGACCTGAATCGGGCGTGGTCCCGGGACCGGGTGGCCCGGATCCGAGCCGGGGCCGAACGGCACTTGGCCTCGGAGGATCGGGAGCAATCGGAGCTGTTGTCCGCGTTCGAAGGGCTTTTCGCCGAACATGCAGGACCGGCGTACTGCATCGATCTGCACACCATATCGGCGCCGGGGGCGCCGTTCGCGACCCTCGGCGACACGCTCAAAAATCGGGACTTTGCCATGGGGCTTCCCGTGGTGAAGCTCCTGGGCATCGAGGAGCAGATCGAGGGTGCGCTGCTCGAATGGCTCAATCGGCAGGGGCATGTGACCCTCGGTTTCGAAGGGGGCCAGCATGATGATCCCGCCAGCGTCGACCGCCACGAGGCCTTCGTCTGGCTCGCTTTGGAGAAGGCGGGCTCGTTGCAGCCGGAAGATGTTCCCGACCGGCAAGCGCACCTGCAGGTGCTGAACGAGGCCCGGCGCGGCGCGCCGCAGATCGTCGAAGTCTGGCATCGGCACGCGGTGGCACCAGACGACGGGTTTCGAATGGAACCGGGGTTTCGGCACTTTCAACCGGTGGACAAAGGCACGGTGCTGGCCCGGGACCGAAAAGGACCGGTGACGGCGCCCGAGTCTTCCATTTTGCTCTTTCCCCTCTACCAAGGGCAGGGCGACGACGGATTCTTTTTGGGGCGACGGGTCCATCCGCTGTGGCTGGGGGTGAGCCGGGTGCTTCGCCAGAGCGGGGTGCCGCGGTTGGCCCACTGGCTGCCCGGAGTGCGGCGCAAAGATGGGGATCCGGCCACGGTGCTCGTGGATCCTCGGATCGCCCGGGCCCAGAGCGTGGGAGTGTTTCACCTGTTGGGATACCGGCGAATCCGCCGGCAGGGGCCCATCCTCGAGTTCACCCGGCGCTTGGAGTGAGCGAGCTTTGCGAGCCCTTCAGGTTTGCGTTCCCCGAACGATGCCCAGGAGCGCTTCGCCGTAGCGCTCGACCTTGGTGGGGCCGAAGCCCGGGACCCCCAGCAGCTCGCTGGGACTCTCGGGCCGCGCAGCGCACACTGCCGCAAGCGCCCGGTCGTGGGCGATGACGTACGGCGGCTTTCCGATCTGTGCAGCCAGATGCGCTCGCCAGGTCCGCAGTCGTTCGAACAGCTCCGCGTCCGCCCCGGCCAGTTCCGAGGCAGCGGAGTGGACCTGGGATCTGTCGGTCCGTGTCTCCGCGCGGGGCTCCAGCCTCAACCGAACGGGGGCGCGGCTCTTCAGCGTACGGACCCCGGCTTCGGTCAGCATGAGCTTCGGGTAGTCGGTGCCCGCGATCTGGGCGAGCTCCGCGGCCACCAGGGCGTCGAGCAACGACAGCACCCGCTGCCGCGACCACTTCTGCAGCAGCCCGTGGGTCGACAGCTGGTCGAGCCCTGCGTCCCGGATCGGCTGAGCGCGGGAACCGAGCAACACGTCGACCACCTTCGCTTTGCCCCAGCGTCCCCGCATTCTCGCGATGCACGACAGGGCCATCCAAGCCGCTTCCAGCTCGGGGCCTTCGAGCTCACGGGGGGCCGGACCGCGGCAGCGGTCGCACGTACCACACTGTTCGGGACGTCGGGCATCTCCAAAATAATCCACCAAGTATCGGCGCCGACACGCCGCACGTGTCACATAGCCGACCATGGCGTCGAGCCGCACGCGCTCTCGACGGGCTCGTTCCTCCAAGGAAGCAGGATCGATGCTCGGAGACTCGGTCCAGACATGGGCTCCAGCGGGCGAAAGTCGCAGGTCTTGGGCTTGCTCCAGAGCGACCAGGGCGGCTCGGGCCGAGGGACCCACGTCGGCCTCCACCCGACTGACCCACTCGTCGAAGTCCCGTTGGGTGTCGGCCTCTGCGGCCACGATGGCCAGCGCGGTGGCGACCGCAGCGGGACGGGGGCACGAAGCTTCGTGTTTCGCGAAGGCGTGACGCAGATCGGCTTGGTCGTAGATCAAGACGCCGTGGGCCGGTTCGCCGTCCCGGCCCGCTCGACCCACCTCTTGGTAGTAGGCTTCCGGGGAGGCGGGAATCTGGTAGTGCACCACCGCCCGGACGTCGCCCCGGTCGATCCCCATGCCGAAGGCCGTGGTGGCCACCACCACCGGCCGGTCTGCATCGCTGAAGTGTCGCTCTACTCGGGAACGTTCGGGGCCGGACATGCCGGCGTGGTAGGGGTGTGCGTCGAAGCCGCGTTCCGCGAGGGCCGTCGCCACCTTTTGCGCGGTTTTTCGTGTGGCCACGTATACGATGGCGGCGCCGCCGTCGCCGGTGCGTTCCACCAAGGTGGCAGCCACCCGTTCGAGCTTTTCCCGTCCCTTCTTGGCGGCCTCGACCGAAAGGACCAGGTTGGGCCGGTCGAAGCCCGTGACGATGACCTGGGGTTCCCGTAGCCCCAACTGCCGGACGATGTCGTTTCGAACGTCGGGGGTCGCGGTGGCGGTCAGGGCCGCCACGCGCTCGGGGCCCAATTGCACGATGAGCTCACCGAGTCGGGCATAGTCGGGTCGGAAATCGTGTCCCCACTGAGAGATGCAGTGGGCTTCGTCCACCGCGAACAGGCACAAGCGGGTCGCGCCCAAGGCCTCGATGAAGGCCGGACTGCGAAAGCGTTCCGGGGCCACGTAGATCAGGTCGAGCTTGCCCCGGGCGAGTTCGGCCAACGTGGCCCGCTTTTCCTCGGCACCGTCGTGGCCGGTCAACGAGGCGGCCCGCATCCCTTTGGCCTGGAGGCTTCTCACCTGATCCCGGATCAGGGCGACGAGCGGCGAGACCACAACGGCCGTCCCGGGAAGGACGACCGCGGGGAGCTGGTAGCACAGGCTCTTGCCCGAACCGGTGGGCATCACCGCGAGGGTTTCCCTGTGCTCGAGGATCGCCCGGACCACGTCTTCTTGGCCGGGCCGGAAGCCTTCGTGCCCGAACCGGCCCAGGGTTGCGGACAGGTCCACGGCGCTCGAACCTAGCGAGCCGGGCGGCCAGCTCCAAGGCGAATGGCGGGCCCAAAACGTTTCGGTGCTGCACCACCGGGGCGGGATCCTCGACCGTCCCCATGGCTGCTCGAGCCTCGATGGACTGCGCAGCCCGCAGCGCCGCCCGTCGCATCGGAGCCAGGGCGAATCCGGTCGACGTAGCCAGGACTCGACAGGTCGTCTCGCCCTGGCTAGAGGGGATCTCCATGCGAACTCGAACCCTTGCTTGGATCCTCGTCGCCCTCTTGGCCACGCCGGCGGCTCATGCCGCGAAGAAGGGGGGCGTGGAGCTCCCCGATTCCCAAACCATCGGTGGCAAATCGCTCGTGCTGAATGGGTTGGGCATTCGGGAAGCCACGATCTTCATGGTGGACGTGTATGTGGCTGGCCTGTACCTGCCGCAGAAGACGTCCAACGTCGCGAACATCCTGAAGGGCGACGTGCCGAAGCATCTCGAGATGCACTTCGTTCGGGATGTGGGCAAGGGCAAGCAGGTGGACGCCTGGAAGGCCGGATTCGAAAAGAACGCGAAGGATTACGGTGCCATCGAAGCGAAGGTGAAAAAGCTGCTGTCCTGGATGGCGGACATCAAGACCGGCGAGGTCATGTCCGTGACGTATGTTCCCGGTGAAGGCACCACGGTCCATGTAAAGGGACAAAAGAAGGGCACGATCCCGGGCGAAGACTTCCAGTATGCGCTTTATCGCATCTACATCGGGCCGAACCCGCCGAACTCGGGGCTGAAGGAAGGCCTGCTCGGCGGTTGAATTGCTTTCGGCCTCCTCGGCGGGAGACTTGCTTTCGGCCTCCTCGGCGGGAGTGCGCTGCAAACGATTTCGTGCCCGTCAGCGCTTCGCTCCTTCGCCTTTGTGCTCGCCCCACTTCTTTCGAATGTACTGATCCCGGCCCGAACCCCTCCGGTAGCTTTTGTAACGGCCTGGGCTCTTTTTGTAGAAGTCCTGGTGGTAGTCTTCTGCAATCCAGAATGGTCCGGCGGACACGATCTCGGTAACGATGGGTCGTTCGAAGCGATTCGACATTTCCAGTTCTTTTTTGGAGCGCTCCGCCGCTTTTCGCTGGCGCGCGTCGTGGACGAAGATCGCCGTGCGGTATTGACGACCTCGATCGACGAATTGGCCTCCCGGGTCGGTGGGGTCTACGTTGCGCCAAAAGACCTGGAGGAGTGTTTCGTAGTCGACCTCATCGGGGTCGTAGATGACCCGGATCGCTTCGGCGTGTCCGGTCCGGCCGGATGCGACCTGACGATAGCTCGGGCCCCGGTCCGCGCCCCCCGTGTAGCCCGAGATGGTTTTCTCCACGCCATCGACCGCGTCGAAGGGGGGCTCCATGCACCAAAAACAGCCGCCGGCGAAGGTGGCGACCTCCCGATCTTTTGGAGGGGGCTCGGCCTTTCGGGTGGCGAGCGTCGTCTTCGCGTCGGCGGACCCGGCTTCGGCGGCTCCGCGACAGGCGCCCGAAACCAGGGTCGTCGCGCAGAGTGCGACCGCCGCGATGGCGGCGATGGGTGGGGACGGATCCGGATGGCGCAGTGGCTTCATGGTTGGGTCTCGGCCTGGGGCTGGGCGCCGTCGTTCGGAGCGGGCGCGGATGATCGCGTCGGGTCGCTTTGGGAGGTGGGCAGCGCGGCCCTTCGTTCGGGGCGCAGAAGACGCCCCCAGCTCCAGTCGTAGGGGTGAACGCGAGGGGCAGGGCCGTCGCTGTCTTCGAGCGGCAGCCCCCGGTTGGCCCACTCGAAGATTCCACCGGTCAGGTTGTGCACCGAGCGGGTGGTGTCGGCCGCCAGCCGCTCGGCGGCTTTCGCACTGCGCCATCCGACGGAACAATAGACGACCACCGGGCGACGGTCCGTGGGATCGAGGGCGGGCAGTGGCCCGCCTGGTTTCATGTGGATGGCTCCAGGTACGTGCGACACCTCGAACTCGGCCCGAGAGCGGGCGTCGACCCAGACCGCCCGGTCCTGCCAGAACCAGTCGGCCGCCCGGTCCACAGACAGCCACCGCACCGTCGGGTGGGCCCGCGCGATCACCGGCTTGAGCGCGGTCGGCCCCTGGGCGTAGGCCCAAAGCGGAAGGCCGAGGGCGACCAGGCCCAATCCGGTCCAAACGGCGCCTCCGAGCTTCACGCGCAGAAGTCACCACGCGCGCACCGCCACCTCAAGCAAGACCCCCAAACTGGTGCCACCCACCGTTTTCGTTGAGCGGTGCGGGACCTCGGTTTGGGCTCGCGCTGCGGTGGGCCACGAAAACGGTGGGTGGCACCGTTTTTTGGCACCGTTTTTTGGCACCGGTCTTTTGGAGGACCTCCGTTTGGATTCTGGGCTCGCGCTGCGGT
>DAPKRQ010000128.1:0-5711 GCA_031800475.1 Myxococcales bacterium LLY-WYZ-16_1
ATGTTGCCGACGAACCCGCCGGACCCTCCGCCCCCGGCCCGTCCATTCAGGCCGTGGGCGCCCGAACGTCCGTGTCCAGCGTCGATCGAAAGGATGCCTCGGACGTCGTCCCACACGGCCGCATCCGAAAGCCCGTCTCGACCCGGGGCCGCCCGAGGTTCGGCGTGGGCTGCGCCGTCTTCTGCCGGCACTTGCAAGGTCCCTCCCAGAGCCACCGGTTCTCCGGCCGCTCCGCCTTGGGCGGGGTCCCCGTCCTCGTAGACTCGGGTGGAGGCTCGAACCGAACCTCCCGCGCCGCCATCTTGCCCCGGCCCGAACAAGCAGGCTCCGGCCTGACCGCCGGCGCCTCCCGCGTGTTCCCGGATGGTTTCGCGGCATCGGCTCGTCGACCGGTGGCCGTCCACGCCGACGCCGGGACCGGCACCGGTGGATGGCCCGTCTCGACCGAAGGTCCCATCGCCCCCGTCGCTCCCGCTCGCGATCAGCAACGTGTTCTCGAGGATTAAGCCCGGAGACTCCACGGCCAGCAGGGCGATGCTGCTCTGGCCGTTCTCGCCCGTTTCCGCCTCTTTGGTCCCCCTTGCCCGGATCGACAGGTCGACCAACGCCGTGGGCAACTCGATGCCCTCGGCTCGAAAGCCGACCACCTGAGCGTCGTCTGAATTTTCGATCGAAAAGGTCGGTCGAACATGGGACGCGGGCGCCCACTGCGGCCATCCGAGGTTGCCGCCGTAGATCGAAAGTCCCTCGATCACGTCCACGGTGTCGATGCGGAGAACGGGCTGGCCGCCGACGATGACCCCCCGGGCCGAGCGGCGAATGGCGGCGCTGCGGGCCGCTTCGAAGGTCTCGAAGGGTCGAGCCTTGCTGCCATCGGCAGGGGTGGCCGTGGAGGTGGGGTCCATGAACACGAAGGTCAGGAGCTCGGGCGGGCCGTCGCACCGCACCTGGTTGGGATCGAGTCCGAACAGCGGCAGCGAACCTTCGCAGATCGGTCCGTCCGGCCCGCAGGCCAAGCTTCCAAGACCACAGGGGCCGCATCGAACGTCTTCGGACGCCACGCACCGGTTCGCGTACTCGATGCCGTCTTCGGTCATGGCCGGCGTTGCGTCGCAGTACTGGACGGGGCAGGGTCCGTCTCCGCAGGCCACCGCATCGTCTCGGGTCGGACCGGTGCAGACTGCGTCACCGCAGGTAACCGGCTCGTACCGGCAACGACCGGCGTCGCATCCAATGGCCACTCGACAGGGCGCGCTGGGACAGTCGGTGGCGAAGGTGTCGGCGGTGCAGTCGCAGGGACGGCAGTTCAAGATGCCGCCGCATCCGTCGGGCTGAGCCCCGCACACGTCGCCGAGGGCCTGGCAGCTGGTGGGCTCGCAGACGTGGCCGGCATCTTCGTTCGAGCTGCTGCCCCCGTCTCGGGTCGGGTCCGGACCTGCGTCGGCTGGCCCCCCGGCTTGCATGGCGGGGTCTCCGCACGCGACCGCCGCGAGGGCCACTCCCGATATGCCAAAGAAGTTGCGGATTCGTGTCATCGTCTTCCTCCCCGGTGCGCCCGGCGCCGCGACGGAAACTCGGATCGGCCAAGCAACCTGGGTTGCGAAACGGCCTGGACCCGAAGGTGTCGTTGCGGACGGAGTGCCGTGGGCCGCGTCGATCGATCACCCCGGGCGGAAGACGGATCATCCGTGACCCGATGGCGCGGTGCGTTGCGTTCCGGACCCGAGGTCGGCCCACACCCGGGCGGCCGATCGAACGACGGTCTCGGTGGGCTGGAGCTGCCGGTAGAACTCCCTTTCGGGCCACGGGGCCCCAACCGTGGGGGGCCGGCGCAGTCGCGCAGGGGACCGTCCTGCCGGGCCGGAGCCCGATGTGCTACGTCTGAAAATGCAGCCCGATGAAATCCGAGATCGAAGTCTTCGCGCCCGCGACCGTGGCCAACGTGGCCGCCGGATTCGACGTGCTGGGATTCGCCCTACACCGACCCGGGGACACCGTCCTCGTGGAAGAGGGCGGTCTCGGTGGCGTGGAGATCGTCGAGATCACGGGGGACGACGGGGAGCTTCCCCGCGCCGTGGCCGACAACACGGCAGGCATTGCGGCCCAGGCCCTGCTCGACCATTTGGGGGACCGGCGGGGCGTGCGCATGCACATCCACAAGGGCATTCCGGTGGGGAGTGGCATCGGGTCCAGCGCGTGCAGTGCGGTGGCCGGTGCGGTGGCGGTGAACGAGCTCCTGGGTCGGCCGCTGCAGCGCCCCGACCTGCTTCCCTTCGCCTTGAAAGGAGAGGCCGCTGCAAGCGCCGGGGCGATCCACGCCGACAACGTGGGGCCCTCTTTGCTGGGCGGAATGGTGCTGGTGCGCAGCAACGCGGAGCTCGACACGGTCAACCTGCCGGTGCCGGACCAGCTGTTCGCGGCGGTGGTCCTTCCGCGGCTCAAGATCCTGACTTCGATGGCCCGGGAGGCCCTGCGAAGCCAGGTGCCCCTGGCCGATGCCGTGGTTCAGTGGGGCAACCTGGGGGGTCTCGTGGCGGGGCTCGCCCGGTCGGACTACGGGCTCATCGGACGTTCGCTGAAGGACGTGGTGGCCGAGCCCTACCGCGCTCCACTGATCCCGGGCTTCGCTGCGGTTCGCGATGCGGCGCTCGAAGCGGGCGCGCTCGGGTGCAGCATTTCGGGGGCGGGGCCCGCGGTCTTCGCCCTGTGCCGCGGGGACGAGTCCGCGTTTCGGGTGGCCATCGCCATGCAGAAGGCCTTCGACGCCGAGGGTCTTCCTTCGGAGCGATTCGTTTCGTCGATCAACCCGCTCGGAGCTCAGCGGATCAAATGAAGTGCCGGAGCACCAAGAATCCGGCAGAGCAAGTGAGCCTGACCCGAGCGGTGCTCGAAAGCCTGCCGGCAGACCGGGGTCTGTACGTGCCCGAAACGATGCCGGACCTGTCCGAGCGCATCTGCTCGAGCCTTCGGGACCTTTCGTTCGAAGATTTGGCCTTCGAAGTCATCCGACCCTACTTCGACGAAGATCTCTCGGAGTCCGAGCTTCGAGAGGTCGTGGCGGAATCTTTGACCTTCGACGCGCCGGCCGTTTCGGTGGCTCCGGCCATGCAGGTTTTGGAACTCTGGCACGGCCCGACCTTGGCTTTCAAAGACTTCGGCGCGCGCTTCATGGCCCGAACCATGAGCCGACTGCAACGGCGGGTCGGCGAAGATCTGACCGTGCTGGTGGCGACGTCTGGAGATACCGGCGCCGCGGTGGCGTCTGGGTTTTACGGAGTCGAAGGCGTCAATGTCTGGGTGCTCTATCCGAAAGGCCGGGTGAGCCCGGTTCAGGAAATGCAGCTGACCTCTTTTGGAGGGAACATCTCTGCGGTGGAAGTCGATGGTACCTTCGATGACTGCCAAGCTCTGGTGAAACACGCGTTCTTGGATCCGGATTTGGCTGGCCCCCTCACCTTGACCTCGGCCAATTCGATCAACCTCTCTCGACTGCTGCCGCAGATGTTCTATTATTTTCGGGCGTGGCAACAGGTTGTGGACGACGGTGTGCTTCCGACCTTTTGCGTGCCGAGCGGCAATCTGGGCAATCTTTGCGCCGGGTTGTTCGCCCGCAGCATGGGTTTGCCTGTTGGGGGCTTTGTCGCAGCCACGAATGTCAATGACGCTTTCGTTCGCTTCTTGCGCGAAGGAACGGTGCCTCACAGGTCGGCCCAGCGTACACTGAGCAATGCAATGGACGTTGCAGCGCCGAGTAACCTTCAGCGGATTGAGTGGCTGTTTTCGGGAAGTCGCGAAGCGCTGCACGAGGTGGTCCATGCTCACCCTGTCACCGACGACGCGACCCTCGAGGTCATGGCTCGGGTGTACCGAGATCATGGGTACGTGCTGGACCCTCACACTGCAGTGGGGTGGCGGGCAGCAGAGATACACCGAGAGGCATTCCCGAACCAATCGATGGTCGTGTTGGCCACGGCCCATCCGGCCAAGTTTCCCGAGACCGTCCAGCGGGCCATCGGCCGAGAGCCCGAAGCGCCGGAAGCCTTGACGGCCGCGAAAGGCCGTCCCCGCCACCACATCGCTCTGCCTGCCGATTACGGCCGATTGCGGGAACGTCTGCTCGACGAATCCCCTTCCTGAGCACCCTGTGAAGGGTTAGCGGTAGTCGGGATTCGGGTGATCGAAGCGACAACCAGCTTCCCACTGCGAACGCTGGTTCCCGTGGGCGGGAACGCCGCCCGCGTCCTTCAGCATGCGGGCCAGGTGGAGCAGATTCCAGGTCATGAAGGTCGTGTTGCGCTGCGTGAAGTCGTTTTGGGGCCCGCCGGAGCCGGCGTCCAGGTAGCTCGGTCCAGGGCCGGCTTCCCCGATCCAACCGGCATCGGCTTGCGGGGGAATCACACAACCCAGGTGCTGCAGGGCATAGAGCACGCTCATCGAACAGTGCTTCACGCCGTCTTCGTTGCCAGTCACGATGCATCCGCCGACCTTGCCGTAGTAGGCGTACTGACCACGGGTGTTGAGGTTTCCAGACTCTCCATACAGGCGCTCGATCACCTGGGTGCAGACCGATGACTTCTCGCCGAGCCAGATCGGAGTGCCGAGCACCAAGATGTCCGCCGCCTTTACCTTGTCATAGATCTGGGGCCAGTCGTCCCGCTCCCAGCCATGCTCGGTCATGTCCGGGTAGACGCCGAACGCGATCTGGTGGTCCACCGCCCGGATCACGTCGACCGAGACCCCGTTTTTGTCCATGATCTCTTTGGAGACGTCCATCAGCCCCTGGGTGTGACTGACAGCCGGGCCCTTCTTGAGGGTGCAGTTGATGAACAGGGCCCGCAGGTCCGAGTGATCGAAGGGGTTGGTGTCGCACAGGTGGGTTTGGGTTTCGTTCAGGGTCATGAAGGGACCGTGACCGGTCGTGGGCTCTGAGGCCAGCCTGGGGGGGCGGCCCCGGGGACCTCTTCCGACATTGGGCGTGGCCTGGCGTGCGCGTCGACGGGGTGGACGGAAGCGGTCTTGGCGGCTTCGGGGAAGCGAGCGGCCCGGTCGATTCCGTCGGCGGCCGTGGAACGGATTTGCGGTGGTTTCGGTGGGGAGGAGGCACGCTTTTCGAAGCGCGCCGCATTCGCTTGCAAACCGGACGGGGCGGCCGGCGAGGATGGGGGTGGTGAAGGCAAGGGATGGCACCGCCGCCTCGAGGCTGGGGATGCCCGGAAGGCTCGGGATGCCCGCAAGGCTCGGGATGCTCGCAAGGCTCGGGATGCTCGCGAGGCTCGGGATGCTCGCGAAGGCCCGGCCGGTCGCAAAGCCCGCAGCTTTCGGGAAACTCCGAGCTTTTGTGAGCTTCTCGGTGGTCGCGGGGGTCGCGCTTTCGGCGTGCACCGAAGATGAGGGCGCAAGGCGAGATCCCCCCGAAGGCGGAGCCCGCGCCGAGCTCCGGTTTTCGTTTCGCGATGGCTCCGAACGGACCATCACGCTTCCGAGCCAGCTCGAAGCGGCGCAACCGCGCCCGGTGGCTGTGAAGGACCCCAATCATGGGGAAGAGCGCCTGTATCGGGCCCTCCCGTTTGCTCGGGTGCTTTCGGCCGGGTTCCGCGCCAAGTCCGCGCGCCTCGAGCGGGCGAACTTCGCCATCCATGCTTCCGACGGATACCGAAAGCCGATATCTGGCCGCGCGTTGGTGTCAGACGACGCGTACCTGGCGCTCAGCG
>DAPKRQ010000129.1:0-30092 GCA_031800475.1 Myxococcales bacterium LLY-WYZ-16_1
GCCTCGGCCGCTCGCAAACGCCCGGGTGCGCCGGACCGACCCAGTCCCGTCCAGCCCGGTGCGCGGGTGGGTTGAACCCAGCCGAAGCGGGCTGCTCCTGCTCCGAAATGCTGCGCTCACCGGACCCGTCAACCCCGGTACGCCGGCAGGTTGGACGCCGCGCGAGGGCCCGGTGCCCTGGGCGACCGCCAACGAAATCATTTTCGCCCCATCGGTTGGCCGCCCGACGTCACCTTGTCCGGGCCATGACCCAAGTTTCGCTCCGAAAGAACCATCCCGAGCCCCTCGCACCGTCCCCGGCGCCGCCCGGGACGCCGAGCGAACCCCGCCCGTCGTCCACGCCGACGGCCGATGGGGGGCCCGACCGGGTCGTGAGAGCCCGGGCGTGGGCCGGAGCTTCGGCCCAGACCTGGACGGCGCCCTTCTCCAAGCAGGCCCAGCGAAATGCCCGGCTGGCCCTGGCGGCGGAGCCCGTCTTGGACCCCGAAAACCCCCACGTCCGACGGATGGGCCGGATCCGGAATGCCCTGGCCCGGGTCGGGATCGATCTGCGCCAGCTCGACCCGAAGCAGGCGCCGCGCCTTCACGTCCTCGATGTCGGCGTCCAGCACGGCAACGCCGTGGTCCGAACGGCGGCCGGTCAGGCCGGGCTCGCCCGGGGCGCCGAGATCAGTCTCGATGTGGACGATCCCGATCCCGCCCGGTTGCACCGGATCGTGGGCCCGACGCCCTCCGCCGCGTCGGCGGACGTGGTCGCCCTCGCCCGAGCCATGGAAGGGGGCACCGCCACCGAAGCCCAGGTGGCCGAGCTGATGGAGGCGATCCTGGCCGGTTGGGTGAACCACCTGCGGTGCGCCGTGGCCGAGGTTCGGTACGACGCACCGAAGGACAACCGCATGACGGTCCTCAACCTGTCCCTGGCTTGGAGTCCTCGGCAGGTCGCAAGAGACCAGCTCCTTCCGCTCCTCCAGCTGACGCCGCCCCAAAGCCCTCTGGGAAAGGCGTTGGCCGGAGCTCCCGGAAACTCGTTCACCGACAAGGCTGTTGCCCTCGCGCAACGGGCCTGGACCCAGAACCCCCGTCGAGGAACGCTGGCCGCGGCCCGGGCACTGCTGGAAGCCGAGCTCGCCCGCGGCCAAAACCAGGGGATTTTGGCGGTCAAAGCCATGGGCAACCAAGGCGACTCGCCCTTGTCACCGCCGGCAGTGGCCGGCGTCGCGGACCTGGTGGAGGTGGGCGCCGTGAACCGAAACGGACCCGTATGGGTGGCTGACTTCTCTTCGGTGGGCCGACCGGACCTGTCCGCTCCGGGGGTGGGGCTGCCGGTGGGTCGAGGCGGGACACCCAAGGACGGGACCAGCTTCGCGACCCCCTTGGTCGCGTCGGTGGTGTGGGCCATGGTCGCGGTGAATCCCAACTTGGAGGCGGACGACGTGGAGCAACTGCTGAAAGATCCCCGGCTCCTCCACGAGCTGCCCGAGCCCGACCGGGCCGGCGCCGGCTCCCTGGACCCGTTCGCCGCGATCCTGGTGGCCAAGTACCCCCAGGCCAGCGAGGCCGATATCGAGGCCGCTCGAAATGCGGCCTTCGACGAACCGCCCAACCTGAAGGCGCTCCAGGAAGTCCGGCAGCGCTTGACCTCCTCCCGACCCTGATTCGGCGCCCGAAACCGGGAACCCACCCGAATCGGGCGCCCCGACGCCGGGAACCGCCCCGACCGGGGCGCCGCAACGCCCAGAACCCGGGTCCGGCGCCCCGGTCAGGGGGCCGCGAGGGGATCGGCTTCGTCCCCGCCTTCGGGCCGGGGAGGCAACTGGGGACGGATCCCGTGGACGAGGATCTGCAGGGCCTGGGCCGCTTCCACCAACCCCAGGCCCGAATCCACGTTGCGCTCCGGGGGCAGTTCGACCACCCGGCCGGTGTGGCAGGCCTTCAGCCGGCGCAGGACGGCGTGATCGCAGATGGCGCGCGTCATGCCATCCCCGGTGACGATCAAGGGAGGGTCGATCGCCAACACCTCTTCGGGACCGTACTTGGGCCAGCGTCGATGACCGTGCCGGGCGGCGGCGTCCCGGACCCCACCGTAGCGGAGCACGTCGGCATAATTCGAGCCCTCGGTTCCACCGAAGAGACTGTCGCCGAACACGCCCAGGTACATGCCGAGCGGCCGGTGGCGGCCCTTCAGCCCGTGCTCGAGACCGACCAGTTCCCGCACGAAGGCGTTCTCGAGGCGCCGCCCGCGCTCCGGGACGTCGAGGATGGCGGCCAGGGTGCGGATGCTCCGCATGGTGGCGGACACCCCGGTCGGCTCTCCCAACCCCGCCACCACCACGCCCTCCTCCCGAAGCCGACTCATGTAGGCCTCGTCCGCGAACCTCGAGACCACCACCAAATCTGGCCGAAGACTCAAAAGACCCTCGAGATCGGCCGAGGAGTTCAGGGTCGGTCGGCCCGCGAACCGGTACCCTTCGGGATGGCGCTCCCGGGTGTAGCGCGTGACCGCGACCAGCCGATCGGGCGCCACCAATCGCAGCAACAGATGGTCGGCCACCGGGTCCAGTGAAACGATGCGCCGATAGGCCCGGACGGGAATCGAACGCCCCCGAGCGTCCTGCACCACGGTCGCCCGGGACGTCGCACCATCGAGCCCGGAAGAGACCGGAAGACGGTCCGGGACCCCGCCGGGCGTGACACCGGCCCACACCGCCCCCGCGGCGGCACCGGCCATCGCCACCACCAACAAGAGCCCGTGCAGGCCGTCGAGCTTCACCGTGTGCCTCCGGCCGGCAGTCGAATGCCCAGGGCCGTACCCGGCCGCACCTCGACCCCGTAAACTTCCCGGATCGGAGCTTCGGACACCACCTGGTCGGTGGGCCCGGAACGATGCACGCGGCCCCGCCGAAGAAGGACCGTCCGGTCCGCGTGCCGGTGGACCTCGTCGAGCCCATGCATCACGATCAGAACACAGTGCCCGTCCTCGGCCAGTTCCCGCAGGGCCCGGTGAAACAGAAGGACCTGGCGCGCGTCCAGGGCCGCGGTGGGTTCGTCCAAGAGCAGCGTCGTGGCTCCGGTGGCCAGGGCCCGAGCCAGGAGGACCCGCTGCTGCTCTCCGCCGGACAGCTCCACGAAGATGCGGTCCGCCACTTCCGAGGCTCCAGCCCGCTCCAGGCCCCCCTCTACTGCGGCCCGGTCCGCTCGACTGGGCCCGACCAGCAGCGGCCGGTGCGCGAAACGCCCGTGCTCCACCACCTGCCGAGCCGTCAATCTAACCTGCAGACGGGAACGCTGCGGCACCCAAGCCATCCGCGTCGCCCGTTCGTTTCGGGACATGGCCGAAATCGGTCGCCCGTCGAGCTCCATGCTTCCTCGGGCGACGACCAGGCCGATCAGGGCCTTGAGTATCGTACTCTTTCCCGCCCCGTTCGGTCCCAGAAGCGCCGTGATCTGGCCGCGGGGCGCATCGAAGCTCACGTCCCGAACCACATCGGGGCCATGGCGATGGCGGGCGAACAGCCCTTGGACCCGCAGCCCTTCGCTCACGACAACCTACCTTGCCGAGCCGCTCGGGCCAAAAGGCGCAGGAACAAGGGTGCCCCGACCAGCCCGGTGAACACCCCCAGGGGGATCTGGCCGCGGGCCGGCAGGGCCCGGATCGCAACGTCAGCCAGGGCCACGAACGCGCCCCCGCCTACGGCCGCCGCCGGGATCAGCCGGCCGTGGGCCGCTCCCACGAAGGGCCTCAGGGCGTGGGGCACCACCAGCCCGACGAACCCGATGTTCCCCCCGATGGCCACGGCTGCCGCAGTCAGGACGCCCGTCCACACGATGATCCACCGGCGCACTTGCGCCACGTCGACACCGAGGGCCGAGGCCTCTTCCTCGCCGGACGAAAGCACGTCCAGGTGCCGCCCCCACAACAGGGCCGCAGCGCCCCCGGCGGCCACCATGGGAACGGCCAAGGCCACGTGTCGAGGTCCCTTCGCCTCCACGCCGCCCAAGGTGAACGCCACCACGGCCCGGCCGAGCTGCCAGGACTCCTGGGCCAAGCTGACGAGGAGGCCGCTGATGCTCAAAAACAACGAGGACAGGATGAAGCCCGTGAGCAGCACGGTGACGATCGCGGGCTGTCCACCGGTCACGTACAAGAGGACTCCCAAGGCCACCAACGCCCCCGCCAAGCAACCGAAAGGCAGGACCAGCTCCGGTGGAAACCAGGTCGGGACTGTGGCCACCAGCAGCGAGTCCCACGCCAAGAGCACGAGGGCGCCCCCGAGGCTCGCTCCGGCGCTGGTCCCGAGGAGCGAGGGAGAAGCCAGGGGGTTTCGAAAGAGCCCTTGCACCAACACGCCTCCGACCGCCAGCGCGGACCCGGCCAAGAAGGCGTTGGCAAATCGGTAGCTCCGGAGCAGGAGAAAGGTGCGGCCCATCTCCGGGTCGTCGAGGGAGCCGCTTCCGATCGCGAGGGATCCGCCCAAGGCCAGGGCCGTGGCCAGGCTCAAAGCCCCCCAGGACACCACGAAACGGCTCACGGCCGTGCCTCGAGCAGGACCACCGATCGGGGCGGTAGGGGGCCATCGGAGAAGGTGGTCGTCCCTCGAAACGAAATTTCTTCCGCCTCGACCCCGAACCGGTGAATTCCCCCGCTGCCCCGAGAGGCATCGGGTACGAGCAGCAGTCCCGACGTCGGGTCGTATGCAGACAAGCCGATGGCGAACGCCTCGTCCGCCCGCCAGACCGACCGGGTGTCGCCCGACTCCATGTCGACCGAATGGAGCTCGTCCGGTCGGTCGCCGAGGGCGCCGAACGCGTTTCCGACAAAGCGGGTCGGGCTCAGGGGACGGACGCTGTGAACCGCCAGAGGTCGAGCCGGATCGTCCGCGGGCCGCCACGTGCGCACCACCCGTCCGCGGGCATCGTCCTCGACCCGAACCACCACCACCCCCGAAGAGGCCCGAACCTGGGGCGGGTCACCGAACGGCCGCGCGAAGCCGGTGCACGCCACCGCGACCAAGTCCGGAGTTCCCGGAATCGCTCGCACCCCGCTGCAGTTTTGCAGGCCTTCCGGAAGTTCGAGCCCCCGCACGTCCAGGGTCTGCAGGTCCACCACAGCGAGTCGGCCCGGCCCAGCCGCATCGAACTCGAAAGACAGACCGGCCAGGCCCACGGCCAGCACGTTGCCTCGCCGAACGATCGCGCCCGGCCGTGCGTGGGCGACCTTACCCTCGCCGCTTCCATCCACCTCCACGTCGAAGCGCGACAGATCGACCCGACGCCCGGTCAGCTCGAACTCGGACAGATCGATCTCCACCAAGTCGTTGCCTCGGTCCAGGGGTCCGGCCTCCGGGTCCAGATTCACGCCGAATCGGCTGACCCAGACCGTCCCCGCCTCGCCCCTGGCAGCATCGTAGGGGTTGGACGGAAATGCCTCGGAACCCTGCGTGCGCACTTGGCCCAACACCCGGTCCGCCCGAAGGTCGTAGCGGGTGAGGACGTCGGTCATGAACCGGTCCACCACCGTGAGGATGCCCTCGAAAGGACGAACCTCGGCCAGCACCACATCTCCCGATAGCGCGGTCGACAATCCTGGTGCCACCGAACCAGAGTCCAAGATGGCGGAGTTCCAAATGGTGCCGTCGGCCTCGAGGCCCGCGATGGCGGTGGTGCTGTAGTCGGTGCGCACCACCGCAAAGGTCGGCAATCCCTCTGCGGAGGGGCCGCCAGAGTCCGGCCCAAAATCCGAGCCGCAAGCCGATGCCGCTGCGACGAAGACCGAGAGCATCACGGTCCCCGGCACCCGCAGCCCCAAGAGATCTTTCAATCCGAACTTCATAGCTCCACCCTCCACCGAATGGACCCTTGAACGAATCGACTCATGAGCGGAAAACCCAAGAGGTCGATGCCGCGTGCGTCGGTCAGATTCGACCCGACGACGGATGCGATCAAGCGTTCTTCCCAAAAGCGTGCCTCGACCCCTGCATTCCAGGAGGTGAAGCTCGGCTGTTCCACCAGATTCGCGGAGTCCGGAAAAAAGCCGCTGCGATGATCCAGTTCGACGAATCCATGCATCTGAACGAACGAGGGAGCCAACGGCGGCGTGACACCGAGCCGACTCCACAACCGAAGCGGCACCCGCAGCGGTTGCTGGCGCGAGAATCCACGATTGTCGAAGCTGGCATCCTGCCACGTGAAGTTGCCCGTCGCCCGCACCACGCCGAAGAGCCCGACGTCCAGTTGAAGCTGCGTGCCCACCACTTCGCCGTCCCGCGCATTCTCGAAGGCGATCTGAAACTGCGAAGTGCGGCGAGCCAAAATCAGATCATCCACGCGTCGCCAGAACAGGGCCGCGTCCACCACCAGGTCCATGGGTCCCAGCTTTCGACCGTACCGGGCGCGGCCGTCGACGGTGACGGAGCGCTCGGGCTCCAGGTCGAAGGCTCCCTGGATCGTATTACGATCGCCGAACAGTTCCAGAGAGGTCGGTAGCCGGATCCCCGAAGAGACCTTGGACGAAAGTCGGAGTCCCCGGATCGGCTGGGCGCCGGCTTCGACCCGAAAGAAGGGAGCGGATTCGTCCACCACCGAGCTTTCGATGCCCATCAGCCGCTGGTTCGCGATCTCGGCTCGGGTAAAGGTCCCAGACACCGAGGCCCGCAGCGACACGGGCACGTCCCCCACCTGCTCGGCCAAGGACACCTCGGAGGCGATCGTCGTCGTATGTCGAGACGAAGGCGGTACCGCCGGCATGGCCAAGGCGTCGTTCGGCTGCAGGTCGTCCCAACGATGAAACACGGTCGCCCCCAGATTCATCCACGGCGTCACTTGAAAGAATGCTCCAGTCCGTCCCTCGAAGCTCGTGAAGAGATCTCGACTGTCCTCCCGCAACTGACCGATCCGGCCGAGAGGGTCTCGAAACCGCAGCCGATCCCAACCGAGGGCCAAGGTGGCGAACACGTCGAGTCCCCGGCCTGCGACGGCCGTCCGCAAGCGGTACCCGAGGGATCCGAAAGCACGCGTCCGGACCTCGTCGGACTCGGTGCTGGGCTGCAGCGCCGTTCCAGGGGCGCCCGCTTCTTGGTGGACCACCCACCCCAGCAGCGCCAATCGATGAACCCCGAAGTCCCAGGTCCCGTAGGCAAAGCCATCGCCCCGCTCGATCTGGGCGTTCTGGCGGCGTCGGATCACGTCGTCGTCGGCGGGTTCGGGCCCGAGCAAGGTTCCCGCGTCGTCGACGAAGAAGAAGTCGTTGTCCGAGCGAAGGTAACCACCGGACAGCGTTCCACCGAACCGGTCCGTCGAACCTCGGGCCTGTACCCGTCCCCGATAGGTATCGAAGGAGCCTGCGCCCGCCTCGAGCTGAGCCTCCTTCGATGGGCTCTGGGCCGGGACGAGTCGAACGACACCGCCGATGGTTCCTCCGCCCCAGCGGATGGGAGCGCTATCGTAGAACACTTCCACCCTTTCGAATCCATCCAAGGGAATCGCTCCGAAGTCGACCGGGCCCCGATCTGGGCCGATCAGCGGGACGTCATCGATCAACACGACGACCTGGTCGAACTCGGAGCCTCGGATCGAAAGGGACTGTCGCCTTCCCACCCCGCCGGTCCGAAAAATGTGTACCCCTGGGACTTCGAGCAGCACTTGCCCCAAGGTCTCGTAGCGCACCGTCCGACCGGACAGCGGAATCCGGGAGTCCGCTGGGGGCACCAGGGGCCCCTCACGTCGCTCCGGGGCCCGGATGTCGACCACGTCGAGGGTCGGCTCCGCCGAAGTCGCGGTCGAGGTCGCTCCGTCTGTGTGCGAGGGATCGGGTTGGGCCCGGACCGATCCCGGCAGGGGCCACAAACTCAGGCCCGAAATGAAGCCCCAAACCGCGTAGCGCACCCTCACCGTCGCCGTTCCCCGACCCCTCGACCGAGATGGACCGGTACGGCGGCGGAACCCCCTAGGGTCTCCGCGGCACACCCGGTCCGCCATCCCCGAGGCGGCCGTGTTCTCGATCCGGGTGGGTATCCGGGCTCACGCCGTGTTCCAGACCGATCCTGGAACGGATTCGCCGCCTTCCCAGAAGGTCACCCACTCCCGAGCGATCCCTCCAGTGGCTCGATGGCGAAACCACGACGTTCACCGTGGCGGGTCCGCGCTGGATTCGCACCAGCTTCCCCTCACAGGTCCTTCGACCTGCCCCGGACCGCAGCTGGTGGTCCCCTCGCCACCGCGGAAAGTCAACCCGATCACCCGAAGCGGCGGCACGCCCCGGATTGTCCCCAATGGAGTTTCCGAGGCACGGCAACCTTCAAACGGCGCGAGCTGGGGCTTCTTCGGCCAGCTGCTTGCGCCACATGTCGGCGTACAGGCCGTTTCGGCCCAAGAGCTCGTTGTGGTGTCCCCGCTCCACGACCCGGCCCCGATCCAAGACCACGATCTCGTCCGCATCCACGATGGTCGACAGCCGATGGGCGATGATCAGGGTGGTCCGGCCCTCGCTGACCGCCCGCATCTGGGCCTGGATCTGCTGCTCGGTCGCCGAGTCCAGGGCCGAGGTCGCTTCGTCGAGCACCAGGATCGAAGGTTCTTTCAAAAATACCCGAGCGATCGCCACCCGTTGCTTCTCGCCGCCCGACAGCTTCAAGCCCCGTTCACCGACGACCGTCTCGTAGCCTTCGGGGAGCCGCGCGATGAAGTCGTGCAATTGAGCCTGCCGCGCCGCGCGGCGCAGTTCGGCCTCCCCCGCCTCGGGTCGCGCATAGGCCAGGTTGTAGGCGAGGGTATCGTTGAACAAGACCGTGTCCTGGGGAACGAGCCCGATCGAGCGCCGCAGCGAGTCCACGGTCAGCTCGCGTACGTCGATGCCATCGATCCGAATGGCCCCAGCATCCACGTCGTAAAAGCGGAAGAGCAACCGCGCGATGGTCGACTTGCCTGCGCCGCTCGGCCCGACCAAAGCCACCCGATTGCCCGCGGGGACGTCGAAGCTGACTCCCCGAAGAATGGGTCGGTCCGGGTCGTATGAAAAGAATACGTCTTCGAAGGACACGGTGCGGGGGCCGGGCGGAAGAGCGCGGGCGCGGGGGTCTTCTTGCACATCGGGACGCTCGTCCAGCAGGGCGAACATCTGCTCCATGTTCACCAGGTGCTGCTTGATGCTGCGGTAGACCCAGCCGAACAGGTTCAGGGGCTGCGCGAGCTGGATCAGATAGGTGTTGACCAGTACGAAATCACCGACAGTGAGACGACCATCGACGATGCCCCGAGCGGCCAAATACATCAGCAGCGTGACGCCGGTTCCGATGATCGCCGCCTGTCCGGCATTCAACACGGACAAGCTGGTTTGGCTCTGGACCGCAGCCCGCTCATAGCGTCCCAAGGCTTCTTCGTAGCGGGTGGCTTCGAAGCCCTCGTTGCCGAAGCTCTTGACGGTCTCGTAGTTCAGCAGGCTGTCGATGGCCTTGGTACTGGCGTCGCTGTCGGCTTCGTTCATCCGCCGGCGGAACTTGAGCCGCCACTCGGTGGTCCAGATGGTGAACGCCACATAGACCACGACCGTCACCAGCGTGATCCCCGCAAAGGCCGGACGAAACCGCTGGAGCAAGACCACCAGCACCAACGCCAGCTCGAACAGGGTCGGCAGTACGTTGAAGAGCGCCACGTCGAGCAAGCTCGAGATGGCCGACGTGCCCCGCTCCACCGCTCGGGCCAGGCCCCCGGTCTGGCGCCTCAGGTGAAAACGCATCGACAGGGCGTGGAGGTGCCGGAAAACGTTGAGCGCTGCCCGCCGAGTGGCGCGCTGGCCGACGGTCTCGAACACCGCGTCCCGAACCTGATTGAACAGGAGGGCGCCGACCCGAGCGGCGCCGTAAGCCAGGATCAGCGCCAAGGGCAGGGCCGGCAGACCCGAGTCGGTCTCGAGGGCGTCGACGGCCCTTTTGTAGAAGATCGGAACCCAGACGTTCAGAACCTTCCCCGCGAAGATCGCCGCCAGGGCCACCACGACCCGAAGCCGCAGGGCCGGTTCCCCCTTCGGCCAAAGGTACGGTCCCAGGTCCCGAAGCGCGCGCCATCCGCCGGGAGCCGCCATCGCGCTGCAGTCTGACGCAAAAACGGCGACTGGGGCCAGCCGGAAGTCAGTCCCGCGAAAGCAGGCGCCGAAGATCGGTGGGAACGGCGAACATTCCCCGCGCCACGTCGACGTTGAGGTAGCGAAGGTCGGGCTCCAGGCGTTTCAGGCGGTCCATGTCCATCGGAAACGGTTCGGCCGCAGCCACGGTCCAGCTCCAGGTGGACGCTCCGTATAGCGGCACCGTCCCGAAGTACGGACGGACGCTGCCGAACACTTCGGCCAAGGTGTGTTGGACTTGACGAAAAACCTCTTCCATCAAGATGGGAGACTCGCTCTGCAGTCCGAACACTCCGGAAGGGCTCAAAACCCGGCGCACGTTCGAATAGAACGTTTTGTCGAACAGCCCCTCCGCTGGACCGACCGGGTCCGAGCCGTCCAGCAACACCACGTCGAACGAAGCCGGGGGGGCTTCGGCCACGAACGCAACTCCATCCTCGAATCGAACCTCGAGGCGCGGGTCGTTCCAGGCGGTGCCGATGTCCGGCAGATGCTCCTTGCACACCTCCACCACCCGGCGATCGATCTCGACCATGGTCACCTGCTCGACTTCGGGATGACGGAGTACCTCGCGGACCGTGCCGCCGTCTCCTCCACCGATCACGAGCACGCGCTTGGGACTGGACGCCATGCACAGGGACGGGTGGCTGATCATCTCGTGGTAGAAGTACTCGTCCCGTTCGCTCGTCATGAACAGACCGTCGAGCACCAAGGTTCTTCCAAAGAAGGGGGTCTGGAGCACCTCGATGGTCTGGAAGTCGGTTCGCTCACGGTGCAAGGTGGCGTGGACCCGCACCGAAAACCGCATCGAGTCCCGGAACGTCTCTTCGTACCATCCTGCCAATGGTTCACTCTCCGTTGGAGGCTTGCACGGCCCACGGTCCGTCGAACTCGTGCTGGTCGACCCGCAGTGACCGCTCCCAGCCGAGACCTCGGGTTACCGTCAGCAGCTCCGCCCGGTCGGGCTCGAAGCCCCGCATCAGCGTTTCATGGGCCCGTTCCGGGAAACAGTCCCCGCAGGTGTAGAAGTCCACCGCGGCGTATCCCGCTTCGGGCCAGGTGTGGATCGACAGGTGAGATTCTTCGATGACCACCACGCCACTGACGCCCTGGGGGGCAAAGCGGTGGAAGACGGTGGCCACGACGGTGGCTCCTGCGGCAACCGCCGCATCTCGGAGCAGGCGCTCCACGGACTCTTTGTCGTTCAGGAGCCGGTTCCGGCATCCGTAGTACTCGGCGAGCAAGTGCTGCCCACGGGTATCCATTCTTTCGCTTCTCGACCTCCCTGCAGTGGACTTGAAGGTTCGGGACTACGGTCTGGCGCCAGAGGTTGACAAGCGCCACTTGACCGATGGACGGGCGTTCCCTGCCTTGGAGCGGAGCGGTCGCTGGCCGACCGGAAGCGAGAGGTGGAAGCGAGAGGTTACCGGGAAGGACCGGGGGAGCCCCGAGGCTCCTCGCCCGGCCACTTCGGTCACCGGTTTTCGGCCTTCGCCGAATAGCAGTCGAGACAATACATCTCGACGCCTGGAAGGGGCCGCTCGGGCATCTTTTGAACCTTGCCGCAGCCCTTACAGGTGACTCGAAATTCGGGCGCTCGGTATGCGCGGGCCCTTCGGCCCCGACCTCCACTTCGCTTTCTGGCCATGCACTCTCCTTCGATGCGCCCCCACAGGGCGCCCCCCGCGCTGGGCGCAGGGTCCTGGGTTCTGCCGCGCGCTCACGGTCCGGCGCGGCGTTGGACCTGGGGGGTGTACGCGGCGCCAAGGATCTCGTCCACCGAAAAGCCCGTGTGGCGCCACCAGGATGCAAATTCGAGGGTTAAACCCCAGGATCCTTGTTCGATGGCGCGGGATCACGGTCTTTCCCGCAATTTCGAAACTTCGTTCGTTCATCGCACGTACGAACCGGCGCCGGCGGCAGCGTCGCGCTGCGCCACAGGTACCAAGTGGCCACGGACCGCCACGGCCGAAAGCGTTCACCGAGCCCCGCCGCCTCCCGGGAATCGGGACGGTCGGGCAGGCCGAAACACCGCTGAAGTCCCTTCTGCAGTCCCAGGTCCAGGACCGGCCACACGTCGGCACGGGCCATCGCGAACAACATGAACATCTGCGCCGTCCACACCCCGATCCCTCGGACCCGCGTCAGGATTTCGATCACCTCTTCGTCCGAAGCGTGACGCAGGCGCCGGGATCGGATTCGGCCGTCCAGGTAGTGGGCGCTCAGGTCCAGTACGTACCGGCGCTTTTGACGCGAAAGCCCGCAGTGCTCGAGGGTGCGACGATCGACCTGACCGCTCAACGCCGCGTGGACCCGGGCTGGGGTCGGCCGGCGCAGCGGAAACAGATCTCGAAATCTTTCGAATAGCGTGTGGGCGGTGGCGGTCGCGAGCTGTTGGCTGAAGACGCTCCGAAGCAGCACCACGAAGTGGTCCCGGCGGGGCTGCAGGGTGCAGGGCCCGACCTGTCGGATGATGGGCGCCAGCTCCGGATGCCGGGCCAAGGCGCTCTCGGCGTCGGTCCATCCACGCCCGCCCGGCGTCGGGTCGAACCACCCCATGTCCCGGCGGGATCGAGAAGACGTCACCACTTCGTAACCCACTCGTGGCTTCCGTCACCGCAGATTCCAGGACCGAGGCGGGAAAGCTGACCGCCCAGTTGGCCGGCCGATTGCACCTCCGGCACGGGATGAAGAAGCCTCTCGAAGTCACCTACCACCAAGTGGACAAGGTCCCGGGCCTGGATGACCTGATCCGGGAGCAGGCGGATCGCCTGGAACGGTTCTGCCAAGACCTGATGCACTGTCACGTGGCTTTGGAGCGGGTCGGGCACGGAAACCATGTGGACTACAGTGTACGCATCGACGTCACCGTTCCGCCGCACAAAGAGTTGGTGGTCACCCGTTCGGCCGGACATTCGAACCCCAAAGAAGCGCTGGGCCCCCTGGTGCGAGACGCCTTTCAGACCATGCAACGACGCATCACCGACTTCACGGAAAGGCGCTCCGCCCACTGACGCCCCGCTGCGGGCCCGGCGGCCTCAGTGGGCCTCGTCGAGACCGATCTCCTCCACGATGGCGACCACGTCTTTCACCTCTACGACACGAAGCTTGTCATCCCACGGGACGGCGAGGCCTTTGCTCTTCACGAACAAGACCCGGGCCCCGAGCGGGACACCGGATACGTTTTTTCCGAAGCCCTCTCCCTCGTCGTCCGGGTTGGCCCGCGCCACCTCCACGACCTCGGCGTACGCCACCTCGGCCGCGGCCTCCTTGGCGCCCGGGGGCAAGAAAAGGCCGGCCGACGTGCGGCTGTCTCCGGGAAGAAGCTTGACCAAGACCCGGGGCCCCAAAGGCATGACGTACCGAGAGACCCGAGGTCGGGGCTCGGTGGCCTCGGGTTCGTTGTCGTCCGCGCGACCTTTCTTCGGGTCATCCACGGGGGCCGATTCCCACTTTTGGTGGCGAAACTCCAGAAGCACCTGCTCGCCTCGGGTCGGCCCCGAACGGTGGACCCGGCTTTGGTGGGATCGTCCAGCCGAGATTCGGATGACTCGGAGCGCTCGGCGGGTTGAGGGTCGGCAATGATGGCGTATGTCGAGGCCTGCGGTTCGGTGCTGCTGGAGCTTGCTCCTTGGCTGCTGCTCGGGGTGGCGGCGGCCATGCTGCTCCACCGGATCCTTCCCCGCGGATTCGCCGAACGCAGGCTGACCGGTCGAGGCAGCGTGGTTCGGGCCGTCCTGCTCGGGGTACCGATGCCTTTGTGCAGCTGTGGCGTCCTCCCGACCGGGCTCGGCCTGTTCAGGTCCGGCGCAGGCCGGGGCGCCACCGTCGGGTTCATCACGAGCACGCCCCAGACCGGGGTCGACTCGATCTTCGTGAGCGCATCCATGTTGGGGTGGCCGTTCGCCCTGTTCAAACTGGCTTCCGCCGGGGTGAGCGGGGTCGTGGCCGGATGGCTCACCGATCGAGTCGACCGTCGGCCGTCTGCAGGCACGTCGAGCCCGGGCACCACCGGCACCCGCCCCAGCTGGAAACAGAGCGTGGCCCACGGCATCGACATCCTGCGCATGGTGTTGCCGTGGGTGGCGGTGGGCGTGCTGGTGTCCGCCCTGCTCGACGTGTGGGTGCCGCCGTCGTGGTGGGCCGAGAGTCAGCGGCTCGGACTGTGGGCGTCCATGGGCCTGGCGCTGCTGCTTTCGCTGCCGATGTACGTCTGTGCCACCGGCTCCGTCCCCATCGCGGCCACCTTGGTGAGCCACGGCTTTCCGGGCGGTGCGGCCCTGGTCTTCCTGATGGCCGGTCCGGCCACCAACGTGGGGACCTTGGGTGCGCTGTGGCGGGAACTGGGGGGCCGGGCGGCAGCGGTCTACCTGGCCACGCTGGTGGCCGTCAGCCTCGGCGCTGGCGCCCTGTTTTCGACCCTGCTGCCCGTGGGCTCCGAAGCACCGACGATGGACCACACCGGGCCCGTGGGATGGCTCAGCGCTGCGGTCCTTCTCGGATTCGCGGCCTGGGAAGGGGTCGACCGCCTCCGGGGCCTGCTTCGGCGCAAGGGCGCCGCAAGCGGCCAGGAATTCCAGGTCCAGGGCCTCACGTGCGGCGGGTGCGTACGAAAGCTCGAGCGGCACGTGGGGGCGGTCCCGGGAGTGGCCGGGACCGAAGTCGATCGAGAACGGGGTTGGGCCCGGGTTTCGGGCCGCTTCGACGCCGACGCGGTGATCCGGGCCATCGAGGACGCCGGCTTCGATGGCCGACGGGCCCACTGACCGGTTGCGGCGTCCGTTTCGCGCCCCCGGTCAGGCGGCGTCTTCTCGGACGTCGGATGGCTCCCCGGACGCGCGACTCGAGGCGGCGTTTCGGGCGTACCGAAGGTAGTCGAGGAGCGCGCTCTGCAATTCGCGTTGCGCCTCGGCCTGCTCGAACAGGCACAAGCCGATCTCTTCCGGGCTGCGCCCCTGCTGCACGGCCGTTCGAATCCAGTCCAGCTGTGCTTCCGTCGCGAGCTGGATGCGTCCGAGGATCTCGCACCTGCGGCGGTCTGTGGATTCCGGTGTCATGCACACGCCTCCTTTCCCGCTACGGGTGCGAAAGATTAGGGGACTGGAATCTTTCGCGACAAGGGCAAAAGACCAATGTTCGCCAGACGAACGACTCACGAAACGGCTGCTAGGTCGATCCCGAAGGCCTGAAGGAGCGCATCGGCTCCCTGCTGCGGCGTCGATGTGCCGCTGAGCACCTCAGCCTGCACGCGGGCGCGGATCCGGCGAACCTCCGGGTGGCGGTCGAAGGCTTCCCGCAGCTGGTCGTGCACCGTCGCCCACAGCCAGTGCTCCCGCTGATGGGACCGCCGAGCCTCGAACCTTCCGTTTTTGCGTCCCTGCAGGCGGTGGCGTCGCACCCCATCCCACAGCTCCGAGATTCCCTGCTGCGCGTGGGCACTCAGGGTGAGCACGGGGACACGCCACGCGGCCGAAGCTGGGGTGAAGATCGACAGCGCCGAGCGCAGGTCGGTGGCAGCCCGTTGAGCCCGCACCGCGTTGTCCCCGTCGGCCTTGGTGATCGCCACCAGGTCGGCCCACTCGAGGATGCCTTTTTTGATGCCCTGCACCTCGTCTCCGGCTCCGGCCAGCATCAGGACGAGATAGGTGTCGACCATCATGGCCACGTCCGTTTCGGACTGCCCCACGCCGACGGTTTCGACCAGAACCACGTCGAAACCGGCCGACTCGCACAGCACCATCATCTCTCGGGTGCGCCGCGCCACGCCCCCCAGCGTTCCACTGGAAGGCGACGGGCGCACGAAGGCCTCGGAGCGCCGGGACAGGTGCGGCATGCGCGTCTTGTCGGCCAAAATGCTGCCCCCCGTGCGCAGGCTCGACGGGTCGACCGCCAGCACCGCCACCCGGTGCCCCCGCTCGACCAAGTGCAGTCCCAAGGTCTCGATGAGGCTGCTCTTGCCCACCCCCGGCACACCGCTGATCCCGACCCGGAACGCAGGCTCGGCCGGCTCGGACAGACGCTGCAAGACTTCTTGCGCCAGAGCTCGGTGCAGTCCGCGGGTGCTCTCCACCAACGTCAGGGCGCGTCCCAGCGCCGACCGATCCCCGCCTTCGAGCTTGCGCACCAGCTCGTCTGGCGGCGGAAACCGGCGGGTCACGAACCGGCCTCCGACGCCTCCAAGTCCCGAACCATGGCCGCGACGAGATCCTGCGCGGCGGTCGAAATCACGGTGCCGGGGCCGAAGATGGCTCGGGCACCGGCATCGTGCAGGGCCTGGTGGTCCCCCGGAGGGATCACACCCCCGACCACGACCCCGATGTCGTCTCGGCCCTCTGCGGTCAGCGCCGCCACCAGCTCGGGCACCAGGGTCAGGTGACCGGCGGCCAGCGAGCTCACCCCGACCAGGTGAACGTCGTTTTCCACCGCCTGGCGCGCCGTCTCGGCCGGTGTCTGAAAAAGGGGACCGATGTCCACGTCGAATCCGAGATCGGCGAAAGCCGACGCAATGACCTTTTGACCCCGGTCGTGACCGTCCTGCCCCATCTTGGCCACCAGGATTCGCGGGCGGCGGCCTTCGAGTTCGGTGAACTTGCGGATCAGCTCGTCCAGCTCGGTCATGACGTCCTCCCGTCCGAGCTCCTTGCGATACACGCCGGTCAGGGTCTGGGATCGGGCTTCGTGCCGGCCCCAGACTTTCTCGAGGGCTTCGCTGATTTCGCCCACCGTGGCCCGGGCTCGGGCGGCGGCGATGGACAGCTCGAGCAGGTTGCCCTCACCCCGGTCCGCGGCGACCGTCAGCTTTTGCAAGGCCGCGTTCACCGCCTCGGGATCTCGTTCCGCCCGCAGCTTTTGGAGGCGCGCCACCTGACCTTCCCGGACGGCCCGGTTGTCGACCTGGAGCACCGGGACCTGCTCGGATTCGTCGAGCGGGAGCATGTTGAGCCCGACCACCGGCTGCCGACCCGAGTCGATGCGGGCCTGAGCCCGCGCCGCCGCCTCTTCGATCCGAAGCTTCGGCAATCCGGCCTCGATGGCCGCAGCCATGCCACCGTGTTCGTTCACCTCGGCGATGTGGGCTTCGGCCCGCTCCACCAACCGCTCGGTCAAGTGCTCCACATACCCGCTGCCCCCCCACGGATCGGCAGGGAATTTGACTCCAGCCTCGTGCTCCAGAAACAGCTGCGTATTCCGTGCGATGCGCGCCGAAAAGTCCGTCGGCAAAGCCAGCGCTTCGTCGTAAGAATTCGTATGAAGCGACTGCGTATGCCCGTGCACGGCCGCCATCGCCTCGATGCAGGTCCTGGCCACGTTGTTGAACACGTCCTGCGCCACCAGGCTCCACCCCGACGTCTGACAGTGTGTTCGAAGCATGCTCGATTTGGGGTTGTTGGGATTGAACTCGCTCATCAGGCGGTACCAAAGGGTCCGAGCGGCCCGGAGCTTTGCGACCTCCATGAAGTAGTTCATTCCGATCCCGAAGAAGAACGAAAGGCGGGGCGCGAATGCGTCCACGTCGAGTCCTGCGCCGATGCCCGTCCGAACGTATTCGATGCCATCCGCCAAAGTGTAGGCCAGTTCCAGATCCGCCGTCGCTCCCGCCTCCTGCATGTGGTAGCCCGAGATCGAGATGCTGTTGTACCGGGGCATGTGCTGCGCCGTGTAGGCAAAGATGTCCTGAATGATCCGCATCGAGGGCTTGGGCGGATAGATGTAGGTATTGCGGACCATGAACTCCTTCAGGATGTCGTTCTGAATGGTGCCGCTCAGATCTTTCTGCTCGACGCCCTGCTCTTCGGCAGCGACCACGTAGAGCGCGAGTACGGGAAGAACGGCCCCGTTCATGGTCATGGAGACGCTCATTCCATCGAGCGGAATGCCGTCGAACAGAATCTGCATGTCGGCGATGCTGTCGATCGCCACTCCCGCCATGCCCACGTCACCGGCTACCCGAGGGTGATCGCTGTCGTAGCCTCGATGGGTGGCCAGGTCGAAGGCCACCGAAAGGCCTTTTTGGCCCGCCGCCAGGTTCCGTCGATAGAAGGCGTTGCTCGCCTCGGCAGTCGAAAAACCGGCGTATTGGCGCACGGTCCAGGTGCGCGTGGCGTACATGGTGGCGTAGGGGCCGCGCGTATAGGGCGGCACTCCCGGATAGCCTCGGTCGACGCCACAGGCGTCGTAGCGACCGTGCACGTCGATGCCTTCGGGCGTGGTCCGCACCTTGCGGGGCGGTTCGACGGACTCCGGCTCCGCTTTGGGGTCGAGCAGCGGTGCGTCCGAGAACTTCAGGTTCACGATGCTTCCTCCGGATGGGATTCGACGGCCTGCCACAGCCGCTCCAAAAAGCCGACCACGTCGTCACCGTTTCGGACCGCGTCGTCCCAGGACCGGCTCTGCGCCTCGGGCACGGAGCCGGCGAGCGCCAGCCATCGCACGCCCTGCGCGCGCAAGCGCTCGACCACCGAGGCGCCTTCGTCCCCGTAGCGGGCGTCGGTCCCGACCACCACCGCCACCGGATGGGATGTCTCCTCCGCCTCGATGCCTCCGGCTTCGAGCAGACCACGGGTCCACTGAGCACGGGGTCCGTGCTCGGCAGGGGGGCCCAAGGACACCCACCGGACTCGAGGTCGCTGGCCACGTTCGGTGAGCCATCGGTCGCTTCGATCTCGCAGTCGCTCGAATGGCTCGGCCCACCGGACCGGACGAACGGGCGCGATCGGGTCGTGGCGTTCGGCGCTTTCCATCGACCACAGGGACATGACCGAGTCGGTCACCTCGTCCAGATGGGTGACCTCCAACCGGGCCCAGGCAGGCCCTTCGACGATGTGGGTCGAGTCTTCGAAGCGCGTGTCGGAAGCCGGATCCTCTCCGAGGTTCGGAAATTGCGACACCCCCACCACCACGCGCCGGCGAGTGCGGACCGCCTGCTCCTGCGCCTGCCGCTCCTCGCGGAGTTCTTCTTGAAAGCTGCCTTGCTCCAGGGCCTTGGCCAAGCCCCCTGCCCCCTCCAGAGCCGTAAATCGCTCCCATGCCGCTTCGACGACCCGGCGGGTCTGGGCTTCGACGAAATGGGAGCCCGCCGCCGGATCCGACACCTCGTGAAGGCGCGATTCTTCTCGAAGTACCCAGTGGAGATTCCGGGCGAGACGGCGGCCCTGGGCCTGAGACGCCGACAGGTGAGCGTCGTACGGCAGGGCAACCATCGCGTCGAGCCCCGCCCAGGCTCCCCCGGCCACCATGGCGGTGGCCCGCACCAGGTTCGTGTGCATGTTCCGCCGAGTCAGCCACGGGCGGGACGGAAAGCCCTCGAGGCCCACGCGAGTCAGGCCCGCATCGAGGCCCATGTGCCGCTCCATGGACGCCAAGGCCCAGCGTAGGGCTCGGGTCTTGATCACCGTTTCCAGCGGGTCGGGCTCCAGCGTCAGGCGGATCTCCAGAGCAGAGGCCACTCCTTCGAGCGCAACCCCTTCGGCTTCCAAGCCCCGGAGCACCTCGGCCACCTGACCGAGCACGCCGACCAGCTCGCTGACCGTCCCGGCGCCGCCATCGCTCCACACCGTGCCGTCGATCCGTCCGACCTGCAGGCGGGGGAACAGGCTCCGGGCCGTGCGCAGCAGTTTCGCAAAGCTGACCCGAACGTCGGCCGCGGGATGGGCCTGCGCGCCGAGCCGCGCCCAGGTGCCCAGCGGGTCGGCCCCCAGTTGACCCGTCACCTGGGACGGGTCGGTCTTGGCTGCGCGCAGGGCCCGCAGGAAGGCGGCGCCGGCGGGAACGAAGCCGACCCCACACTCGAGGCCCACCGGGGCCAAGTTCAGATGGATGCCGGCCAACAGGGCCTCGAAGTCCTGGACCGTGCGGGTCTCCACCCCTTCGAGCCACAGCCGGTCCCGGCCCCGAAGGCGGGGGTCCAACACGAAGGTGATGCCCTCGGCCCCTCGGGACAGCTCTTCGAGCGCCATCCGATTGGCGTCATTGGGGTGGGCGATCTGCACCGGGACCCGGATCTGCCAAGGCACCGGCTCGTCGCGCAGCCTGCGGGCCTGCGGCGGCGCCGAAGGAACCGGATCCGGACCGTACAAGACGCTCCGGGGCGGGTCCCGATAGCGCCGTTCGAGCACGGTGGAGAGGTCTCTTCCGCCGAGCGCCTTTTCTGCGGCAGCCCGGTAGGCTGCCGCCTCTTCCTGCCCCGATCGCACGCTGCGATTCGACGGGCCCGGGCGCCTCGGGTCAACCTGCACCCCTTGCATCGCCGGTCCGCTTCGTACGATGGCGGGGCATGAAACCGCCCCGGATCGAGCTGCCCGAAAGGGCGGCCATGCAGGACTACCAGCGCTACGTGCACGAGCTCGAGGCGATGCACGGCTGGCTCGACGTGGATCTGGTCCACAACTGTTTTTTGCTCGGCGAGGAGGTCGGCGAGCTGTTCAAGGCCGTCCGTCGACACCAAAAAGCTTTCGTGGAAGCCACGGACCGCTCCACCCCAACGGATTCGGACGGTCTTCGGGAGCACGTGGGCGAAGAGATCGTGGACGTGCTCAACTATCTGCTGGCCATCGCGAACCGGTTGGACCTGGACCTGGAGGCCGCGTTCCGAACCAAGAACGAGAGAAACCAAAGCCGGAGCTGGAGCCGGGGGGAGTGAACGGCACCTGCACCCACCCGCTCTCTGACCGGCCCGCATCGGCACCTCGGGGCGGGCGAAGCCCGGGTGGATCGCCTCTTCTGCCCGCAGAGCCTCGGGCTTCGCTCAGTAGAGGATGCGACTGCGGATGGTGCCGGGCACGGCTTCGAGCCGGTCTTTGAGGGCGGGCGAAGTCTCCCGGTCCACGTCGATCACGACGTAGCCCACCTCCGACGTGGTTTGAAGATACTGTCCGATCACGTTCGCGTCGGTCTCCGCGATGGCTTGGTTGATGTGCGACAGAACCCCCGGCACGTTCCGGTGGATGTTCATGATCCGGTGAGCCTGGTCCTTTACCGGAAGCGAGATGTTGGGAAAGTTCACGGCTCCCAAGGTGTTCCCGTGGTCGCTGTACGACGTCAGCTTCGTCGCGACTTCGACTCCGATGTTGTGCTGAGCCTCGAGGGTGCTGCCTCCGATGTGCGGCGTGAGGACCACGTTCGGAACGTCTCGCAGCGGGCTCTCGAACGGGTCCTCCGGCGACTTCGGCTCCACCGGGAACACGTCGATCGCCGCGCCGCCCAGGTGGTTGGACCGAAGCGCATCGACCAGGTCGTCGATGACCACCACGTTGCCACGGCTGGCGTTGATCAAGAAGGCTCCGGGCTTCATCTGGGCCAGCCGCCGACTGTCGATCATTTCTTTGGTGTCTGGAGCTTGCGGCACGTGCAGCGTGACCAAGTCACACTGCGGAAGCATCTCTTCGAGCGAAGCACACGAAACGGCGTTGCCCATCGGAAGCTTCGGCACGACGTCGTGGAACAGGACGCGCATTCCAAAAGCTTCGGCCAGGATCGACACCTGCGAACCGATGTGGCCATAGCCGACGATGCCAAGGGTCTTGCCTCGCAGTTCGTGACTTCCCTTGGCGGTCTTTAGCCAGCGCCCCTCGTGGGCGGCTCGGTTCTTGTCACCCAGACCCCGCACCAGCATGACCGACTCGGCGAGCACCAGCTCGGCCACGCTTCGCGTGTTCGAATGGGGCGCGTTGAACACGGGGATACCCTGGCGCGCTGCGGCGGGAAGGTCGACCTGGTTGGTGCCGATGCAGAAGCAGCCGACCGCCATCAGCCTAGGCGCCGCCGCCAAAACCTCTTCGGTCAGCTGGGTCCGCGAACGAACCCCGACCATGTGAGCCGACGACAGGGCGTCTACCAGTTCCTCGCCAACCAAGGACTTGGAGAGCCGGCGCACATTCTCGTAGCCGGCCCGAGCAAAGTTCTCGACAGCGCTGTCGTGAATGCCCTCGAGCAAGAGGACGTGGATCTTTTCCTTGGGAAACGAAAGCTGTGCATTCATGGCAATTCTCGCGCGGGACCGAAGTCGAACACTTTTCCGGGGTTGAGCAGGCCCCGGGGGTCGAATGCTCGTTTCAATGCCCCGAAGAGCTCGAGCTCCGCCGGGGACCGGCTGAAGCCCAAAAACGGCTTTTTGAGCAGGCCGATACCGTGTTCGGCGGAAATGCTGCCTCGATGGCGCCGCACCAGTTCGAACAGGACCTCGTCGGCGCCGTGGCAGGCCCGAAGGAAGTCCGCCTTGTCCATGGCCTCGGGCTTCATGATGTTGATGTGCACGTTGCCGTCGCCGACGTGGCCGAACAGAAACACCCGAAAATCCGGGTAGCGGTCCGCCAGCGTTCGTTCCAGGTCGTCCACGAACCCAGGCAGCCCGGACACCGGCAGCGCCACGTCGTTTTTGTGCAGAAAGCCGGTCTTGGACAGGGACTCGCTGATGCCCTCTCGCAGGGCCCACAACTCGCGGGACTGTCGACCGGATTCGGCCAGCACCCCATCCGAAACGAGACCCTCGGAGAAGATCTGCTCGAACCAAGCCTCCGGCCCGGCTCCCATGCCGGTGGGCTCCAGCTCCACCAAAACGTACGCCGGACTCGCCCCCGACAGCGGCGAAGATCCCGCCCCGTGTTCCACCACAACCTCCAGGCAGGGGTGGCTAAGGTATTCGAACGCGAGCAGGTGAAAGCCGGAAGCGGCCCGGGCCGATCGGAACAGCTCCAAGGTTTCGGCCAGGCCTTCGGTGGCGAGCATGGCCACCTGCGTGTCGCGAGGGACCGGTGCGAGCTTCAAGGTCGCTTCGGTGATGACTCCCAAGGTGCCCTCGCTGCCAATGAACAACTGCCGCAGGTCGACGCCGGTGTTGTTCTTTTCGAGCGCTCCATTCAGGTCGAGAACACGGCCGTCCATGGTCACCACCTGAAGGCCCAAAACCCACTGTCGGGTCAGGCCGTAGCGTACCACCCGGATACCGCCGGCATTCGTGGCAATGTTCCCGCCGATCTGGCTCGAGCCGGCCGAAGCAAAGTCCACCGGCCACGTGAGATCGTGGGGTGCGGCGTGTTCGTGAACCGCCGCCGTCACTGCACCCGCACCCGCCACCACCGTCCGGGCGATCGGATCCACGTCCGACAGCTGCCGCATCCGGTCCAGGCTGAGGACCACCTCTCCCTGAGCCGCCACCGCACCCCCGGCCAACCCGGTTCGGCCGCCGGAAGGGACCACGGCCCAACCTCGGTCCGACGCCACCCGAAGAAAGCGGCCCACCTCTTCGGCGGTCCGCGGAAACACGACGGCGGACGGCGCCGCGGCGTGGACCCGGGTCCAATCGCGGCCATAGCTGTCTAGATCGGATGGGTCCGTCGAAAAGAAGCCAGCGTCGAACTCCCGTTCCAGGAGTTTTGAATCGAATGCTCGGATGTTCATCGGCGTTCCGCCGGGCTCGAATTTCAGGCAGGCCGCTCGAACTGCAGAATGCCCCAAGCAAGGTGGCCGGCCCGGCCCGCATCCACCCAGTGCTGAAGCCCTTGGGTCATGCGGTCGAGGTACCCTGGCGAGCACGTCTCCTCGAGCCGCTTTCGGTGGGCTTCGAGTTCCTGTTTCACCCGCCCGTAGTGGCGAGGCAACTGATGACTGTGGTCTTCGATGTCGACCACCCGGAATCCAACCTCTTTGGCGATCTCCCGATACTTCCGGAAAGACCCCATCTCCTCCAGGTGGATCCGGGCCAGGACCGGTCCCAGCTGGGCCGGATCGGCGTCGTCAGCCTGCATCGGGTCGGTGAAGATGAAGGTCCCCCCGGGCTTGAGAACCCGGAACACTTCCCGGAACACCCGCGCTTTGTCGCCGCTGTGCAGGATGCTGTCCTGGCACCACACGACGTCGAAGTCCTGATCCGGCTCGGGAATGTTTTCGAACGCGCCGTCGACGACCCGGATCCGATCTCCGAGACCCGCTTCCCGACTCATCTGTCGGTTTCGTTCGTTTTGGGTCTCGCTCAGGTTCAGACAAACCACGTGCCGAAGCCCGTACTCCTGGGCCAGGAATCGAGCCGCGCCCCCGTAGCCGGCGCCGATGTCCAGAAGACGCGTCTGGGGCGTCAGGGACAACCGGTTCGCCATGTCCGCCACGGTACGACGGCTGGCGTCGCGTATCGGTTCATCGTCGGACCGGTACAGACCGACGTGGATGTCCTCTCCGCCCCAGACCTGGAAGTAGAAGTGGTCGGCGTCGTCGCTGTTGTAGTAATCCTGCGCAACCTTCGTGACTTCCGTACTCATTCACCAGCCTCCGGGTTGTAATCGGCTTCGTCGATGTACCGCTTGGAGGCCACGTGGATGAAGAAGTCGGGGTCGTCGGTCGGCCGCGTTTCCTGAAAGTCCGCGTAGGTCTTCACGTTCTGGAAGCCCACCTCGAACATCAGCCGGCGCACGTAGTTCCGGCGCAGCGGGAACATGTTCAGGTGATAGAACGATTTGTCCGGGAACTCGTACCGGAAACGGGCGAGCCCCGAGTCCACGTGCTCCGGTTCGGCAACCACGTTTTCGCCGCAGTAGTAGTACTTGTGCTTGCTCGTGAAACCGCGGTCCAGGATCCCGTCGTAGTTTCGTTGGTCCAGGATCAGCAGACCGTCGTGGCGCAGGGCCGCGTAGAACTCCGCCAGGGTCTTCCGCCGGTCGCGCTCCGAGAAAAGGTGGGTGAACGAGTTTCCGAGGCAGATCACCGCGTCGTACTTCCCGTAGAGGTCCCGGTTCAGCCATCGCCAGTCGGCGTGCACGGTTTGCAGGACCAGGCCCCGCTTCCGACCGTTTTCGAACGCCTTGGCCAGCATTTCGGGGGAGCCATCGACGCTCGTCACCTTGAAGCCGGCCTTCAGGAGCTGTACGGTGTGAAACCCCGTACCGGTCGAAACATCCAGAATCTTCCGCTTTTTGTGCTCTTTCAGCACGTCGATGAAGAAACGGCCCTCGGATTTCGCACGCGCCTCCCAGTCGATCAGCTGGTCCCACTTTTCCACGAACGATTGGACGTATTCGTTCGTGTACTGGTCGGTCTCGCGCACGGCCAAGGGGTCGTCGCCGTAGTCCTGTTCGTTTCGAGAGGTCTGTGTCGCTGCTGTATTGGCCATAGTTGTCCGCTCGCGGACATGGCCTATTAGGCCTCGCTCATCCGATGGTCAACCGAACATCTCGAAGCGCATCCGTGCAATCACCGATCCAAAAACCGAGCGTGCCGAATTCTCGAACGATTCAAACGGGTTCGGACCGGGAAAAACTTCGACCGAAACGCAGCTTGCATTCCCTGCAAGAAACCTGCGCTTCAGGGTGAGCCCAACAACGAGGTGCGAGCGTCGAGCACCTGTCTTTCCGCCTCAGCCGTATCTTCGGCCCATACCGTCACATGTCCCATCTTTCGCAGCGGGCGAGGATCGGTCTTTCCGTACAGGTGAAGCCGCGTCCGAGGGCGGGACAGGACCGCGTCCCACCGCGGACCATTCGGGCCGGATTCGAGCCAGATCTCGCCCAACAGGTTGGCCATGGCGCACGGCGCCCGCAGCTGCGGTTCGACCAAGGGCAGACCGCAGACCGCGCGCAGCTGCATCTCGAACTGACTCACGTCCGCGGCGTCCAAACTCCAGTGCCCAGAGTTGTGAGGTCGCGGCGCGACCTCGTTCATCAGGACCTCTTCCCCGACCACGAACATCTCGACACACACGACGCCAACCACGTCGAGCCCCTCGGCCATGCCCACCGCCGTGCGCCGCGCGGCTTCTTCGACTTTCGGCCCGAGGCCCGCCGGGCACACGCTGACGTCGAGAACCCGGTTTCGATGGACGTTCCGGATCACCGGATAGGTGACGGTCCGGCCCAACGCCGAGCGGGCCACCACCACGGACACTTCGGCATCGAACGGCACCCGCCGCTCGTAGACGCAGCGAACCCCACCCGTCCGCTGCCAAACTCGGCTCGGATCGTCGGAAGGCTCGACGGACTGCTGCCCCTTGCCGTCGTACCCGGACCTAGCGGTCTTGAGAACACCGGCTCCGAGATCCCGGATGGCCGCTTCGAGGTCGGCGCTGGACTCGACCGAGCGGAAGTCGGCCACCGAGCAGCCGAGCCGAGCCGCCGCCTGCTTTTCACGCAGCCGATCTTGCGCGACCTGCAGCACGTGGGGCCCTGGATGAACTGGACAGTGCTTTGCGCACAGGTCCGCGGTTTCGGTCGGCACGTTCTCGAACTCGTAGGTGATGACATCGCATCCCGAGGCGAAAGCCTCGACCCGCTCTCGGTCGTCCCAGTCACCCACCGTCTCGACGTCGCTCACGGCACCCGTCGGTGTGTTCCTCTCCGGAGAATATACCCGAACGCCGTACCCGAGTCGCCGGGCCTCGTACGCGAGCATGCGCCCGAGCTGGCCGCTTCCCAAGATACCGATGACCTGGCCCGGAAAGAGAACATTCACGTCAACACCTCCGCTTCGACTGCTTCTGCACGTTCTTTTCGATATTGCTGGAGCTTTCGATGAAGATCCGAATCGGTCAGAGCCAGGATCGAGACGGCCATCAGCGCGGCATTGATGGCTCCAGCCTTCCCGATGGCCATGGTTGCCACGGGAACACCCGAAGGCATTTGCACGATCGACAGGAGCGAATCCACTCCTTGGAGCACCCGACTTTGCACGGGAACCCCGATCACGGGAAGGGTGGTCTCCGAAGCCGTCATACCGGGCAGATGGGCGGCCCCGCCGGCTCCAGCGACGATCACCCGAATGCCTCGAGATTCGGCCGTGCGCGCATAGTCGACCATGCGCTCGGGGGTGCGATGGGCCGAAACCACTCGACATTCGTGCTCGACGCCGAAGACCTGCAAGGTCTCGTGAACGTGGACCATGGTGGACTCCCAGTCGCTCTTCGAGCCCATGATGACGCCGACTCGAATCCTGTCCGTCATTCCGTCGGATCGTGACCCCAAAGACCCCTCGGGCGCAAAGCAAATTTCCGCCATCAGAATCGCTCTTTGCGGGTCATCTTGCCCTTCAGGGCCCGGGCGCGCTTTCGGATCCCGTCCAGCTCCTTCGGGTCCTTCCGGTCCACGTTCTTCACCTGCAGGGCCATCCTTCGATTGGACCGGAAGCGCTCGCCGTGGCGGGCCAAAAAGTCCCAATAGAGGGTCGTGAACGGGCATGCGTCGTCCCCCGAAGCCCGGGCGGGGTCGTAGCGACAGCCCCGGCAGTACGGCGACATGCGCTGGATGTACTTGCCGGTGGCCACGTAGGGCTTGGTGCCGACGATACCTCCGTCTCCGTATTGGCTCATGCCCAGGGCGTTCGGCAACGAGACCCAGTCCACCGCGTCCACGTACATGTCCATGTGCCAGTCGTGAAAGCGGCGGGGATGTACGCCGGCCAGCTGCGCAAACAGCCCGAGAACCATCAGCCGATGGATGTGGTGCAGATAGCCCAGGTCGAGCAGGGAGCGGATGCTGTCGTGCACGCACGCCATGTCCGTGTCTGCGGTCCAAAAGAACTCGGGAACATCCCGATCTTCGCACCCGAGCGCGTTTCGCCGCCCATACTCCGGCATGGATGTCCAGTAGATCCCCCGCACGAACTCACGCCAACCGAGGAGCTGGCGAACGTAGCCCTCGACGCTGTTTATCGGGGCCTTGCCCTGCCGGTATGCGCCAACCGCCGCCTCGACCGCTTCCGCCGGGGCCAGCAGCTTCAGATTCATGGGCGCCGACAAGCGAGAGTGCAGCAAAACCGGATCTTTGGCGGCCATGGCGTCCTGAAAGCGTCCGAAGTCCGGCAGCTGATGCTCGATGAAAAAGCGGAGCCAGTGAAGCGCTCCCGCTCGGTCCACGGGCATGGAGAATCCTTCGACTCGCCCTGGGTTGTCCCGAAACCGCGAGCGAACCAGCTCCATCACCTCCGCCGTGGTCTCGTCGGGCTCCATCGAAGGAAGCTTGCGAAACGAAGGAGGACCGCTCTTCGAGAACGACTCCCGATTGTCCGAATCGAAATTGTAGGAGCCGCCCTCCGGACGGCCACCGGTCATGAGAACGTCGAAGTCCTTGCGCAGCTTTCGATAAAAGTGCTCGAGCACCAGCTCCTTGCGACCCTTCGCCCATCGCGCGAACCACTCGGGGCTCACGAAGAAGTGCCGGTCGGGAAGCACCTGCAGCGGAAGGTCCCGCTCGTGGCAGAAGCGGCGGAGCCCTTCGAGCACCCGATGATCCCCTGGGAGGACCACCCGAACGGACTCGGGACGCCTCTTGCGACAAGTGGCGTCCAGCCGTTCCCAAAAGGACTGGGGTTCCCTCTTGGAGGGACGGTTCGCCAGGCGATGGTGGTCGACATCGAAGCCCCGCGCTTCGAGCTCCGCCGAAAAATGCCGCATGGCCGACAAGAAGAAGACGATCCGTTTCGCGTGGGAGCGACCGATCTCTTCTGGCACCTCGGCCATCCAAACCCGGTCATCGGGACCGAAGTCGTCCCAAAGGGCGGACCGGTGGTCGAGCTGGTCGCCGAACACGATGTGAAGCCGCACCATCGGGTAGGTGCCCTGGGCCCCACTGGGGGCCGAGCGAAGAGCGGCCCCAACGACGGCCTCGCGAAGGATTCCCCGCAGACGAAGCGGTCAACTCGCCGAAAGAGCCGCCGAAACGGTCACAGATAGGGCGACAGCAGGCGAAACATGCCGTCCCGCAGCTTGACCGGCAGGGCACGAGCGTCGAGGTCGGCCCGATTCAGTCGCCGCGCCCCTTCGATGCGGCGATCGACCCAAAGGCCCAGCCGCTCGCCCAGGTCGGCATCCTGAACCTCCACGCCGAGCTCGAAGTTGAGCCGCAACGACCGCGGATCCCAGTTTCCGGACCCAAGGAGCACCCATCGGTCGTCCACGACCATCAGCTTCGAATGATCGAAGGGAGGTGGGGTCAACCAAACCCGCACGGCATCCACCACGTATTGAAGCTGCCCCCACATGGCCCACTGCATGTAAGGCAGGTTGCTGCGGGCCGGAAGGACCACGTCCACGTCGACGCCCCGCCACGCCGTCACCGTCAGAGCCGTGACCAGCGAAGCGTCGGGGAGAAAGTACGGCGTCACGATCCGCACCGAGCGCTCCGCGGCGGCCAGCGCTCCCAAGTAGGCCCAACGCAGCCGGTCGAGATCTTCGTCGGGACCGTCGATCACCGCGCGAGCCAAGCAAGAGCCGGCCGCCTCCGGCTCCGAGGCCCATCGCTCGCCGCGCAGTGCCTCTTTGGTTGCGAACTGCCAGTCCTCGACGAAGACCTGCATCAGCTGCTTCACCACCGGACCTTGCACCCGAAAGTGCAGGTCGCGGATCGGGCGACGGGGATCCAGATCCAGTCGGTTTCCGTGCCGGATGTTTATCCCGCCAGTGAAACCGAGCCGCCCATCGACCACCAGCACTTTTCGGTGGGTTCGCAAGTTGAAGTACGGGGCCTTCCACAACACGGTCGGCAAGAACCGCGCATGCGGAATTCCGGCGTCCCGCAAAGCACCGATGATCGTTGGAAACGAATAACGGATCCCGGCGTCGTCGACGAGAACGCGGACCTCGACGCCCCGCCTTACCGCCGCCTTCAAGCGCTCGACGAAGGCGTCCCCCGAGGGATCCCGATCGAAGATGTACGTCATCAGGGCGATGGACCCCTGGGCTTCGTCGATCGCCCGCCACATGGCGGGGTAGGCCTCGTCGCCGTTTTCGAGCGGCTCGACTTTGTTGTGACGGGTTCGGGGAAAAGCGCAGACCCGGTCGAGCAGGCGCTCCAGACCCGGCAAACCTTCGGTACCGGGGGGGCGCGACGTGGGATCGTGCTTGGGTCGACCCTCCGATTCGCTGGCGATGACCCCGACGTTGGGTCGCGACATCGGGAGTTCTGCCCCGGGCCGCCTCAGCTTGAGGGCGCGCCGCTGGATGCGGTTGATGCCGAGGATCACGTACAGCAGCACCCCGAGCCCCGGTGCCACCCAGATCACCGCC
>DAPKRQ010000130.1:0-3291 GCA_031800475.1 Myxococcales bacterium LLY-WYZ-16_1
GGGGGCGGCTGGGGCCTCGAAAACGGGCGCGAGGAGCCCTGAGCGGCCCGCTCCGGGACGGGTCCAGAGGACGGGAGGAGCTTTCCATGGAACCCCTCACCCGTGAGGCGCCGCGTCGCGGCATACCGGACCCGGTGCAAGAGCGACGAAGCGGGCGCTCCGCGAACACTTCGGATCTGCGAGGCGCGAGGCCGCGTGAGCGGGTCCGAAGGCTCGATGTCCCGGGAAATTAACCGGTCCGTCCCGAAGATGTCGCATCCGGACTCGATTCCCGCGCCGAGACCGTGCACAGTTCCGGCGCCGCCCAGGTTCCTTCGATGAGCGAGCCTCTCCCCAAAATGGAGCTGGACCCGATGCCGCATCCGTCCAGCTTTCCTCGACCGGCCGCGGTGCCGCCTCCGGCCACCATGGACGCACGGCATACGACCAGTTCTGGCCCAGACACACCGCCCGCGGGCGAATCGCGCCGGGACGACGCGCATCTTCCCCCCCGTCCACCTGCCCGGAGCATCAAGCTCCTCGGCTTCGAACTGCAGTGGCGAGGGCTGAAGGACCTGTTGGTCCACAGCATCCTTCAGCTCGACGACACCCCGCACCGGATCGCGTTCGGGGTCTTCTGGGGCTTTTTCATCGGTGCCACACCCACCATCGGCCTCCAGGTGATGCTGTATTGGCTGATCGCGTCCATCTTGGGGGCGAACCGCCTGTCCGGCATCCCGCCGATCTGGTTGTCGAACCCGCTGACCGCGGTGCCGCTGTACTACGGCGAGTGGCAGATCGGCCGGTGGTTGATGACCGGCAGCTTCGGATCTGCCGATACGGTGTGGCTGCCGATGGCCCATCGCATGGCCCCCCACGAAGGGCAGTCCTGGCTGAGTCGCATGTTCGACGCGGAACTTTGGATCGCACTGTTCGAAGGCATGGTCGAGCTCGGCGGCGAGCTGTGGGTGGGCTCGTTGGTGTGCGGCGTCCTGGCCGGCACCCTCGGCTATTGGGTGACCTATCGGGCCGTGGTGGCGTTCCGCGCCCGCCGCTCCATTCGAGAGACCACAGCGACCGAACCGCCTTGCGCCTCCTGACCCTGAATCTCAATGGAATCCGGTCCGCTTCGTCCAAGGGAGTCTGGGACTGGTTTCGCCGCCAAAAGGTCGACGTGGCCTGCTTCCAGGAAGTGCGGGCTGCGCCCGAGCAGATGCCCCTGCGGGCCCGCAGCCCTCGCGGCTACACGGCCCAATACCTGGTCGCTGAAAAGAAAGGCTACAGCGGCGTCGGTATCTGGTCGCGAAGCGAGCCTGAGGCCGTGCAGCAGGGGCTCGGTGACCCCGAATTCGACGCCGAGGGACGGTGGCTTCGCTTCGACCTCCCCGAGGTCACGGTCTGCTCCCTATACATGCCGTCCGGAAGCGCTGGCCCGAAACGGCAGGCCCGGAAGGTGCGGTTCATGGACCTTCTGCTCGACCACCTGCGGGCCCTGCACGAAGAAACACGAAGCCGAGGTCGAGAAGCGGTGGTCTGCGGCGACTGGAACATCGCGCACCGCCCCATCGACCTGGAAAACTGGCGGGGCAATCAAAAGAACTCCGGCTTCCTTCCGGAAGAGCGGGCATGGCTGGACCGGGTCTTCGACGAACTCGGCTTCGTCGACGTGTTCCGCCGGATCCGCCCCGAGCCCAAGGAATACACCTGGTGGTCCAACCGGGGTCGAGCTTGGGAAAAGAACGTGGGGTGGCGGATCGATTACCAGTTGGCGACTCCGGGGTTGGCCGAATCCGCCACCTCGGCGTGGGTATACCGGCGACGTCGTTTCAGCGATCACGCCCCGGTGACCGTGGACTACGACCTGTCGCCCAGGTAGGGCCCTGAAGCATGGCGCTGGGCGACCTGCTGCGCCTCGGCGGGTGGACCATGGTCCCCATCCTGGCCAGCTCCGGGGTGGCGCTGATGGTGTTCCTGGGCAAAGCCTGGGAGTTTCGGAGCTTTCGCGGGTCGGACCTGAGGTGGTTCGACCGGGTGCTCGAGCGCGTTCGCTCGGGGCATCGGGCCTCCGTGCCCGATGAGCTCGAGGGAGCGGCCCACCCGGCGGCCCGGGTGATCGCTGCCAGCCTGAGGGTCCACGTCGCCCGTCCCGACCGGGTCGAGGCCGAAGCCCGGCGGGTTGGCACCCTCGAAGTCCAGCGGGCGGAGGCCTACTTGGGTGTGCTGGCGTTCATCGCCGAAGCCGCCCCTTTGCTGGGACTTCTCGGCACGGTCCTCGGCATGCTGGATCTGTTTCGGAGCCTCCAGCAGGCGGGCCTCGAGCAGATCGACCTGGGGCTTTTGTCTTCGGGTATCTGGCAAGCCCTGTTGACCACTGCGGCGGGCCTGGCCGTCGCAGTGCCCACCTTGGCAGCCCACGGCTACCTGGTGAGCCGAGCGGACCGACTGCGGGTGCAGATCGGAGACTGCGTGCAGCAGATGCTGACGGAGCTGTCGGACTGAGCCGTGTCGACGCCGTTCGAGCTCGCCGAACCGCGGCGCCGCAAACCCACCATTCAGCTGTCCGCGTTGATCGACGTGGTGTTCATCTTGATGATCTTCGTCATCCTCGGTGCCAACTTCGAGCGGCTCCGGGGCATGGAGATCGACGTACCCCGCACCGACACGTCCGAGGCCGCAACGCTCGGCGTGGTGGTCGAAATCCCGGCCGAGGGCCCGGTGCGGGTGGAGGGCCAGCCGGTCTCGGACCTGGACACCCTCACCGAGCGGCTGCGCGCCCGGCGCACCGAGGCCCGGACCGTGACCCTTCGAGCAGACCAGACCGTGCCCCTGCAGCGGGCCATGGACGTGTTCGACGCCGCCCGATCCGCCGGATTCGAGGGCATCGACCTGGTGACCCGTCCCCGCAGCCCAGGCCGAGTCTCGCCCTGAAGCTCACCGGCGCCCGGGGCCCCGCTGCCCGAAGCGGAGCACCGCGGGCCCGGGGCTGCCGTGCAAGGGCGCTTGCATCGGGGTAGCCGGGTTTCGAGGTCGGGGCCGGGCGGCGTCCGGGGCAAACCGCTCCGTCAAGACCGCCTTGGCTGCCCCGTCGGCCTCGAGCAAAGACCGAAGCCGCTCGGCGGCCGAAGGAGACTCGAGGTGCCCCTCCAGGGCCACCACCAAAGCCACCGCCCGCTCGAGCTCCGCCGGACCATCGGGCCCTTCGGCCGCCTGCCGGAGCGAACGGGCCAGTGTCCCGGCACGGCCCGGATCGAGCTCGTACCGCTCGGAATCTCCGGGACGGAGGGCCGCCAGGACCTGACGCTCGAACCGGCT
>DAPKRQ010000131.1:0-18559 GCA_031800475.1 Myxococcales bacterium LLY-WYZ-16_1
GTCGATGATGTCGAAAGCGGCCAGTCCCACCGCGCAAGCCAAGGGATTTCCGCCATAGGTCGTGCCATGGGTGCCCGGTTGCAGGGCCTCGGCCACCGGCTCGGTGGCGATCATGGCTCCCAGCGGCAGTCCCGCTCCCAGGCCCTTCGCCAAGGCCATCAGGTCCGGCTTCACGCCAGATCGCTCGTACGCGAACAGATCGCCGGTCCGGCCCACACCGCACTGCACCTCGTCCACGATCATCAGCGCTCCGGCCCGGTCACATGCGGCCCGGATCTCTCGGAGGTACCCGTCGGGAACCGGCCGCACTCCCCCCTCGCCCTGCACCGGCTCGATCAACACCGCCGCCGTGCCCGCATGAACGACCCCGTCCAAGGGATCGCCGACATCCAGGTACCGGAACCCGCCCGGAAGGGGCGCGAAGCCCTCGTGATACTTGGGCTGCGCCGTGGCTGCCAGGGCGCCGAGCGTGCGCCCGTGAAAAGAATTGCGAAAACTGACGACCTCGGTTCGCGCTTCGTCGCCGCGATGAAAGTGGTATCGCCGTGCGAGCTTGATGCAGGCTTCGTTGGCTTCGGCGCCCGAGCTGCAGAAGAAGACCTTGTCCCCAAACGACCGCTCCACCAGCCGCTCCGCCAGCCGGATGGAGGGCTGGTTCCAATACAGGTTGCTGGTGTGGAGCACCTTCACCGCTTGCTCGCGGATCACCTCGACCAGGACGGGATGGGCGTGCCCCAGGGCGCTGACCGCGATGCCCGAGACCAAGTCGAGGTATCGCCGTCCCTCCACGTCGAACACGTAGGCCCCTTCTCCCCGGTCCACCACCACCGGCGCCGGCTTGTAGTTGGGCGTGAATACCGCCCGCGCCCGCTCGATCCAGGCCTCTGCCGTCATGCCTCCACCCTATCTTCCCAAACCGAAAGCCGGATCCAGAAAAAGCCTCTTTGGCCTTCAGCCAAATTCGACGTTCACAGCACGAAGCGGGACAGGTCTTCGCTCTCGAGCACTTTCTCGAGCTTTCTTTTGACCATGGGGGCGTCGATGACCTGCCGGCGGTCGGCGCCGAGCTCCGGCGCAGTGAAAGACAGCTCCTCCAACACGGTCTCGAGCACGGTGTGCAGGCGCCGAGCCCCGATGTTCTCGAGGCTCTCGTTCACCCGGGCCGCCGTCTCGGCGAGCGCATCCACGGCGTCGTCGGAAAACTCGAGCTCCACCCCTTCGGCTGCCAGAAGAGCCGTGTACTGTCGGATCAGCGAGTTCTTGGGTTCCCGCAGGATCCGCACGAAGTCGGCCTGGTCCAGCGCATCCAATTCCACCCGTATCGGAAAGCGGCCCTGCAACTCGGGGATCAGATCCGAGACCTTGCTGGTGTGAAACGCACCGGCTGCAATGAACAAGATGTGGTCGGTCTTCAGGCGACCGTACTTCGTCTGCACCGTCGAACCTTCGACGATGGGCAGCAGGTCGCGCTGGACACCTTCCCGACTCACGTCGGGACCGCCCTTTTGCCCCGTTCCGGCAGCCACTTTGTCGACTTCGTCGATGAAGACGATACCGGTCTGCTCCGCAAGCTCCAGGGCCTCTCGATGTACCTGGTCCATGTCTAGAAGCTTCGCGGTCTCTTCTTGGACCAAGATCTCCCGCGCTTCTTCTACCGACACCTTGCGACGCTTTTTCGGTCCGCCCTTCATGCCGCCGATCATGTCCTGCAGCTGAAAGACCATGTCCTGCACTCCGTCGGCACTGAAGTTTTGTACGAACGAAGTGGGCGGACGCGCGCTGACCTCGATCTCGACCTGCCGGTCATCGAGCTTTCCTTCCCGCAGCATGCGCCGAAAGGTCTCGCGGGTCTTCGAGTCCCCGTCGGCGGTGGTTTCGAAACCCGCGGCTCCGCTGTTTTTACCGTCGGGCAAGAGCAAAGACAGAATGCGTTCCTCCGCCGCCTCCTCGGCCCGTCCGCGAACCCGAACTTCGGCTTCCTGCCGCACCAAGAGCACCGAAGCCTCGGCCAGATCGCGGATCATCGACTCCACGTCCCGGCCGACGTACCCCACCTCGGTGAATTTCGAGGCCTCGACCTTCACGAAGGGCGCTTTGATCAACTTGGCGAGCCGCCGGGCGATCTCGGTCTTGCCGACGCCGGTGGGCCCGATCATGAGAATGTTCTTCGGGACGATCTCGTCTCGAAGGTCCTCGGGCACTTGCTGCCGGCGCCACCGGTTGCGCAACGCGATGGCCACGGCCCGCTTCGCACCGCTCTGGCCGACGATGTACCGGTCGAGCTCGCCCACCGTCTCTCGTGGGGTGAACGCTTGGCGATGGAGCGTGTCATTCATGGCTTCAGCTCCTCGATGGTGATGTGGCGATTGGTGTAGATGCAGATGTCGGCCGCGATCTCGAGGGCCCTTTGGACCACGTCTCGGACCGCCAGGTCGCTGTGCTGGCGCAGGGCTCGGGCGGCGGCGAGCGCCATGGGGCCCCCGCTGCCGATGGCGCACACCCCCTCGTCGGGCTCGACCACATCGCCGGTGCCGGACAAGATCAGGGTCGACTCCACGTCCGCGACCGTCAACATGGCTTCCAGACGCCGCAGGTACCGGTCCATGCGCCACTCCTTGGCCAGCTCGACGGCCGCGCGGATCAGGCGACCGTTGTGCTCCTTGAGCTTTCCCTCGAAGCGCTCGAACAGCGTGAATGCATCGGCTGTGGAGCCCGCGAAACCCGCCAAGACCCGGCCTTCTTGCAGGGTCCGGACTTTCCGGGCCGAGGCCTTCATGACGGTGGCGCCCGCACTCACTTGCCCGTCGCCCCCCATGGCGACGGTTCGCCCGTCGCGCGCGCAGACGATGGTTGTTCCGTGCCAGCTCATGCCCTTCTCCCGTTTGCCGAGGGCTGGCCGGCGCCGAGCCCCATGGGATGGGCATCGTCGTAGACTCGACGCAAACGGTCGACCGAAACCGCCGTGTAGCGCTGGGTCGTGCCGAGGGACGCATGCCCGAGGAGTTCTTGGATGATCCGGAGGTCCGCTCCCCCTTCCAGCAGGTGGGTCGCGAAACTGTGGCGAAGCATGTGCGGGGTGACGTGGCGCCCGAGCGCGACTTGCAGCACCCGTCGATGAAGTCGACGCCGCCACGTGCGGTCACTGAGCCGTGTCCCCCGGCGCGAGGTGAAGAGCGCCGATTCCCCCGAGGGTGCCGGACGCACCGCCAACCACGCCGCCAGCGCCTCGCCCGCCTTGCGACCAAACGGAACCAGCCGGGTCTTGTTGCCTTTGCCGGTGATGCGGACCTCGCGCCGGACAAGGTCCACAGCCCCAATATCCAGGCTCACCAACTCCGCGGCCCGAAGACCGGCTCCGTAGGCCAACTCCACCATGGCCCGGTCCCGCAAACCCCAAGGATCGTCTGGGAAGGCCCGGTCCAGCAGGCCAAAGATCTCGTCCGGCGTCAGGGTCCGGGGGAGCAGCGCTCCGGCCCGGGGCCGGCTGAGCTCGAGGGTGGGGTCGTGGGCCAACCAGCCTTGGCGCACCGCGAAACGTCCGAACGTGCGAAGCGCCGAAAGCTTGCGTCCCCGCGTCCGAGCAGACCACCCCCGGCCCACCCGCCGAAGGGCATGACGCAGCGCGTGGCTCGTCAATCCATCCACCCGTTCGGGCGGATTCGCCAAGCCGGACAAGACCAAACCCAGATCGCTGCGGTAGGCCCGAACCGTGGACTCCGCCAGGCGCCTCTCGAACCGAAGGTGGTCCACGAACATGTCCACCGCCCGGTCCAAAGCCGGGCTCTGTCCAACCGCTGTGGCCACCGCCGACATTCGCTCAGCCTACGGCCGCTCTGTCCGGCTCGCAAACATTCGTCAGCGGCAGTCCGCGCCACCAGCTGCCGAACTCCTCGACGGCCCGCTCGCCGTAGCGGCGCTTTCTCTCCTTTTTGGGCACACGGCCCGGCAGGGCCGGCACCATTCCCCAGTGCACGTTCGACGGAACGTGTGGGTCTCGCTCCAATCGATCTTCGCCTCGAACATGCCGATGGAGGGCGCCCATGGCACTCGCGGCCGGCGGCTCGACGAACTCGATGCCCAACCGCTCCGCCGCCATCCGCAAACCGAGCAGCAGGCCCGAAGCAGTCGATTCGACGTATCCCTCGACGCCCGTGATCTGTCCCGCGAAACGAACGTGCGGCACGCCTTTCAAGCGATTTGCTCGATCGAGGAGTCGAGGCGCGTCGAGGTAGGTGTTTCGATGTATCGAGCCGAAACGCAGAAACTCGGCATTCTCGAGCCCGGGAATTCGGCGAAACACCTCCTTTTGCGCCGACCACTTCAGCCGGGTCTGAAAGCCAACCAAGTTGTAGGCGGTGCCCTCTCGATTTTCAGCCCGCAGCTGCACAACCGCATGCGGGCGGCGCCCGGTTCGCGGATCATCGAGGCCAACCGGCTTCATGCAACCGAAACGCAGAGTGTCCGGGCCCCGTGCAGCCATGACCTCGATCGGGAGGCATCCTTCGAAGTACTTGGCCTCTTCGAACGCACGGGGCGTGACCTTCTCGGCTGCGTCCAGGTCGGCGATGAAGCGCGCGTAGTCTTCGGCATCGAGCGGGCAGTTCAAGTAGTCCGCACCCTCGCCTTTTCCGTAGCGAGAGGCTCGAAACACCACGCTCTCGTCGATGCTGTCCGCCGCCACGATCGGTGCGATGGCGTCGTAGAAGTAGAGCTTCTCCGCCCCGCCAGCCGCCATCCGAATGGACTCGGACAGCGTCGGACTGGTCAGCGGCCCGGTCGCCACCACCACGTCCGCAACCTCTTCCGACGACGGAAGCTCGGTGACCTCTCGGTTGTAGACCTCGATGTCGGGCTCCGCCTCGAGCACCCGGGTCACTTCGGCTGAAAATCGTTCCCGATCGACCGCCAAGGCACCACCGGCGGGCACCGCACACTCGTCCGCGATCTGCATCAGCACCGAACCGGCGATCCGCATCTCCTCCTTGATCGCCCCGACCGCATTTTCGATGGAGTTCGCGCGAAAGGAATTCGAGCACACGAGCTCGGCGTAGCCATCCGACACCTGAGCCGGCGTGCGGCGATGGGGTTTCATCTCGAACAATCGAACCGGGATGCCTCGACGGGCGAGCTGCAGGGAAAGCTCCGCGCCGGCCAGGCCGGCGCCGACCACCCACACGGGACGAGCGGACATGGTCCCGTGCTATGCGGCCGAACGGTCGGCTGACAACCGCAGCTCGACCGGCGGAATGATTTGCGTGGCACCGGGCCTTGTCCGCGTCACGACGAGCCCCCAGCCTGTGCCGGTGGAGCGAATCTGCGCGGGCGCCCCGGAGTATCCCGACCGGCTCTTCGACCTGCCCGACCCCCCGGCAGCCCTGCAGCTGCGCGGGGCGGCTCTGCCCGAGGGACCGACCGCGGGCATCATCGGCTCCCGCCGCCCCAGCCCGGAAGGCATGCAGTTCGCCGAAGGGCTGGCCGCCGGGCTGGCGGGCTGCGGGGTCGCCGTGATCTCGGGCGGTGCGCTGGGCATCGATGGAGCCGCCCACCGGGGGGCCCTCGGCGCCGATGGACGAACCTGGGCGGTGCTCGTGGGCCTCGCGCCGTTGCGGCCTCGAACCCACCGGGCTCTGTTCCTCCGGATCGAGCGAAGCGGTGGGGGGCTGCTGGCAGAAGCCGACGGCCCGAACCACAATGGAGCGTACCTGCACCGAAACCGCTTGGTGGCCGCCTTGAGCGACGTGCTGGTGGTCGTTCAGGCCCGCGAGCGGTCCGGAACGGCGTCGACCGCCCAAGCGGCCGCTCGCATCGGACGACCGGTGGGCGCCGTTCCGTGGGGGCCCTACGAGCCCGCTGGGCGCGGGTGCCGGCGCCTGCTGGAGGCAGGCGCGTTCTTCGTGGGCGGCGTCGAGGACGTACTGCACCGCCTGGAGCTGGCTGCAGCCGCAGATGGCTCGAATCCAACCGACCCTTGGCTGGAGGCGATCCACAGGGCGGGCCGCACCACGGTCGAGGACCTGGCGGACCACATGAATCAACCGACGCAATCCGTATTGCGGCAGTTGTCCCGGCTCGAAATCGAAGGCCGGGTACGGATCGAAGGCGGCGTGATTCGACCGCTCAGGGTATCTGCGCCTTGATGCGGTCGCCCACGTCCAAGGCCCGCGCGCTCGAAAGGACCACGCCCGTGCTGCCGGTTTCCTGCACGTCGAGCACCATGACCCGGCCCACCTGTTCCAGCGGAAGATTTTGGGTGCGACCGGTGTACGCGTCGCCCCGCGTATACACGGTCAGGACGTTGCCCACCTCCAGGCCGTCGGCTCGACCTCGGTCCAGCAGCACCATCTGGTACTCGCCCACCAACGTGATCAGGTCGGCCAACGTCTCCACGATGTATCCCTCGGCCTCCACCTGATTCGGCGTCGGCTGCACCCGACGGCCCCAGTATTCGGGAAGTGGTCCGACGTAGTCCCCACGCTCGGCCGGTCGATAGGACTCGGTGATCGTTGCCACGGTCACGTCGGGCGTATTTTCGGTGATCTCGACCTGACCGATCAGCGAAACCATGTACCCGAGCGATGCTCCGGTAATGGGGTGGTTGACCTTGCGTTCTCTTCGATAGATCGCGAGTTTCTCGCCAATCTCGGCCGGTGCGCGAAGCTCGATGTACACCCGGTCGAAGTCGTCGAGCTGGTAGCGCGGCGAAAACGCGTCGTCGATCCGGCCCGTCAACCGATCGCTGGCCGGGTCCAAAAACCCGCTGTAGGCGGTCCAGACCGAACGTCCGACCGATTCGGCGGCGTTGATGGCACCGACGGCCTTCACGAGTTCGTCGTCGTCGACCTGCCCCGGAATGACCAGGTCGTCGCCGATGTCGAGGTCATCCGACGAGACATCGACCGCGGTCGGCAGGTTCGCATCCCCTGGATAGAAGCGGACTTCGTTACCGGGAAAGATCCAGTGGGGGTTGGTCAGCTGCGGGTTGTAGCTCCAAACCTTGGGCCAGTACCACGGCGTGTTCAGGTACCGACTGCTCAGGTCCCAGAGGGTGTCGCCCCGCTCGACCTGATGCACTTCTCCCAAAACCGGATCCTCGGCCCGATCGGCACCGGGCGGCTCGAGCCCGACCCGACCCCCTTCGACCTCCCCCCCGAAGCCGGACTCGTCCGATTCGAAGCCCTCGTCGGTCTGGGCCCACGCCGTTCCGGCCGCAGCCACGAACAGCCCCAGGAAGAGCCATTGGGTTCGCATCACATTTTTCCTTTCTGATCGGCCCGCCACAGGGCCAGACGCTCCCGGGCGGTTCGCGCGGGCGGGCTGTCCGGAAAGCGTCGGATCAGCGCTTCGAGCTTGGCGATGGCCTCCTCCGCCCGGGCGAGCTGGTACAGGGACTCACCGAGGCGCAACATGGCCCACGGCTCTTTGGCGCTGTCCGGGTAGGCGTCCATCAGCCGGACGAAGGTCTGGGCGGCCTCGGCGTACTCGGCCAGCATGAAATGGGCTTCACCGGTCCAGTAGGCCGCATTGTCCGCCAACGGCGAACGCGGGTGCTTCCGTTCGAACGCGGTCAGCAGCGCCATGGCACGTACGGGGTCCCGCTGTCGTCGCAACGTCTGCAAAGCGAGCTCGTACTGGGCCTCGGGGCTCTCGGGCGCGTTTGCAGCCTCGCCGAGGACCGGATCTGGGGTTTCGAGCACCTCCTCGTCGACCTCGAGCTTTTCCGGAACCCCCGGCCCCATCTTGATCAGAATCGGCGGGCTTCCGTCGTCGATGGCGCCCATCTGCTCTTCGACCGGTACCGGTTTGCCGTCGGACGTGAGCTTCACCACCGGCAGAGCCGGCGGCTCGGGATCCGACGCCGCTGCGGCGGGCGGTTTTGGAGGAACCGACGGGGCCTGCTTCAACGTCTCGACCTCCGTGCGCAGGGCACGATAGTCTTCCCGGGTGTGCCGCAGGTCGGTGCGCAGGGCGTAGACCTCTTGTCGGAGTCGAGACAACTCGGTGCGCAGCTCGTCGCCGCCACCGCTGGCGCAGGCCACCACAGAACAGGCGAGCAAAGGGCTGCCGAGGCGCATGCCCGGCGGATTGTAGGCGAGCCCGGGGGCCAGTCAAGGAACGGGCCCGGGGCCTGGCTGGCCCCCGACCGGCTGTCGTTGGCCCTGGCACCGATGGAAGGCATTTCGGACGCGGTGGTACGGCGGCTGCTGGCCGGCATGGGGGGCATGGACCTGTGCGTGACCGAGTTCGTTCGGGTCGTGCAGCGTCCCTCGTCTCCGAAGGTGCTGCTTCGATCTTGTCCCGAGCTCGGACGCGGGGGCCGCACCGCCAACGGCGTACCGGTCATGGTGCAGCTGCTCGGGGGGGACGCCGCGCTGGTCGCCGAGTCGGCCCAGGTGGCGGTCGAACTGGGAGCCCTCGGCATCGACCTGAACTTCGGCTGTCCGGCAAAAAAGGTGAACGGGCACGACGGCGGCGCCGCCCTCCTGCGCACCCCCGAGCGCGTGCGCCAGGTGGTCGACCGGGTCCGTCGCGCCGTGCCCCGGACCGTTCCCGTGTCGGCCAAGATCCGACTCGGTTGGGACGACCCGGACCAGGTGCAGGACATCGCCGCGGCCGCCGAGGACGGTGGGGCCGACTGGCTGACCATTCACGGCCGCACCAAGGTTCAGATGTATCGCGGACACGCAGATTGGGGCCGGATCGGGGAGGTGGCTCGCCGAAGAAAGGTCCCGGTGGTGGCCAACGGAGATCTCTTCGACCCGGACGCCCTCCGCCGATGCGCTGAAGTCACCGGATGCCGCGCGTTCATGCTCGGCCGCGGGGCCTTTCGGCGCCCCAACCTATTCCGCTGGCTCCGGGGCCTGGATCGGGGCCCGTGGCCCGTGGCGTCTTCCATGGGCCTGCTGTTGCGTTTCATCGACGGGGTCACGACCGACCCGCGCTACCGGGACGGGCCGCGGGTCGCCCTGGGACGGCTGAAAGGATGGCTGCGGGCTCTGTCCGAGGCCGAACCCAACTTCACAACCTGTTTCGATCGCGTGAAGCGATTGCACGATCTGGACGAAGCGAGGTCGGCTCTGAGTGCCTTCAACGCGTCGGCTGGATCAACGACTTCACCCGGTCCTTTACGCGGCCCCGAGCGGCCCGAATCCGCTTTTGCAACCGCTCCGCCGGCATGAACACATACTTCTTGAAGGGCTCGTTCGGCCGCGCGCGAAAGATCGTGGAGTGGGCCACGCCGGTGACTCCGGCGGGTTGCTCTCGAGTATAGTAGTAACAGGCGAAAGAACGCCGAGGGGTATCCTCGGGAGCGTTCACGGCGGTCACGCCATGAAAACTGATCTCGCTGGTTTCGAAGATCACACAGCGATTCATCACCGGAAGAAACGCATGGTGGCGCTCGCGGACGTCGCGATCCCACAGCTCGAGCAGCCCGCCCCACGACGGGTCCCACCGCTCGTTCAAATAGAGGAGAAGATTCAAACGACGGTACCATTGGCGCTTCTCCAAGAGATTGAAGTCCACGTGAACGTCGAGGATCCCGGACCGGGCGGTCTGATGAATCCCGCCCCCGTTGAAATCTGGGTCCCACAACAGATCTTCGATCCCCGTGATGGCGCTCAGGGTCTGACGGAACTCGGGGTCCGAAAGGCTGTCGGCCAGCCGCTGAACCGGTTCCGGAAAGTGGCCGTAATCCGTTACCTGGAGCTTGCGCAGCTCGTTGACCGTCTTGAACTCCCGCCCTCGCGCGGCGGCTTCCTCGAAGCTCGGATAGGCGGCAGCCACCTCTTCCGCGACCCCGGGCTCCAGAAAATTGTCGATGGCCACGAACCGGAAGGGTCGGGCTTCGTTGAACTGTCGTCGGAGCCGCTCGACGTCCAGGTCTCGAATCATCGGGGTCAAGGTAGAGGCAGGGAGCGGCCCAGGGCAACCGAGCCCGCCGCTCTCAACCCTTTCCTCGTTGTCCGGGGCGTCGGGGCAAAGCGCCCGGCGAGGTGGTCTCCTCCGGACCGGCCGGGTCGGGCGCGATGCCGGCGCGGGGGTCGGCCCATCCGGGTGCATGGGGATCCGCGGGGGGGACCCCGCCGGGCCCAGGTGCCCAGCCCGGAGGGACCGGAGCGGGGCCCGCGACCCAACCGGGTGCAGCGCCCGGGACCGGGACGTAGGCCGCCGCCCAAGGCGCGGGCCCCGGCACGTCTTCTTCGTGTGGTAGGAACCGAGCGACGGCTGCCAACATGCCGGCGAGCAGGAGCTGCACGGGTCCCAACCCCGCATTCGGCAGCAGGTCCACCAGCGTGAGCGACAGGTACAGGGCCACCGCCGCCATCAAGACCCGGTCGCCCAGGCGGCGGACCTTGGAAGACACCAGCCATGCGTGCAGCACCGGATAGGCCAGGTAGAAAAAGGTCAGGAACAGGCCCACCAAGCCTCCGGTCCCCATGAACAAGACCCAAGCGCCGTCGGTGACGGACAGGTCTTCGCCGTTGCCCGGGTGGTAGACCCGGTTTCGACCGTAGCCTCCCCAGCCAAAGATCGGACGCTCCAGCGCCTTTTCGAGCAACACTTCCTCGTGGTGAAAGCGAAAGGCCAGCGAGTCCGCCCGGTCCTTGCTGATCTTCTCGGCCTGTTCCAGCAGGTATTCGGTCGGAAACAGCCCTGTGGCCCGGGTGTAGGGATAGGTCAGGGCCACCAAGGCGAGGGACACGGCGACCCGCAGGATCCACCGAGGCGAAAAGGACCGGAGCAGCGGAAAGGAGCACAAGCCGTACAGGATCGCGCCAGTGCTCTTGCACAACAACAGCATGGCCCCCAACACGATGTTCAGGAGCTTGGCGGAGTAGCTCCAGACCTGGACCCGGGCCCGGCCCAAAGCCACCGCGAGCAAGAACACCCCCAGCATGTCCATGGCGAGCGTGAGCCCATGCCGCGTGAAAACCTGAGGCCGCCACCCGCCCCAGCGGACGGTCTGCAAAAAGTCCGAATGGGGCGGGTAGCCGTACACGTAGGTATGGAGGTTCGGCGACATGCGAAGCTCCCAGGCCACCAGCGGCAAGTAGATGATGCCCAGCCACACGAACTGGCGCAGACCTTCCCGAAGGTCCCGGGAACTCCCAAAGCACATCCGCCCGACCCAAAACGGCACGGCCAGGTCCAAAAACGTGCGGATGCCCCCGCTCAAGGCATCGCGGGGCGTCAACCCCGGCAGGTGGGTCACCCGCCATATGCCGTAGCTGAGGCCGTCCTGGTTGGTGAAGACCGAGCCGAACTCCTGCACGAGTTGGGCGGTGAACAGCAGCCCGATCAGGGTGTAGGGCCCGCAGTCGGCGACCCGCCGGGGATGGAACATCCACAGCAGAATCAATGCGGTCAGGCTCGACAGACGGTCCTTGTCCATCGGCGGCACCAGTGGAAAATCGAAGGCGGCCAGCTCGGGCAGGAACAGGTGGGCGCCGAAGATGCAGATCACCACGGCCCGCGGCGCCGAATAGCGGGCGAAGAAGAAAACCGACAGCGGGATCCAGGCAAGGAGGGCGAGCCCGGGCAGCGGGCCATGCGACATCCGACCTGTGGTCTAACGCGGTGCCCGGTCGGTTGCAACGGGGCCCGCTCGGTCCCCACCATCGCTCCACGCCCCGCGCACGTGGGCTTGCAGCTGCGAAACGCCTTCGGGCACGAAGGTGGCCGCTTGGACCCGAAACCGCGGAGGCTCGTCGGTGGCCCCGACCACCTCCACCCGAGGCGGCACGTCCAGCGAGGCCCACGGAGAGCACAAGACCCACTCCCGCAGGCGCTGCCGGGCGCCGCCCAGATCGGTCCCGGTCGGAACGGGCAGCTCGAGCTGCACCGGGAACACGCTGCGGCGGGAGTCACGACGCACCGAGAACGGCCCGAGCAAGGCCCGGTACGGCACATGTCGAACCCAACCCTCCGATTCGAGCTCCAGACCCCGGGACCGCAAGGCCCGCACCCGGCCTTCCATGTCGCCCACCCGCAGCTGCGCGCCTTCGGGGACCCGGCGCCGAACCCACAAGCCCCAGGCCACGTCCCGCCCCATGAACCAGAGCAAAGCGGCCCCCAATCCGGCCAATGCCAAGGCGATCTCGCTCGACCCCCGGGGCCAGGTCTGGGCCCAGACCACGGCCACGCCCACGCCGAAGCCGGCCCAGGCCCACGGTCCCCCGCGAAGCGCGAGCCGCTCGCCCCGGGGCAACCCGCGCAGGGCCCGAAGGACCAGCGCCAGACCCGCCCCGGCCAAAACGCAACCGACAACCAGTCCGAGCAGGGTGACGGCCGGTCCTTCCGGCCGGGGGATGTTCTGCCAACCCGGCCAATCCGGCCCCGGCAACCCTTCCCAGCGGGTCCAATCCGGCCCGCCAGAGGCCGGCGCCGCTGCACTGGAAGTCCCGGTGGTCACGACAACACCCGCTCCTGCCGCAGCACATCGAGCAAGGGAGCCTGCAAAACCGGGTCGATGGAATGGGCTCCGTTGCGGTCGCTTCGAACGAGCGACGCCCGTCCCAGATCGGACAGCACGGCCTGCGCCTCTTCCCGCGGCATGCGAAAACTCCGGGCCAATTGGGCCGCGCTCAGCCCGCGGTGAAAGGCGAGCGCCCCCAGCACCGCCTTCCAGCGGACCGGCAGCCGACCGAGCACGCCCGGGTCCGGCGCGGCCGACACCGACAAGCCCACCCGACGCTCGGTGAAGTGGGTCACGGACCGGCGCCACGAGTCCACCGCCTCGCCCACGTTGCCGCGACTGCGAAGGTGCAGGCGATCCAAGTGGGCCTTTTGCGACTGCCCGGACCCGCGAAACCGGGACGTTCGGGCGAATTCGAGTTCGAAGTCCGTGGTGCGCTGCCGCAGCAGCAACGCCCGTTCGAGCTCCTTCCGATCCAGGGCCTCGCAGGGGACGCTGCCGAGCAGGACCTCCTCGAGACCGACCGCGGCGGCACAGAAATCCCGGACCCAGGGGGTCATGGAGACGCAGAACAGATGCCGGTCCCCGAGCCGCCGAAACAACCGGAGCCACAGCTTGAGGGCCTGCAAGCCCTCGACGGATCGCTCGATCCACGCACCCAGGTCGTCGACCAGGATCACCGATCCGGGCGCCACCGTGCGCAAGGCACCTTCCGCGCTCTGCCCGGCCCGGGCTCCGACTGTCCGAGAGATCACTTCATTCAGCCCGTCGGCGGTTCGGGGGCCTCCCGACGGCGGGGGAATTCGGAGCAAAGGCGCTTCCCGCTCGCGGGCCCACACCGTCGACAGAGAGGTGCGACCACTCCGCGGCAGACCGACGATCCCCACCGGACCGGCGTGGCCGCGAGCCCACCGTTCCGCCAGTTCGTTGAGCGCGTCGAGCTCCCGGTCCCGACCCACCAGCAGGTCGCGGTTTTCGAGGGCCGAGCGGCCGAAGATGCGCCGGTACAGCAGGGGCAAGTTGGCCTGCACGTCCGGATTCGGTTCGAGGGCCTCCCGCAAGCGCAAGACTCCGTCGACCACGGTGGACGGAGAGCCCCGGTTGCCGCCCGCTTGGGGACGAAGCCCCTCGGCCATCTGAAGGGCTCGACCGCGCACGTCGGCCGCCTTGTCCCGGGCGGACCGCACGAACCGGCCCACCGAACGGCTGCGGGCCACCGGGGCAGCGGTCCCGGCACCCGAGGTCCGAAAGACCGCCGACCGCACCGCCTCCACCCGCTGCAGCGCCGCACCTGCCAGCTTGTCCCGTAGCTCCCCGAGCACCCCGACCAGGCGGTCCCGCGCCTCATTCAGGCGCCGGATCCGTTCTTCCAGGATGCCGCCCAAGGCCAGGGTGCCTGCCTCTTCCAAATCGGCCGAGCGGTCTTCTCGCTCAGCCGCCGCGGCTTGCTCGAGTTCGAACGCCACCAGGCGCACCGCGTCGACCAAGACCTCCTCGGCCGCGCGCACCGCTTCGGGCAAGGGCTGCAGTTCCCGTTGAACGAACCGTGCGACCCGGGACTCCAGGTGTGCCTGCGCCAGCCGGCGGGCCGGCACCGTGGACGAGGACCGTCCCGGTCGATCCCCTTCGGCATGCTCCAACCCGCCGTCCACAGGCACCGTGGCCGACAGAGGCAAGCGCTCCGCCCCTCGGGCCAGATGGGCCAGCAGTTGCTCGGTCATCTCCGCAACATCGGGGCGGTACGCCCGATCGAAAGCCGTGCGAAGTTCGTCGGCAGCCTGCACGAAGGTCTCGTTCCACACCGGCACCTCGCCCGCCCCGTCGCCCTCCGGGTCGCCCGACTCGTAGCGTTCCCGCAAGGTCCCGATCCGCTGCATCACTTCCACGGCCTGCTCGATGGCCCCCAGCGGCCCCTGCTCGAGTTCCCGGCGAAGCCGTACCTCCAAAGCGGAAAGACCCCGGCGCCCTTCCACCACACAAGCCTCGACCTGCAGATCCAATCGGAGCGCTTGAAGCGAAGCCCGATGTCGCTCGGTCCAGGTGCTGGGGTCGACCGGCGCGGAGGGACCGGGTCGCTTGGCCGATCCGGGCCGTCGAAGCTGATCCGACAGCCGACTTGCGGCATCTTCCAGTCGGGCGCCGAGCAGGCTTTGGATCTTTTCGTCTTCGGCCCGCTGGGCCTCGAGCTGGTCTCGCGCCTGCGAAAGCAGATCGGTCAGCTGACGGGACACCCGGCCCGCCAGTCGATCCACATCCACCGCCTCGGCGCCTTCTTGATCCAACTCGGCCTGCAGGTTGTCGAAGAGCCGCTGCACGCTTTGCACCAGGCGGCGGGCGCGGTGCACCGCCTCCAGCCGACGCTGGCCCGCCACCCGCAGGGCGTCCCGCAAATCGGTCGGCAGAGCCGCCGCGAAAAGGGCGACGGCCGGTCGCCGGACCGCCACGAACCGGCTCGGATGGGGTCGCCGAAATAGCTCGACCCAGGTTCTCACCCAGGCCTTCCGCAGACGTACCCGCATCGGATCGCCGGCCCGGGGGAGCCAGTCTTCCAGCTCGGTCGGCACCTCGACGCCGTCGGGCAGCCGCTGGACGCTTCGCTCCACGTCTTCGCGAAGTCGGTCGAAGCCGGCCAGCAGCCGGCGCTCCCAGGGCTCCTTCGACTCTCGGACCTGGCCTGGGGGCCGAAACGGAGCCCGCACCCGCTCTTCCGCGGCCGAAAGAAACCGGGACTGGGCCCACTCCAACAGCCCGCGAGCGGTGGTCTTTCGGCTCCCGCGCCGCTCCAGCCGTCGCTCGAGCTGGCGGATCTGGTCGGCGGCCTCGGTCAGGTCGGCGAGCAGGTCGACCTCCTCTTCGTGGGCGGGCCGGTCGAAGGAGCGCGCGAACCGCTCGTTGGCGTCGGCCAGGCGCTGCTGTAGCGCCTGCAGGGGTTCGAGCAACGCCGGCAGCGACGCCGGCACCGAAACCCGACTCGAACCGGCGGTCGTCAAGTCGATGGTCCCAGCTTCGAAGACCGTGGCCTTTTGAGCGAAGAAGGTCGACGGTCGCACGAGCAAGGTGGTGCCCAGGGGTCGCATCAAGGCGTCGTTGGTGGCCACGAAACCCAGGTCTTCATGGGGCTGACGGGCGTGGATCATCACCAGGTCGGCACGGGAAGATTCCTGACGGATCCGTGCCGCCAGTCCCTCTTCGTCCTCCACCGGCGGCAAAAGCACCCCGGTCGCCTGCACCCGCGACTCCTGGATGATCGCGTCGAGGGCGCGCTGGGCCCGGTCCTCATCTTGCCCCCGACGCCCGTTCACCAACACCCGTACCCGGGTGTGTTTCCAGTCGGGGTGGGTCGTGAGCATGTGGGCCAGCGTCAACATCAACGGCCCGGTGGGCGCCTCGCCATCCCACCAGATGTCCAGCTGCTCCCGAGATCCAAAACGGCGTTGTTCATCGTAGCGCAGCATCAACACGCTCAGGTCCAAAGCCACCAAGCGGTCGATCATCTGAGCATACCGACTTCGCTGGGACGCCAGCTGCGGCCATCCCAAAAGCACCGAGTTGGTCTCCATCCCGACCAATCCGAAATGGGCCGCAAGCTCCGGAATCGCGTCGTAGACGTCGCGACAACCTTGGATGCGGGCGAAGATCCCGGGGTAGGCCTCCTCCAAAACCTTGTCTGGCCGCGGGTTCGGCGGCTCGCCCTCCTTCAAATGGATGTGGGTCAAGATCCCCCGGTCGCCGACCAGCTGGGTCCCGAAGTCCAAGAGGGGGTTTTGGGGACGCTGTCGGCCGACCACCAGCATGGTCGGTCGCCAGTTTCTCTGAGCGCTCCGACTGCTCGACCGCTGAAGGCGCATCAGACCCATGCGAACGACGGCGGACCACACCCCGCCCCACGTGTCCCCAGTCCCGAGCACCAGCTGGCGTCGCTTCAGACCGGCGTACAACAGGCCCATGAAGGCCACCGCAGCGAACATCGCCAAGGGATCGATCCGAAACATCACCAAAAAGCACGCGACCGCCCCGGCGAGACTGACCCAGATCGGAACCTTGAACTGCGGACGAAAGTCGGGGCTCGCCCACCGCTCGAGCCCGCAGGCCAGACAGAGGCAGCCATAGCAGGTCAAAAAGAACATGGTGATCACCGAGCCGACCACGTCGAGCCGTGCGATCAGGATGCCGGCTTCGGCGATCATCAAAGTGATCGCCAAGGCCATGCGTGGCTCTCGCTCCCCCCAGGCCACCCACTTCGGAAGGATACCGTCGAAAGACAGGGCCTGCAGGGTCCGGGGTGCGCCGAGGAGGCTTCCGAGAGCGCTGCTGAAAGTGGCGGCAAACACGCCGGCGGTCACGAGCTCTGGGTAGGCCGCGACCCGGCGAAGAATGTTGTAGTCCTGCTGCAGCGGCTCCACCGGAACCCACGCCGCGAGCAGGGCGGCCAATGCCACGTAGACGACCAGCCCCACCCCGATGGCGAGCATCGTCCCGAGCGGAATCGACCGCTTCGGGTTCTTCAGATCGCCCGACATACCCACGCCCGCGGTGAAACCGGTGACTGCCGGGAAGAACACCGAAAAGACCGTGGCCAGGTCGGCGCTGCCGGTGGGCGGATTCAACCCCACGTGAGCCTGTCCAGCGTCGACCTCGACGGGGCCGCCCAACAGGATCGACCCGACAGACACGGCAATGGCAGCGAGGACGAAAAGCTGCGTACGAATGGCGAGAGTCGTGCTCGTCCAAGTCAAAAGCGCCAGGACAGCCAGCGCTGAGCTTCCGATGAAACGAATATTTTGAACGTCTGATTCGAACGGAGCCAAGTCCACCGCAGCCAGGAACGCCTCTGCGAAACCGATGACGTAAAGGCTCACTCCCAACGCCAAAGCTGCGTACAGCGCCAGCCCGATCGCCCCCCCCACCGACAACCCGAGCGATCTCGAAATGATATAGTAGTTACCCCCAGTCCGGACCGTGCGGTTCGTGGCGATCGACGCGACGCTGAGGCCGGTGGTGATGGAAATGACGTGGGCCAGCGCAATCACGACCAGGGACCCGGCGACACCTGCGTGGCCGACGACCCAGCCGAGACGCTGGTACATGATCACACCCAAAATCGTTAGAAGCGAAGGTGTGAAGACGCCCAGGAAGGTGCCGAAGCCCTTGCGAGCCACCGGCGCGGTCGAGGACTCGAGGGTCAGGTCCCGCACTTCAGCGCCAACGGTTGTTCCCGTCGTCGACGACCCCGGAGATCCGCGAAACGTCGGAAGGGAGATCGCACTCGACGACGACCACCCGTCCGGCGCCCTCCGGCTCCATCACGAGTGGCCTTCCGAACGGAGCGTCCTCGAATCGCACCCGCTCGAGCCTCGAGCAGGGTCCTTCTTTTTGCGGATCCCCGAGCCACATGGCCTGCCCGCCCGCATGGCGCCGGGCCCGGACCTGGGCCAAGGTGGCACCCACCAGGTCTACCCGAGCTTCGTTCGCGAGCCACAAGGCGCCCCCCGTCTCGGCTTCGCACTCCCGAAACTGAGCGTCGCGGAGCACGACCCGGGCACGATGGTACGCGGCGAGCCCGCCGCCTCGGGCGGCGGTGCAGTCTTCGATGCGAACGAGGGCGCCCTCGACCTCGCCGCCTTCCACGGCCAGGCCTCCGCCGGATCGGTGACTGCGGGCACCGGTCACGTGCACGTTGTACAGCCGCACCCTCCCCTGTCGCACCCGGATGCCCTCGGGCCCCTCCAGGGCCAGAGATTCCAAAAACACCAATTCCGTGCCTTCCGGGGAAATCGTGACCGCGGGGCCATCGAGGGACACCAAGCGCGTCAGGTCCCCCGCGCCCTTCAACGTCACGGGACGCCGCAGGTTCAGCGGGCCCTCGTATCGACCCGGCGCAAGCTCGATGACCGTACCAGCGTCTGCCTCATGCAAGACCGCTTGCAGGTCCCGCCCGCTTCGGTCGGGAAATCGGATCGCAGGATGAGGAGACCGGACCTCCACTGATGACGATGACTGACACGAGTCCGACTTCACCGCCATCCTGGGAAGTCCGAAACCCTCGTCGAGAAGGGACCGACTCAGTTTGGAATCGGCTCGAGCGAGAACTCGTACGACGACTCGAGCTGTCCGGCCGGGATGGTCCGCTCGGTCTTCACGAAG
>DAPKRQ010000132.1:0-10619 GCA_031800475.1 Myxococcales bacterium LLY-WYZ-16_1
GGCGTCGATGCCCATCTTGGCGCCCCAGGGCGGCTGGGGTCGGCGCGCCCTCCAAGTCTTGGCGTCGGGACTGCTCGGCGCGGCGGGCGCTTGGGTCGCCCAAGTGTTGTGGGCGTGGCAGGTGTTCGACCCCCTCGTACCCGGCGCTGCAGCCACGGCGCTGTGTGGCGCAGCGGGCGGCCTGTTCGTCGGACTCGGCTCAGGCGGAAAGCATCTGATGCCGCCGGAGGATCCGGTCGAAGCCCGCTATCGGGAGTTGCTCGGCGTTCGCGACGGCGAGGTGGCGGACCTTTTGCAACGTGCGTTGCGCCACTACCGAAGCATGTGCCGAGAGCCCGAAGCCCTGGGCGAGCTGGCCGGAGAGCTCCGGCCGATCATGCTTCAACTCGCTGCGGCAGCGGCCCAGCTGCGCCGACTGCAGCAGGACCTCGAGGAATGGACGCCGAGGGAGCTCGAGCAGCAGACCGAACGACTCCTCCGGAAAGCCGCGGACCACGACGACCCGGTGGCACGCGAGACGCTCGAGCAAGCCGCAGAGAGTCTGAGGGCCCAAATGGCCGCTCTGACGCGCATCGATCGGGGTCGCCAGCGGGTGCTGGCTCGGCTTCACGCCGACGTGGCGCTCCTCGAGCGGCTCCGTTTTTCCCTGATCCAACTGCGCGCGAGCGCTGCGGAACCCGCGGGCGTCCCCGGTCACACCACCGCCCGATTGGACGGCCTTCGGGAAGGCCTGGACGCCCTTCAGGAGGGGCTGGATGCCACGGTCTCCACCCTGTCCGAAGTCACGGACCCGGCCCGGGCCCTGTCCCGTTCTCATTCCGGCTGAACCACTCGGCGATCGTCGCTCAATCCAAGACGGCATCCTGCACGGGGGCGGTGGGGACCTCCACCGGCACGATGCTTCCCTGCCACAACCGCACCCCGATGCTGGCGACGAGAACACCCAGCAAAATGGCGATGCTCATCCAAAGGGCGATGCGTATCGGAGTCGTCTGAAACGATACCTGCTTTGGTCCGAGCACGGAGGCTGCCGCCGACTCCTTGGAGGCCATCTCGATCGTGGCGTTTCGATCCGAATGATCCTCGATCGGCGGGGGTGCCGTGGTGCGGCTGTCCGGCGCGAAACGCAGCGGCTGGTGAGGAAGCGTCGCTTCTGCATCGTCGACTCCCGAGGTCGTCGACTTTCGATGCTCGCCCTCGGACCCCGTCGTGGCCTTTCGGGCCGCCCGCCCCCTCACCGGGACGGCGGGCCGCAGCGGCTCTTTGCTGTCGGGCAGAAGGGTCGGAGTCTCGTCTTCCGGAAAGCCTTCGTCCGAGTCCGACGGCGGGAGGCGGCCCCAGTGCGAGGGTCGCTCTCGGAGGGTTCGAGCGAGGTGCACCGTCGGCGGCTCGGCCTCCGTCTCCGGCCGGGACTCGGACAAATGCGGAAGCTCCGGTGAAGTGGTCGACGAGACACCGCCGAGGGTCAAGGAGTCGGAGTCCATCGATTCTCTTCGCGCGATGATCCGAGTGTGTTCCGTGGAGTGGTCCATCTCGACACGGGGCGGAAGATCCGGCAGGGCCGGTATCTTTTCCCGACAGTGGTCGTCGATGACCACCCGGATCCAGCGGTCGTCGACCGCCTCGGGAAGGCGAACAATCTCGAGCGCTGGCCGGAGCGCGGCCATGAATGCCCGGCCACTCGGGTACCGGCGGTCCGGGTCCGTCGAAAGCATGCGGAGCACCACCCGTTCCGCGGCCAGACCGAGTTCGGGTCGCGCATCCGTCAGGCGTCGGCTCTCGGCGGCCTCTGCGCTCTGGAGCATCTCCGCAAAGGCGCCGCGGTCCAGCAGAGGTTCGATGGTCAGCAGCTCGTAGGCGAGGATGCCCAGGTTGAACAGGTCGCTGCGGCGGTCGACCGCCGCACTCCGCAACTGCTCCGGCGACATGTACCCCGGCGAACCGAGTCGGGCTTTGACAGCGGTCTGCCAAGGGCGCAGGTTCGATTTGCCGATACCGAAGTCGATCAACACGGCCGATAGCTGGCGGGTGACGATCACGTTTTTCGGGGCCACGTCTCGGTGAACGAAACCGAACGGCTCGCCCGTATCTGGGTCGACTGCTCCATGAAGCGCGTCGAGCCCCTCGGCGACGGCGTCGAGGATTCGCAGGACGGATTGCACCGGCAGATGACGTCGAGCCTCGGCGGCAGCCTGCAGAACGCTGCTGAGGGGAGCACCTTCGACCAGATCCATGGCGATGAAGGGCTGTCCGTCCGTCACCCCTACGTCCAAGACGCGGATCAGCGACGGGTGGTCCACCCGGACCGCGATCTGGGCTTCTTGCTCGAAACGCTGCCGAGCCCGGGGCATCTCGAGCAGCTCCGGCCGGAGGAGCTTGACCACCAGCCTCTCGCTGAACCCTTGTCGGGTGGCGAGGAACACCTCCGCTGCCCCGCCCTGGCCGAGCGGGCCGACCAGCACGTACTCGCCGAACGGCTGGGGGAACGCCACGGCCCCATGCTCGCCCACATCGGGGCGCCCCGCCAGGCGGGAGCGGCAGCGGGCCGAGGGCCCGATTCTTGTGGCGGGGCCGGCTCCCCGATATATCCCCGAGCATGCGCGCGACCTTGTGTGTTCTGGCGTTCGGCCTCTTCGGCTTTGGGATGCCCGCGAAGGCCCTGGCTCGGTCCGAGACCGACTGCGCTTCGGCGTGGAGCCGGGCGGTCCGCAGCTACCTCACGCAGAACCGCCGAGCGGCACCGGACGGGACGGTGCCCGAGGACCTGGACGGGGAAGAGTTGGCCGCCCAAGCCTGGGTCGACGCCTTTCGCCCGGCCTGCCGGCTGGAAGCAGCGGGAGACGGGCGCGGAGCGCGGGTGGCCGCAGCCGCGGCCGGCGTGGCGATCCTGGTCCGATTGGACCCGAACGGCTGCACCCGCTTCCTGTCGGCCTACATGGGTTCCTCGGAGCCCCAGGCCCTATGCAGCATGGCGACCGAAGCCCCCCGGTCCGAACTCGAAAAGGCCCTGAGCCCGACGCTGCCGGCCCGCTGAGTCCGCCTTCGCTCGGTTCCTCCCGGGTCAGCCATCGACCGATAGCGCGGTCGAACGAAAATCGTACCGGGGCCGAAAGCCCAAGCGGTCTCGCGCCGCCGCCCCGTCGACCACGCAGCTGTACTGAATGTGCCTCAGCTCCGGATCCGGAAACCTGCTCAGGCCCCAGCGCCACCCGCGCTCGATCAGTGCGCTGGCCACGGGTGGGGGCACGGCCCGCGGTTTGCGACCCAAAAGCTTCAGAATCCGAGACAAAGGGGCTTCGCCCGGTCCCACCACATTGAAGATGCCCTTTTCTTCCGAATGCAGCGCCAACAACAGCGCTTCCACCACGTCTTCCTCGTGGATCAGCTGCACCATGGGGTCGAACCCCATCAGCGTCCAGGGCCGCTGCAGCCGCAGGTAGTTGGCGGGCGCGTTCCGAACCCGGGGCCCGACGATGTGCACCGGCCGGAGCATCACCGTGGATATCTCGGGGTGCCGATAGAAAAAGCTTTGAACGATCCGGTCCACGTCGACCAGATCACGGATCTCCACATGATGCTCCGCGCCCAGCAGCGGCGCGTCTTCGGTCAAGAAGTGGCTGTTGTCCGGATGGGGTCCGTAGATGTTGGCACTCGACAGCATCACGAACTTTTCCACGCCGTACTTCGCCGCGAGCTCCAACAAGCGCTGGGTGCCCGCCACGTTGTATCGATACTGCCCGACCTCGTTTCTCGGGTTGTGGATCAGACCCATGTGCAAGATGCCCTGCACCCGACCGGAGCGGAACACGTCTTCGATGCCACGCCATCGCATGTCCGCCCGAAGAGCCTGCACGTCTTTCGGAAGCCCCGCGATCGGCCGCCGGTCCACCGCGACCACCTCTCGAACCCGGTGCAGCTGCTGAACGAGCAGCCGACCCAAATTCCCGGCGGCCCCGGTGGCGATCACCACGCCCTGGTCCATCTATCGAAAGATTCCTTCCCGTTCTTGCAGCCCCGCGTCCACCAAACCCCGGATCGCCTCGCGGACCTCTTCGATGCGGCTTTGGATCACCTCGTCCTCTTCGTCGCCCTGGCCCTCGAATTCCATCGGGCGGCCGAAGTGGATCCGATGGCGGGTCGGCAAGGGCAGCAGACCCGCCGGACCCAGCCAGGGAAAGAACGGCGTGATCGGAAGGGCCGGCGCACCGAGGGGCTTGGCCAAGCGGTCCAGGTTCGCGAGAGCCGGAGCCTGCTCCTCGGCTCCCACGATGCCGACCGGCACCACCGGCGTGCGGGTCTGGGCGGCGAGCCGCATGAAGCCGGTGCCAAATCGAGCGAGCTTGTAGCGCTGCGCGAAGGGCTTGTTCAGGCCCCGGACCCCCTCGGGAAACACGAGGATCGCCTCTTCCTGCTCGAGCAGACGTCGGCAGTTCTCCGGCGTGCCGACGACCTGTCCGAGCCGAGCCAGGGCCATCGAGACGTACGGAAGGCGCGGGACCCACCGCTCGACCATGGACCGGACCACCCGGGGGGGCTCGTGCTCGAGCATCATGGCCGCACCGACCATCAAGCCGTCGAAGGGCAGCTGCCCCGAGTGGTTGCCCACCAAGAGGACCCGTCCTGGCGGGACCTGGTGAATTCCCTTGGTCACCACCCGAAAGTAATGTCGGTAGAGCCACTCGATCGGCGGCGCCGCGTAGCGGATCGCGCCCGGGTCGAACCCGAACGCGTCGACCCCCAGCGGGCCGGTGACCGGATTCAGGCGATCGATCCGACCGCGCAGCTCGGGTGACATGAGCCGGTCGGCCCAGCTCGCCCAGCGCGACACGACCGAACGGTACGCGGGCCCGGGTTCCCGCGCCAGGGCCTTGTGGGACGACTTGACGCGGGCGCAGGCCGGCGCAAGCGTCGCCGGGTGGGAACGGACGGCCCCAAAACCACCCACGTGCCCAGTGCCCTGCGCCTGGAGCGGCCGAAGCTCGTGGTCCTGAGCGGCGAGGCCACCGGGCGAGAGTTCCCCCTGGACCGCTTTCGCGTCACGGTCGGTTCGGGCGAGGGAGCAGACATTCGACTTCCCGACGTGGCCGCCCTCCACCTGGAGCTGGTCCAAGAAGCGGAGGGGATCCGGGCGGTGGATCTTTCGGGGGGACGGACCCGGGTCAACGAAACCGAACTGCACTCCGGGATCATCGAGCCGAACACCAGCCTGGACTTGGGGGGCGTCTGGATCCGGATCCAGGAATCGAAGGAGGCCCTTTCGGTCCTGCCGTCGGAGCGGGACACCTTGGGCGACGCCCGGGCCCGTTCCCTGGTCATGCGGGAGATCTTCGGCATGGTCGAGGCCGTGGCTCCCACGGACGCCACCGTGCTGCTGCTGGGTGAAACCGGCACGGGCAAAGACGTGTTGGCCCGGGCGATCCACGGGTTGTCGCCCCGGGCGGGTGCCCCCCTGCAGACCGTGGACTGCGGCGCCATCGCGCCGACCCTGATCGAAAGCGAGCTGTTCGGCTACGAGCGGGGCGCGTTCACCGGTGCCGAGCAACGGACCGAGGGCGCGTTCGAGCGAGCCCAGGGCGGCACCGTTTTTTTGGACGAGATCGGAGAGCTGCCTTTGGACGTGCAGCCGAAGCTGCTGCGCGGGCTCGAGGAGCGGCGGATTCAGCGGGTGGGAAGCAGCGAGAGTTTCGAGGTCGACGTGCGCATCGTGGCCGCGACCAAGCGGGACCTGCGGGAGGAGGTTCGCCGGGGCCGCTTTCGGGAAGACCTGTGGTTTCGCCTGGCGGTGCTCCCCTTGTACTTGCCACCGCTGCGGGATCGGCGGGAAGACATACCGATCTTGGTCGAGACCTTTATCGGTCTTTTCGAACGAAAGACGGGCCACCGGACGGAAGTTCCTCCGGAGGAGGTCTCGCGTCTTCAGGCCCACGAATGGCCCGGCAACGTCCGCGAGTTGAAGAACACGGTCGAGCGGGCTTTGTGGCTGGCTCACACCGGGGACGGGGTGGCCCGGTTCATGCTCGAGCCGCGCTTCGAGGAGCCCCTGGCGGCCGCCGAGCCGGAGTTCGACCCGCAGCGATCGTTTTCGGACCACAAACAGGACTGGGAGACCCAGTTCGAGCGAAGCTACCTCGGCTGGCTGCTGGCCCGGGCCGATGGCAGCATCTCGAAGGCGGCCAGGTTGGCCGCGATGGACCGCAAGCACCTGCGGCACCTGCTCCGAAAGCACGCCCTCTACGAGGCTCCCGAGACCGAAGCCTGAGCCGCTGAGGGCTCTCCCGGGGAGGCGAACCCAAGTCCGACCCGACTGGACGAACCCGAGGCCCCGGCGGTACCGCCTGGCCGTGGCCCGAATCTTCATGAGCATGGCCGGCGAAGGCCGGGGTCACGCCACCCGAGCCCTGGCGCTCGTGGAAGCGCTCCGGGGCCGGCACCAGATCGAGCTGTTCGCCCCCGGGGACGCGTACGCCATGCTTGGCCCGCGCTACGCCCAGACCGACGTGGAGCTGCACTGGATCCCTGGAATCAACAACCGGTACGACGCCCGTCGAAACCTGGACCTGCTGCATACGGCCAAGAACGCGGCCCTGTACTTCGCGCGCCTGCCGCGGCTGGTCGGTCGCCTGCGTCGGGCGATCGAGGCGCGGAGACCCCACTTGGTGATCAGCGACTTCGAACCGTCGCTGCCACGGGCCGCCCACGCCTCGGGCGTGCCCCACATGACCGTCGACCACCAACACTTCCTGGTGGTGAACGACCTTTCGACCTTGCCTCCCAAGCTGCGCTTCCACGCCTCTTTGATGGCTCCCGTGGTTCGAGCGCTCTACGGACCAGCGCCCCGTTCCCGCGTCGTGTCGTCCTTCTACCAGCCTCCCCTGAAGAGTGGCTTCGACAACGTGGTTCAAGTCGGCGTATTCCTCCGGCCTCAGGTGTTGGCAGCCCGACCGGAGGCCGGCGACGGCCTGGTGGTGTACCTGCGACGCTTCGCGCCCCCCCAGCTGCTGCGAGCCCTCGAACGGGCCGGACGACCGGTGGTGGTATACGGTCTCGGAGAGCAACCCGCGCGAGGGCGGGTTCGCTTCCGGGCCATCGACGACGACCGCTTCGTTTCCGATCTGGCGCGCAGCGCCGGACTCGTCACCACGGCCGGCAACCAGATCGTGGGCGAGGCGCTCCATCTCGGAAAGCCCGTCTTGGCCATGCCCGAGTCGAACAACTTTGAGCAGTGCATCAACGCACACTTTCTCGAACGCAGCGGAGCCGGACTGGGCATTCCTTTGGAACGATGCTCGGAGCGACACATTCGGGACTTCGTGGACCGGCTGTGTGATTTTCGACGAATGACCCCATCCGAACGCTCGAATGGAACGACTGAGGCTGTTGAAGAGATCGAGCGCCAGCTCGCATCGCTCGGAGCGTCTTCGCACTGGCCGCTCGAGCGCGCCAGCTGAGTCGCAGCTCCATCTTTCGGGAGAAAGCTTCAGGGCAGCCGAAAGGACAGCTCGGTGAAGCGTATCGTGCCGCTGATCACACCGACCCCCAGTGCTCCGCGGGTCGGCGCGTCGACCCGACAACGCAGATCGACCTCTCGATCGTCATCCACGTCGAGTTCCACCCGCCGCCCACCCGCGCTCCGGCGCACCCGGATCCGCCGCGGCCCGGGAACCAGGGTCGGTTGCCCGGTGCACTCCACCCCACCTTGGATCCGCAAGGACGGCGAGCGGATCAGGCGCGGTTCGTTCAGCAGGGCCAGCTGATCGAAGTCGTCGCCGTCGATGCCAAAGACCACCGCCGCCACCCCTTGCAGGTCCGCTTCGAAGGCCAGTTCGAACTCGGAGTACGGTCCCTCGCTGACGATCAGCAAGGCCCGAACGAGGGGGTCGAAGGGCAGCGCTTCATCGACCTGCCCCACCACCGTACCGTCCGGCTCCATCTCCCAGGCCCCCGGCCGGGATGGCACGAAGCCGAGAGCGCCCTTCGCCGGCATGCGAAGCCGCGGCGCCCGCTGATTCAGCACCCGCTGAGGCCCCCCGTTGAAAGCCCAAAAGCCCCCATCGGCGCCGGCGAACACGGCCAGGCCGTCGGTCAGCCGCCCGCCGACCAGGGGCTCTGGCGGCGCCGGGACCCGGACCTGCCGTTGCGGCAACAACTGAAGCCAGTGGGCGGTGCTTCCTTCCTGCGGCAAAACCAGCAGGCTCCCGTCGTCCAGGTCGAACAAGGTCGCCGGCCCATCCAAGTCCGGAAGATCGTCGAAGACCTGCTCGCTGATTCCCGCCGCGGCCGGGTCGTAGGCCACCGACAAAACCTCCAGACCCGGCACCGGCCCATCGGCATCCCGGCCGCCGACCACCGCGACTGCCCCGCTGCGCAGTGCCGCCACCTCGGGCCCGACCCGCGCGCGGGTTAGCGGTAGCCGGACGCCCTGGGTCGAGAACGTCTCCAGTGAAAAGAGCGATGCGTCCGCCACGGCCGCATCGGGCGTGAGGCGGCTGCGGCCGCCGATCAAAGCCACCCGACCCCCCGGAACCCGCGCGGCCGCCGCGTCCGTCAGAGGCCGGTCGAGCTGGCCCCGGCTTCGGCGCTCCAAGGTGGCCCCGTCCACCTCCACGACCTCGGTCCGGACCCGGCCCGACTCGGTCCCTCCGAAAATCAGGGCGCCACCCCCAGGCAGGGCCGTGAACGCGGCCCCTTCGGGAAACGGACCGGACCAGCGACCGGTGGTGAGCTGTCGACCGTCGAAACGCACCAGGCTCCAAGCATCCTCGACCAAGCAGTCCGGCCCCACGGGACGCGCCACCGCCAGGACCGCGCCCGAAGGGGTCTCGGACTGGAGCAGGGCCGGCGCGAAACCGACGCCCTCGGGCAGTCTGGGCCCCGCACGGCGTCGCCCCGACCGGTCGAGCCATTCGACCTGGCGGACCGGACAGCCGGTGGGATCCCGGCCACCGAGGAACCACCGGGCCCCATCGGCCCGTCCGCTGAGCGCACGAAGCCCGGGCTCCGCCTCGGCGTCCAGCCGGCTGAAGACCCCGACCCGGGTGAACAACAAAGACAGCGAGCCATCTGGAGGGTCCAAAACCAGGTCCAACCGGCCGCTCACCGCCGAAGACCGCAGGCGCCCGTCGCGGTCCAGCCCCTCGACCACCACCCGGCGCAGATCGGCCGGGAGGGTAAAGCGGGCATCGAACGGCCCCCGGTCCCATCGGTAGGTCCCCAAGTCGACCCGGCTTCCCTCCACCAACCCGGTCAGACGGAGGGTCCGCACCTCGGCGAACGGATCGGGGCTTCGGGGGGCCACCAGGACCAGCCCGAGCTCTTCGGTGCGGGAGCAGGCCCACAGGCCCAGGAGCACAGCGCAACGCGTCAGAGTCTTCGCGAGCATCGTTGCCATCCCCTCGGACCCGAGGCATGATGCGGGGGCGGCAGGGAGGGTGTTGCGCGGGTCATCCGAGCCACCCCGGCTGAGGCCCCGTGTTCCAGCCTACCACGTTCAGCAAGTACTTTTTGACCCGCCGCATCGCGGTGGGCGGCATGGCGGAGGTATTCGCCGCCAAGCTGTACGGCGCCGACGGGTTCGAAAAGGACCTGGTCATCAAACAGATCCTGCCGCAGCACGCCAAAGACCCGGAGTTCGTCCAAAGCTTCATCGCCGAAGCCAAGATCGCGGTCAGCCTGAACCACGCCAACATCGTGGGCATCTACGAGCTGGGCCGGGTGGAGGGCACCTACTTCATCGCCATGGAGTACGTGGATGGCCTCGACGTGTTCCAGGCCATCGATCTGGCCCGCCGCTTCGGCGATTCGATTCCCCCCGGGCTGGCCCTGCTGATCGTGGAGGAGGTCTCGAAGGGCCTGGACTATGCCCATCGAAAGACCGGTCCCGACGGCCAACCCCTGGGCCTCGTCCACCGGGACCTGAACCCCCGAAACGTCCTGATCTCCCGGGAAGGGGAGGTGAAGATCTTGGATTTCGGGATCGCCAAGACCGCATCGAAGGTGGCCGCCATGCCCAAGACCCGGGCCGGCGTGGTCAAGGGCACCACCGGCTACATGTCCCCCGAGCAGGCGGTCGGCATGGAGGTGGACGCCCGGACCGACATCTATCAGACCGGCCTGCTGCTCCACGAGCTGCTCACGGGATCGGCCCTGTTTTGGCGACCCGACGAAGACGAAACCCGCGACCGCATGCGCCGCCACCAGGTGCGGCCGCCTTCCGAAGCGAACCCCGAGGTACCGGACGAGTTGGACCGTTTGGTCCTGCGCCTGCTGGACAAGCGACCGGAACGCAGGACCCAAACTGCCGCGGAGGTCGCCCAACAAGCGGGTCGGGTCCGCTTTTTGTACTACCCGGACCAAGACCATCGGACTTTGGGCCACCTGGTGCAGCGCCTGCTCGAGGAAAAGCTCCGGCAGGAGAGCCAGGCCGAAGCCATACCGGTCTCTTTGCCCAACACCCTCGAGCTCAGCGAGGTGATTTCGCAGGCCATCGAACACACCATCTCCGAGGACATCGAGACCATCGCCACCCGCTTCCCCGCGGACCCCTCGGACCGAGAGCCCGGCTCCGCCCCACTTCTGGTCAAATCGGACCATTCGGTCGAAGAGACTCCGGCTTTCGGAAC